>NZ_CAJQOO010000009.1 GCF_905480005.1 uncultured Maricaulis sp.
CCCGGCAATAATCCGCGCGTGCCGTCCGCCGACGAGATCATCGCCCTTTATGATGAGGTTTGGGGGTGACACATCGGACGCGTCTGCTGCGTCTTACAACTTCGAAAGTTGCTCCGGCCGGGCACGCTCCATAGTGTGCGCGGCATGACAGGCTTGGGTAAGACATGTGCCGCCGCGCTGGCGGCCTTTTTCGTGGCTGGACCGGCGGCTCTCGCCGTTCAGCCCGGTTCGATCGATGTGGATGTCGAGCTCGTGCTTGCCGTCGATATTTCCTATTCCGTGGACGAGGAAGAGGCGCGCCGTCAGCGCGAGGGCTATGTTGCGGCCCTGGCCTCCGAGGACGTGATCCGATCCATCCAGGGTGGACCGCTTGGACGCATCGCGGTGACCTATGTCGAATGGGCGGATCGCGGATTCCAACGCTCCGCAGCCGACTGGACCGTGATTGGTTCGGAAGAAGATGCGCTGGCCTTCGCCTCGCGCGTCGCCGCGGCCCCGCTCGAGCGCGGCCACTATACCGCGATCGGCGCCGCGATCGCCGATGCGGTCGAGCGGATCGAGACCAATGCCTATAACGCACCGCGCCTGATCATCGATATTTCCGGCGACGGTCCGCAGAACCAGGGCCTGCCCCTCGAGCAGGCGCGAGCCCTGGCGGATCAGGCGCAGGTCGTGGTCAATGGTCTGCCGGTCATCTCGTCCGGTGACGGGCGCTGGGTGCGGCCGGTCGAGGTCAATCTCGACGATTATTTCCGCGAGAATGTGATCACCGGACCGGGCGCCTTCGTGCTGCCGGCACGGACCGAGGACGAATTCCGCGAGGCGATCCTGCGCAAACTGATCATCGAGATTGCCGGCGCCCTGCCGAGCCATGGCGAGGTCGACCCGCTTTACGGCACCGAGGCCGGCCGCGCGCCGTGAGACGGGGCTTCGCACTTTCCGGCGCCATCGCCCTGGCCCTGACGCTTGGCGCCAGTGCGCGCGTGCCTGCGCCCTGGGTGGGTGAACCCCGTCCGCATGAATACACCGAGGATGGCCGCGAGCTGGTTGACCTGGAGCTTGTCCTTGCGGTCGACGTATCGTCCTCGATCGACGAAACCGAGGCCCGTCGCCAACGTGAGGGTCATGTTGCGGCGCTCGCCGATCCGGACATCATCTCGGCCATCCAGAGCGGCGGCTATGGCCGGATTGCCGTTGTCTATCTTGAATGGGCGGACGGGGATTTCCAGCGTGTCGTGGCGCCCTGGACAGTGATCGAGACCGAGGCAGATGCCCAGGCCTTTGCCGCCAGCCTGGCGACCGCCCCCTTTGTCTCCGGTCGACGGACAGCCATCGGGGCGGCGATCGAAAGCTCGATCACGCTGATGGAAGAAAACGCGTTCGAGGGCGTGCGCCAGGTCATCGATATATCCGGCGACGGACCGCAGAATTCCGGCTCCAGCCTGAGCCAGGCGCGCCAGCGAGCCGAGGACGCGAATATCACCATCAATGGCCTGCCGATTGCCGGCGGTCGCCAGCACCCATTTCGCCCCTCTGTCTCGATTGATGTCAGTGCTTATTTCGAAAATCAGGTGATCGCCGGGCCGGGCGCCTTTATTTCGCCCAGCAATGAGCATGATGATTTCGTGGACGCGCTGCGGCGCAAGCTTATTATTGAAATTGCCGGGCTCGATCCGCGTCTTGTCCTCGAGCCGGCTGTGCTCGTGAGGAATGGATGATCCGTCGACTGCTCGTACTTGCTGCCACCGCTTCCCTGTTCGCATCGCCCGCCCTGGCCCAGCCTGACGGTGAGAGTTTCGCCGATTGGCGCGCGGATTTTCGGACCCGCCTGATCGCCACCGGTGTGGAAGACGCGACCGCCGCAGACATGCTGGACGGGCTCGAGCCGGAAATGCGGATCATTGATCGCGATCGCAGCCAGCCCGAATTCGTGCGGCCGATCTGGTCCTATCTCGATATTGCCGCATCGGATCTGCGCATCGCCAATGGCCGCGATGCCTATGCCGAGAACCGGGCGGCCGTTGATGCGATCGCCACCCATTTCGGGGTTCGGCCGGAAATCCTGATTGCGATCTGGGGGCTGGAAAGCTCCTACGGCGCCATTCCGGGCAATAATGACATCGTTCAGGCGCTTGCGACGCTTGCCTGGGAAGGGCGACGCCGGAACTGGGCCGAGGCTCAACTGATCGCCGTCGCGGAAATGCTGGAATCCGGCTTTGCGACGCGGGCCCAGCTGACCGGGTCCTGGGCCGGCGCCATGGGCCAGATGCAATTCATCCCGACCACCTATCTCGAGCGGGCCCACGACTGGGATGGGGATGGGACCCGAAATATCTGGACGGACCCCAATGATGCCCTGGCCTCCGCGGCCAATCTCCTGGCCCTGGCCGGTTGGCGCGATGGCGCGCCGAGCATTCTGGAGGTTTCCGTGCCGGCCGATTTCGATTTTGCGGCCTGGGATCCGGGCCAGTCACGTCTCGTCAGCCAGTGGGGCCTGCTTGGCCTGACCCCGGCGGCGGGTGAATGGGAGGCGGATCACCTGATGCGCGCGGCGCGGCTGGAATTACCGGCCGGCGGGCAGGGGCCGGGATTTCTCACCTTCCCCAATTTCCGGGTCATCAAGCAGTATAACAACTCCACCTCCTACGCGATCGGAGTGGCACATCTGGCCGACCGTATCGCCGGGGAAGCGGCGCTTGTGGGTTCTTGGCCGGAGGGCAATCCGCCGATCAATCGCAGCCAGACCCGTGACGTGCAGGCTGCGCTCAACGCGCTGGGCTTTGACAGTGGGACGCCGGATGGCCTGGCTGGGCCGAATACCCGCGCCGCCCTTCGCGCCTTCCAACGGGCCAATGGCTTGATCGCTGACGGGTATCTGGGCCGGACCATGTTTGATGCGGTGATCGCCGCGCAGGGCGCCCAGACGGACTGACGACCGGGGGTCTCGTCGGGGGCTTCGGTAGCCGGCGCGGCCAGTTCGGCGCGGATCTGATTGAGCAGGCTGTTGAGCTTGCGTGGATCGATGGGCTTGGCGAGATGGCGGTTCATGCCGGCTGCCCGGTATTCCGCAATTTGGTCGGTCAGAACGTTTGCCGTGACCGCGACGACCGGGACGCGCGGCCGGTTTTCGCGGATTTCCAGCTGACGGATGCGCCGCGTCGCCTCGATCCCGTCCATGTCCGGCATCTGCACATCCATCAGGACGACATCGATATCGCCACGAATATTGACCGAGGCGATCGCCTCCAGTCCGCTATCGGCCTGGATGACGTCGACATTGTGCTTGGCCAGCATGCTTTGCAGGACGAGGCGGTTGGTTGCGACGTCGTCGACGACGAGGGCGACAAGCTTGCGGCTCTGGTCTGCCTCGGGCTTTGTTTCTTCGGCGATCACCGGGGCCTGCGTGCGCGGCAGGTTGAGCACGACCGTAAAGATCGAACCACAGCCCTCGCGCGAGCGCACTGAGATGTCGCCGCCCATCATCTTCGCAAGATGATGGCAGATCGGCAGGCCGAGGCCGGTCCCGCCATAGGAGCGGGTTGTGGAGCTGTCGGCCTGGGTGAAGGGCGCGAAAATGCTCTGGAGCTTGTCAGCCGGGACGCCGATGCCGGTATCCGCGACACAGATTTCGACCCGGTCATGGTCCGGCTTGTCAGTCGCCGAACAGCGGATCGAGACGGTAATCGTCCCCATCTGTGTGAACTTGATGGCATTGCCGACCAGATTGGTCAGGATCTGACGCAAGCGGGTCGGGTCGGCTCGATACCAGCCTTCGGCGCTGCGATCGATCGTGGCTTCCAGCTCAAGTCCTTTTTCTCGGCACGCCGGGCGGAAGGCCGAAACCGTCCAGTCCAGCGCCTGACCAAGCGAAACCTCGATGGTCTCCAGCTCGATCTCGCCCGCCTCGATCTTGGACAGGTCCAGCACATCATTGACGACGGACAGAAGCAGGTCACCGGACGCTGCGATTGTCTTGACCATCTGGCTTTGCCGATCGTCCAGCCTGGTGTCGCGCAGGACGGTGGCCATGCCCAGGACACCGTTCAGGGGCGTGCGGATTTCATGGCTCATCTGGGCCAGGAAGACCGACTTGGCCGCATTGGCGCGTTCCGCGGATTCCCGGGCATCATGCAAGCCCTGGATCGAGCGCGTGATCGCGCGCGCTGCCGGTCGGAAGATCAGGAGGACTTCCAGTGCCAGGGTGATCAGGGTGAGGATGAAGGCGGTCCATTCGAGGCGCCGGAAACTGTTCACCCGGGCGCTCGCAGCGGCCTCGAAGGCACCGGTGGCGGCGTTGAGACGCGGCAGGGCGTCCTGCGATGTCAGGAAAAGCCGGGCGACCGGCTCGATCGCGAAACCCTCGGCCCGTGCGCGTTCGGCGGTCGCAATCAGATTGCGGCTCTCCCGGTCCACCTGCCATGGCTCACCGAAATAAATCTCGCTGAGGCTGGCATCGGCTTCGGCAGCGATGACCAGCTCGTCATGCGAGCGGCGGAACAGGTCGAGCGCAGCACTGAATTCGGCCGTCTCGGCGGCCCCGGGCGCGATGGGGTGATTGGCCAGCAGAGCCAGGCGCTGGCTCAACATGCGCTGGCGTCCGGCCTCATTGATCAGTCGGCCGTCATCTTCGGCCTGGCTTGCCGCGAACTGACTCAGCGCAAGCAGGAACGCCGCGAGCGCCGCGATCAGGCCGAGGGCAAAGGCATAGCGAAGGGTGAGTTGCTGGCCGGTCATGGAGGCTGCGCGCGAAAACGTCTGGGGTGCCTACCTGTACCCAAAGATGACTAACGGGGTGTTGCGATGTTCGATTCCGGGCCGACTAGACGTCCGGCTCGACCGCAACCACGTCCACGGCCCGGCGGACGCCGGGGTGGTACCAGGCAATGAGGACCGCGATCACGCTGAGAATAACCGCGACATAATACGGCACGACATGTCCGAGCTGGTTGTACATGAACAGCCCGCCGACCGGTCCGATGATGAAGCCGAGACCGGCTGTCGCGGTGGTCAGGCCGGCGGCGCGGCCCTGCTCTTCCGGCGTCACTGCAATCGAGGCGCCGCCGACAAAGCCGGATCGCGACAGGCCGAAGGCGAAGCTGATGAGGATATAGGCGGTGACGATACCGGCGTAATTGGGGGCGATGATCATCAGGCCGAACCCGGCAATGGTGATGATGGCGCCCAGCGTCATCAGCACGCGCGGGCTGGCCTTGAGGGCAGGAATGACGACCAGTTGGGCGATAATCAGCGCGCCGGCACCGGCGGCCAGGGCGATCGCGGACATTTGCAAACCCTGGTCCTCGTCCAGACCCAGCGAGTCCATGATGAAGAAGGCCAGGGTCGACAGGCTCAGCGACTGGACGATCCAGGTCACGCAGCCATAGCCGACAAAGGGCGCGATGCGCGGGTCGGCGGCAAAGACGAATTGTTTGAACGGGTTGATCGGTCGGCTTTGCTGTTTCGGCGGTGATTGTTCCGGCAGTTTGAACCACACAGCAACAGCCCCCGCGGCCACGGTCGCCGAGATGATCACCATGAAGATCGGCACACCGACCAGCTCGACAAGGGTCGCCGCTAGGGTTGGGCCGATGACGGCCCCCATGCCAAAGGCGGCGGTCAGTCCGGCCAGCGCCTCGGTCCGCTCGGCCGGTGAAGTCCGGTCGGCGACATAGGCCTGCGCGGCGGGGTTGGTGGCCGAACCGAGGGAGCCGAACAGGGTGCGCGCCAGCGCCATGGCGAAGATGGCGGCCAGTGGCGGCACCCAGCCACTCTCCCCGGCCCAGGCCGCGCCAGCGAAAATCAGGGTCGAACAGGCAAAGGCTGACAGGCCAAACACAATGAACCCCTTGCGCCCGCGCCGGTCGGACAGCGCCCCCCAGATCGGGGTCATGGTCATGAAAAGCACCGCCGAGACCGTGTAGATCGCACCAACCCAGTATTCCGGTACGGCCAGGCCCCGCGCCAGTGGCGGCAGGATGGCGAACAGCATGTTA
>NZ_CAJQOO010000010.1 GCF_905480005.1 uncultured Maricaulis sp.
TCGCCCTCTGGCGTGGCGCCATCTCCGGCCATGTACATATAGCCATCATGGACGCCGACCACGCTCCGGCCGAATTCATTGCGCACGCTCAGGGCGCTGCCCGGATTGGCATAGGCGTCCTGGTAGTTGCGCTCCTCGGCAAGGCGCGGCTCGACCGACGGGTCGGCGAAATCGACCAGCCAGCGACGGATGACGCGGGTATCGCGATCATATTCCATGGAGAAGCCGAGCTGGCCTTCGGTGGTGAACTGGGTGCCGTAATAACGGTCCTCGGTTCGCAGGATCTCGGTCGGGTCGCCACTGAAGGGCGCTTCGAGCGCCCAGACACTGTCGCGCTGATCGGTTTCAACACGCGGATCACCATTGTCCAGCGCCTCCGCCCAGGTCAGACGGGCCGCATGACTGGCCTGCCAGCTGACCGAACGGCGACCGGTGACCACGCCGCCGATCGGCACATTATCGCCCAGGGGCTGACGGGCGATCGTTGCGACTTCATCGCCATCCGTGTCGATGACAAAGACCCGGTCCGGGAAGCGCGACCAGGGCACCTGGTAAGAAAAGGGTTCTTCCATCTCACCGACGAGAATGTAGTCCCCGCCCGGCGCCGGAGACGCCGAATAATAAAGACCCGGCTCACCGAGCTCCCGGACCCGCGTCCGGCCGCTGGTATTGACGACCGCGAGCTGGCTCGTGGCGAGCCAGGCAAAGAGGGCGGCATCATGGTCATCAGCCAGCAGGTCCTGATAGGTCCGCACCGGCGCTTCATAGCCGCTGGCTTCCTGCGTCACCGGGCCGGAAGGCACGCGCGGGCGCTCCGGCATGGCACCCCGATCCGGGTCCACCAGGTGAACAAGCAGGCGCTCGCCATCAGGCATCCAGTCAATCGGCGAGAAGACGGCATTGATACCAGCGTCGACCAGCTCGCGGGCTCGGGCGCGCTCGACATCAACGACCCACAGGCTGAGCTCGTCATTGCGGGTCATGACAAAGGCGATCTGCGACCCGTCCGGAGACCAGCTCGTATAGGAAATACCGGCATCGCTTGGCAGAGAAATCCGGCGTTCCTCACCGCTCTCCAGATCCATCAGCGAGAGACCCACCACCGAGCGAGGGCCATGGCGACCATTCAGCGTCGCATCCAGCCGCAGGCCGGCAAGGCGTTCCATCGGACGGGCGAGCTCGGCGACCGGCGGCAGGGCCTCGCGATGCATGAGAAGCAGCGTGTCGCGCGCCGGCGAGAGCGAGGTCCAGGGCGAGGGCGCCGCGTCCACGATGTCGATAATGTCCTGGGGTGGCAGGCGATAAGGATCCTGCGCGGCGACCGGTGCGACCCAGAAGGCAGACGCCGCCACCAGTCCCAGCCCGGCCCTGAGGCCGGTTTTCATCATCGATTTCAGCATCACGAACTCCCCGAATATGTGTCCCGGGGAAGATAGGCGGACGCGGCCCGGTTTCGTCTAAAGTTTTTGTAATGTGTCACCGAGCTCCGGCGCCCTGGACGAACGGGGTGCCGCTTCGGTCGTTACAGCCGGGGCCAATGCCTTCATGCCCATGACCAGGCGCAGGACCGGGATCCGGCGCAGGACTTCAAATCCGATCGCGCAGCCGGCAATGGTGGTCGCCTCGATGATCACGAATTCCGTCCAGACACCAAAGCCCGCATCCCGGATCGCAAAGCCGACCGACACGATCAGGGTCTGATGCAGGATGTACCAGGGGAAGACCGCCGCGGTGAGATAGCGACGAACCGGACCGTCATGGTCCAGCCAGCGCCGTGCCGCGCCCAGCAGCGTCAGGATGATCGTCCACATGAACACGATCCGGCCGATCCGGGCGATCCAGAGAAGAACGGGCTCGGACGCTGCGAACTCGATATTGGTGTAGGCCCAGAAGAGGTAGGCGACCAAGCTGACAGTCACACCCGCGGCGACCGGCAATGCACGGTCCACCGCGGTCCAGAAGCCGTCATTCTTGGCGAGAACATAGCCGAACAACACCATTGTGAGCGAGTGCGCGTGATTGGCCCAATCGTCGAACAGGGCGTGCGTGGTCGGGAATTGGTCGGCGAGCGTGAACCGGATCACGAGGAAGGGCAGGAGTGGCAGAATGATAAACCCTGCCAAGCCGAGTCCGCTGCCTGCCGCGCCGCGTCCAAGCCCCCGCAAGACCTTGCTGTCCGCCAGCCGGCGCAAGAAGGGCAGGACCGGAGCCAGGACCAGGCAGTAAACGAAGAGATAGACGACGTACCAGAGATGGTTCCAGGTCGGCGTGTGCAGCTCCCATGGCCCCGCCCATTCACCCGCATACTGGCGATAGAACGCCCACCAGCCCGGATCGATCAGTCCGGCGATGCGCAGCTCGGAATAGGATTGCGGGGGGACGATCACATACATGCCGAACAGGATGACCGGGAAAAGCCGCCAGGCCCTGTCGGCCGCGAACCGACCACTGCCCAGCTTGTCCGAGAGAAAGCGGATGGCGACGCCCGAGATCAGAAAGAGCAGCGGCAGGCGCCAGGGACTGGAGAGCCACATGAAGGGCTCCATCGCGTCATTCGCGTGGAGACTCTTGGCGTGCCAGCCCTCCGTGTTGAAGAACATCCCCGTGTGATAGAGGATCAACAGGAGAAAGACCCCGATACGCAGCCAGTCGATACCGTAATGCCGGATCGAGGCGGATTGGGCGCCGGATGGGGGGCTGGATTGGCGGGCGGTTTCGTGGGTCATGGCAACACTCCTCAAGTGCCAACACCTTTCGCGCAGCCCGGGTCTCGCCGCCAGCGCCGGGTGATTACCGGCAGTCCGGCGGGGCCAGCGGCTGCCAGTCTGTGACAAGCGGCGGCAAGCCGGGATGAGCGGCTGACGTCCCGCTTGCCGTTTTTCACACCGTGAGCGAGCATCCTGCGATGAACGACACACTGCCCTTTGACCGAGACCGTGCCCGCGCCGCCGAGCGCCGGGCCCTGTGGCTTGCCTGCCAGTTTGCCTGGCTGACGCTTCTGACCTTCTGGATCATCGCCTCGCTGTCGATCGACACCGAGTTCGCTCGGGCCGGCCGGGACAGCCCGCCTTTCTTCGCCTGGGTCACCGAGGGGTCAAGCGTCCTCATGACAGCCCTGATGGTCCCCGGCATGATGTGGCTGGGCCTGCGGGCGCCGCTGGAGCCCGGTCGGTGGCTATCATCCCTGCCTTGGCATCTGCTCGGCTTCCTCGCTTATACCAGCCTGCATGTATTGGGTATGGTGTTGATCCGCGAGGGTGTCTGGACCTTCGGCTATGGCAGCCAATACGAGTTCCTGGGCGATGCCCCGTGGCGCGAGATCATCTATGAAGCGCGCAAGGATCTGGGGACCTATGCCGGTTACCAGATCATCATGGCGGTCGCGCTGGCCCTCCAGATGCGGCGACTGGAAGTCGAGGCCGCGCGGGCCGAGGCCCGCAACTCCCATCGCGTGACCCTGAAATGCGGTGGCCGGACCCTGCGCATTGCTGCCCGGGAATTTCGCGCCGCGCAGGCGGCCGGGAATTACGTCGAGATACGTCTCGCAGGGGGCGAGCATCTCGCCCGCTCGACCCTGACCGAGCTGGAACGGCAACTGACCGATGCCGGTATTGATGTCGTCCGGGTCCACCGGTCGTGGCTGGTCAATCGCGACTCGATCACCGAGATCGCGCCAACCGGCGAGGGTGATGTCGCCATTACCCTGGATACGGGGTCGCAAATCCCGGGCAGTCGGCGCTATCGCGCCCGGCTGGACGCCGCCTGAATCGCGGCGTCGGCCCGGTCGGCGCGGCGATAGAGCCAGGCCGCGAACAGGAATCCGGAGCCGAAGACGGCGGTGATGACCAGGACATCAGCCGGCCAAACGGGTCCGTCCTCTCCCCAGCCAAGCCCGATCGCCAATCCTGCCGTCAGACCCATGAATCCCGCCGAGGCCAGACTGGCCAGGCACATGGCCCGCCGCCGCCAGCGTGACGCCGCCACGCCGATCAGGGCCATGGCAGGCAAGGCGAGATAGAGAAGATTGGCGTCCTGCTCCGCCGCACCGATGACACCGACGGCACCATTGACCCAGAACAACAGGACATTGCCACCGATCATCCCGAAATCAGCCAGTCGCCGAGCCCAGTGCCGACCCGGTCGCAAAAGCCACCACAGACCCGACCCAAGAACCAGCAGAAGGGCACCGGCGACCACATAGTCAAGCAAGGTCCAGTTCATGTCCGCTCTCCGTCTTGCCCGGCGCCGATTATGGTCTGCGTTCCAGGCTTTGCGACGCGGGCACGAAAAACCCCGCCGGATTGCTCCGGCGGGGTCTTCTTGATCAATCGATCGAAGCCGGCAGCTTATTCAGCGCCGTCTTCTTTCTTGACCTCTTCACCGGTTTCCTGGTCGACGACTTTCATCGACAGGCGAACCTTGCCGCGATCGTCAAAGCCGAGAAGTTTCACATAAACTTCCTGACCTTCAGACACCACGTCAGACGGATGGTTCACGCGTTCAGCCTTGAGCTGCGACACGTGGACGAGACCGTCCTTGGGACCGAAGAAGTTCACGAAGGCGCCGAAGTCCATGACCTTGACGACCTTGCCCTTGTAGACCTTGCCTTCTTCCGGCTCAGCCGTGAGGCCGTGGATCCAGTCGAGGGCTGCCTTGATCGAAGCGCCGTCCGAGGACGAGACCTTGATCACGCCGTCGTCATTGACGTCGACCTTGGCACCCGTGGTTTCGACGATCTCGCGGATCACCTTGCCGCCCGAACCGATCACGTCGCGGATCTTGTCGGTCGGAATGGTGATGGTTTCGATGCGAGGCGCGAATTCACCCAGCTCGGTCCGGGCTTCGCCCAGAGCCTTGCCCATCTCTTCGAGGATGTGCAGACGACCACCGCTGGCCTGGGCCAGGGCTGTCTTCATGATCTCCTCGTCGATACCGGCGATCTTGATGTCCATCTGCAGCGAGGTGACACCCTCGGTGGTACCAGCCACCTTGAAGTCCATGTCGCCGAGATGATCCTCATCACCCAGGATGTCGGAGAGAACAGCAATGCCCTCCGGATCCTTGATCAGGCCCATGGCGATGCCAGAGACCGGACGGGTGATCGGCACGCCGGCATCCATCATGGACAGCGAAGCGCCGCAGACCGTGGCCATCGAGGACGAGCCGTTCGACTCGGTGATCTCGGAGACCAGGCGGATCGTGTAAGGGAAGTCTTCCTTGGTCGGAAGGACCGCCTTCACCGCACGCCAGGCAAGTTTGCCGTGGCCGATTTCCCGACGACCCGGAGCGAGACGGAATGACGTCTCACCGACCGAATAGGGCGGGAAGTTATAGTGCAGCATGAAGCGTTCTTTGTAGGTTCCCGTCAGGGCGTCGATGAATTGCTCATCTTCGCCTGTGCCCAGGGTCGCGACGACCAGGGCCTGGGTTTCCCCACGCGTGAACAGGGCAGAACCGTGCGTCCGCGGCAGGATGCCGGCTTCGGACACGATCGAGCGCACCTGATCGAGGGAACGACCATCGATGCGCTTGCCGGTCTTGATGATGCCACCGCGAACGATGGAGCTCTCGACCGCTTTCATGACGTCCTTGAGGGTCGTCATGTCGATGCCGTCCGGACGATCTTCCGTCTGGAGCAGGGCTTCGACAGCCTTGTCTTTCGCCGCACCGACCGCCTTGTAGCGCTCGGTCTTGTCGACGATCGTGTAGGCAGCGGCCAGATCGTCACCGATCAGGTCACGAACCTTGGCTTCCTCGGCCGAGTGATCAGCCGGAGCGTAATCCCAAGGTTCCTTGGCAGCGCGTTCGGCCAGCTTGATGATCATGTCGATCACCGGCTGGAAGGCCTTGTGACCGGCCATGACAGCGCCAAGCATGACGTCCTCGGAAAGCTCCTTGGCTTCCGATTCCACCATCATGACCGCGTCCTGCGTACCGGCAACAACGAGGTCGAGCTCGCTGTCTTCCATCTCGTCGCAAGGCGGGTTGATGATGTATTCGCCGTCCTTGTAGCCGACGCGAGCCGCGCCGATCGGACCCATGAAGGGCAGACCGGACAGGACGAGCGCCGCAGAAGCACCGATCATGCCGACAATGTCGGGATCGTTTTCAAGGTCGTGCGACAGGACGGTGAGCATCACCTGGACTTCATTCTTGAAGCCCTTGACGAACAGCGGACGGATCGGACGGTCGATGAGACGCGAGGTGAGCGTCTCCTTGTCCGTCGGACGGCCTTCACGCTTGAAGAAGCCGCCGGGGATCTTGCCGGCTGCGAAGTATTTTTCCTGGTAATTGACCGTCAGCGGGAAGAAATCGACTCCCGGCTTGGCCTGTTTGACGCCGACGGCGGTGGCGAGAACTGTGGTCTCGCCATAGGACACCATAACGGCGCCGTCAGCCTGGCGGGCGACCCGCCCGGTTTCGATGGTAAGTGGGCGACCTGCCCACTCAATCGTTTCTTTCTGGATATCGAACATATCGTCTTTCGTACGGATGGCGTCGCGGATCAGCGGCGCAGACCCAGTTTCTCGATCAGAGCCTGATAACGGGCCACGTCCTTGTTCTTGACGTAGTCGAGAAGCCGGCGGCGCTGGGAGACCATCTTAAGAAGGCCGCGACGCGAGTGGTTGTCCTTCTTGTGGGTCTTGAAGTGCTCGGTAAGGTTGGCAATCCGGGTGGTCAGGATGGCCACTTGCACTTCCGGCGATCCCGTGTCGGTTTTGCCACGGGCATGTTCAGCGATCAGCGCGGATTTGCGCTCTTGCGTAATCGACATCGGGTTCTCCTAAACTCGTTATGTCGACTCCCTGAAATGTCAGGGAGTGAGGTTGAAAACACGCGAGGGCTGGAACTTTCCCGCCCTTGCGTCGCCGAGCGCCACTGCCACGCCGTCGCAAAGTGCCAAAGCGGTAAAGGTGCAGTCCTTGCCCGCAATTTCGCGAGGTCGGCGCTGCGCCTTGAGCTCTTGCGCTTGACGCGGGAGCAGGACGATCGGACGTCCTAGCTTCAACTGGAAGGATTCCTCTTCGGTTATGGCCAGCGCCGGGATGTCGTCCAGCGCGGTCTGAACCGGGAGCAGAGCTTCCGAAGCGGCGCCCTTATGAGCCATTTCTTCCAGTTCGTCCAGCCTTGTGGATTCTGCTTCCGTAAATCCAGCAACGCGAATCCGGCGCAGCGCGGCAACATGACCTTCCGTCCCCAGTGCATGGGCGATGTCTCGCGCCAGAGATCGGACGTAAGCGCCCTTGCCACAACGCATTTCCAGAACCGCCATATCCTCTGACGGACAGTCGAGAAGGCGCAGATCCTCGATGTGAACCTCGCGCGCTTCGAGCTGCACATCCGCGCCGCTGCGAGCCAGGTCATAGGCCCGTTCGCCGTCGACCTTGATCGCGGAGAATGCGGGCGGAACCTGCTGGATATTGCCGATGAAATCCGGCAATACCGCCTCGATCCGGTCGCGGCTCGGGCGGACCTCGCTCGTCGCGATGATCTCGCCTTCGCGATCAAGCGTCGTCGTCCGCTCTCCCCAGCGCACAGTGAAGCGGTAGATTTTCGACCCTTCCACAGCGAAAGGCACCGTTTTGGTCGCCTCGCCCAGCGCGATCGGCAGAATGCCGGAGGCCAGCGGATCAAGCGTTCCCGCATGCCCCGCCTTCCGCGCGTTGAAAATTCGCCGGACCGCCGAAACAGCCTGGGTTGATGTGATGTCGAGCGGCTTGTCGAGGATCACCCAGCCGTGAATATCCTCGCCCTTGCGACGTCTTCCCATGTCAGTCTCCATCTGGCGCCGGGGATCGGACCCGAACGCGGGAGGGGCGGACCTAGAGGATTGAGGCGGCTGAAGCAAGGGTCGCGGGCTTGCTGGGCAGGAGCGAAGCACCTAGTTGTGAAAGCCTGCACGAGGAGTTTTGCATGTTCCGAACCGCGCTTGCCGTGCTGGTCCTGACAATCGGCCTGACGACCGGAAGCTTGGCCCAGCCTGTCGCTGACGCTCGCCCGCTGGAGGACCGCGTGCGCGACTGGTTCGAACCGCTGGTGGAAACACGCGACTTTTCGGGCGTTATCATGATCCGCCAGGGTGACAATCTTCCCGCAGCCCTGACCTTTGGCTATGCCGACTGGGTCACCGGCGAGCCGATGAGGGCAGACGCCCGCTTTCCCACCGGCTCGATTACCAAAAGCCTGACAGCAGCAATGGCGCATCAGCTGATCGATGAGGACCGCCTCGCGCCCGACACAGCCGTTTCGCGCTTTGTCCCGGAACTTGCCGGCTATGACAGGGTCCGGATCGGCGACATTCTCGGCCACACGGCCGGTTTGCCTCGGGACGTGCCGCCGGGTGCCCTTGCCGACAGCACCAGCGATACGCTTGTGGCCTGGCTGGCCGATCAGCCCGCTCCCGGTGCGGGGCCGCATGCCTATGCCTACTCCAATGTGGGTTATGGCCTGCTTGCCGTGATCATCGAGCGCGCCGTCAATGCCCGCTTCGAGACCTTGCTGACGACTGAATTCCTGATCCCGCTGGACCTTCAGAGAAGCCGGATCGTGCGCCAGGACGGGTCCACCCTCGCCGGTGTGCCGACGGGTTATAGCGCGGGACCGTTGCCGCTCGACCTGCGCGCGCCCATGGCCAACACGCCTGCCCTCGGGGCTTCCGGCCTGGTGGCTCCGGTGGAGGACTTGTTGCGATTGGCGGATGCGGTCGCGAGCCGCCGCATCGACCTGTTCGAGCCCGATGGCCGGATGACCGGCTCCTGGAGCGTTGAGCAATTGAACGGCGAAACCATCTATACCATTCAGGGGTCGGTTCCCGGATACAGCGCCGGCATCTCTGTTCTGCCCGGACGCGACATCACCATCGCCTATGGAACCAGTCTTGAATCCTATCCCAATTGGGAAATCCGGGACGTCCTGCACGCGCTTGCACTGGGACTGCCCGTCGCGCCCGCCGCCAGCCGCCCCGCCACCGATCGTCTGACCTCTGGCCATCTGGAAGCCGTCGGCACCTATTCAGGAAGCCCGTTCGGCCCGGTAGCGCTCAGGCAGACCGAGGGCGGGCTGGACCTGGTTCTGACGGAACGTGACTGGCGTTTCTACCTCACGCCAACCGGGATCGACACCTTCAACTGGCGGCTATTCAATACCGATATGACATTGGAGCGCGATGCAGCCGGGCGCGTGGCCGCGATCACGGCGAACCAGGCAGGGCTCACCGGAGACGGGCGTGCCTACCGCCTCGAACGCACCGACTTGCCGCCCTTGCCGCCAGCCGCAACCGAGACGACCGAGAACTAGTCTTCGGTGTTGCCGGGCTGATCCTCGTCCGCATCCAGGTCGCGCCGGACCTGAGGCCGGTTGAGCAGATCATCGACATGACTGGCCGTGTCGAAGGAATTGTCCGGATGGAAGTGCAGTTCCGGCGTGAACTTCATCTCGATCTCGCGACCGAGACGTCCGCGCAAGAAACCGGCACAGCGGTTGAGGCCTGCGGCGAGCTTTGCCGAGTCACCGCGACCGAGCGGGGCCACATAGACCTTGGCAGTCCGCAGGTCCGGGCTGGGGCGAACCTCTGTCACCGAGATCAGCTGACCTTCCAGGTCCGGGTCACGCAACTCCTCACGTGTCAGAATACCGACAAGGGCATGACGAACGAGTTCACCGGCGCGCAATTGGCGCTGGCTCGGGGCTTTCGGCGTCTGGGTCTTGCGGCGGGCCATGCGGATCTCCATCCCGGCGGAAGCGAGGCGCGCGGGTGTACGCCCCTTGGCCGGGTGATGCAAGACCTGCCCGAAAGGGGGCATTCGTCCCTCGACCTCCCGGGCTCATCACTTTCGCCGCCCGCCCCCCTTTACCGGGACAGCTCTGGCAGCGCTATTCGGCCCGACACGCCGCCGGCAGGAGCGGCCAAGGACAATTCCAGGACACACAGAGACCATGTATCGACTGACCACCCTCTCGCTGGCCATAGCCGGCTGTCTGACCGGCCTGGCGGCCGCATCGGCCGATCATCATGCCGAGACACCTCGAGCCATCGCCGAGGCCTGGCTCGAAGCCTATTCGAACCAGGACTTCGAAGGGATGACCGCGCTGATGACCGAAGACACGGTCTTCGTGGATCCGACCTCATTCGATATCGCGGCGATCACCAACCGGATCGAGTGGCAGGGCCCGGACGCCATCACATCCGGTGTCGGCGCCTGGGGCATCAACCATGGCCGTTACACGATCGAGCGAAGCTATGAATCGTCGGGGCGCGTCATCTTCAATGGCCATATCGACGTGATCTATGGTGAAGGCGAGGGGGCGCAGGCCTTCCGCTACCCGATAACCACCATCATCACAGTCGCGGACGGCCATGTCGCCGAGCATCGTGACTATACCGACTTCAACGGCGCCAGCCGTATTCCCGCACCTCACTGATCCGTTACGGGGCGGTCTGTCTGCCCCTTGAGATGGTCCGAGCAGGGTGTGTGCCCCCTGCCCGGACCGGGCCGGTGGCTCGGGGATGTACTGCCCGAGCCAAAATCCCCGGGCCACCGGCCTGATACCGTCCGCTTTTTTTGGAGCCCAAGCCTGATGACGATGAAATCTGTACTCGCAGGACTAGCCTGCACCGCTGCCCTGATGCTGGCTCCGACGGCCCTCGCCCAGGGCGAGGCCAATCTCGCCGCTGAAGAAATCGCCCGCACTTATATGGCGCATTATTCCAACCTTGAGCTCGACGCGATGGAAGCCATGCTGGCCGATGATGTCGCTTTCCGCGACCCAACGGCCGAGACGGAGGAGCATGGGTTTGACGGACTGACCAGCGCAGGCCGCGATGCAATGATGGGATTGCTGCGGGAGTTCGTTGAGACCTACGACCCGATCGAGCTCGGTTTCGAGTGGGACCAGGTCTACACGTCAAACAGTCGCGTGATCTTCATCGGGCATGTCAACGCCCTCTACCCGACCCAGACCGAGGGGCAGAATTTCCGGTGGCGTTCCGACCAGGTCAGCGTCGTGACCGTACGGGACGGGATGGTGGTTCGCCATGATGACTTCGCGAATTACGCCACGCCCGAACAAGGGATGATCGCGGCCGAGCCCGGTCACTGATTGCGGCACATGCCCTCCCGCATGCGCGCACGAAAAAGGGCGGCCCGACCGGGCCGCCCTTTCTTGTTTCAGACTGATCCGGCGGATCAGGCTTCCAGCTTGCGCGCGACTTCGATGACCTCGAAGCACTCGATCTGGTCGCCCTTCTGCAAGTCTTCATAACGCTCGAACGCCATGCCGCACTCGGTGCCCGACTTGACCTCAGGCACTTCATCCTTGAAGCGCTTGAGCGTCTTGAGCTTGCCTTCGTGCAGCACTGTGTCGTCGCGCAGAAGACGGACGCCACAGCCCCGCTTGACGGTGCCTTCGGTCACCCGGCAACCCGCAACCTTGCCGGTCTTGGTGATGTTGAAGACTTCCAGGATCTCGGCGTAACCGATGAAGTTCTCGCGCTTCTCCGGCGCCAGCATGCCTTCCATCGTGTTCCGAACATCGTCGATCACATCATAGATCACCGAATAATAGCGGATCTCGACATGTTCGCGTTCGGCCAATGCGCGTGCCTGCTTGTTGGCGCGGACATTGAAGGCGAAGACCGGTGCGCCGGACGATTTGGCGAGCAGAACATCGCTTTCATTGACACCGCCCGGAGCCGCATGGACCACGCGGGCCCGGACTTCGTCATTGCCGATGCTTTCGAGCGACTGCTTGATGGCTTCGGCCGATCCCTGCACGTCTGCCTTGATCAGCAGCGGCATTTCCTGGGTCGCATCCTGCTTCAGACGCGCCATCATCTGTTCCAGCGAGGCGCCGGCAGACGAGGTCGCACCGGAGGCTTCACGCTCCTTGCGTTGGCGGTAGTCAGCGATCTCGCGAGCGCGGGACTCGCTGTCGAGAACAGCGAAGACCTCACCGGGATCCGGCGCACCGGCGAGACCCAGAATCTCGACCGGTACCGAAGGCCCGGCTTCATCGAGCTGTTGGCCGCGCTCATTGACGAGCGCGCGCACACGGCCCCACTGAGCGCCGGCGACGAGGATGTCACCGCGCTTGAGCGTGCCACGACGAACCAGAAGGGTCGCGACCGGGCCACGGCCCTTGTCGACCTGGCTTTCGATCACGATGCCTTCGGCACTGCGCTCCGCATTGGCCTTCAGGTCGAGCAATTCGGCCTGCAGGTTGATGGCCTCGGTCAGCTCGTCCAGCCCGTCGCCCGTCTTGGCAGAGACATTGACCGACTGCACTTCACCCGACATCGCCTCGACGACGATTTCGTGTTGCAGGAGATCGGTCAGGACTTTTTGCGGATTGGCTTCATGCTTGTCGCACTTGTTGACCGCCACGATGATCGGCGTGCCTGCCGCCTTGGCGTGATTGATCGCCTCGATGGTCTGCGGCTTGACCGAGTCATCGGCTGCCACGACGAGGATCACGATATCGGTCGCCATGGCCCCGCGCGAACGCATGGCCGAGAAAGCGGCGTGGCCCGGCGTGTCGAGGAAGGTGATCTTCTCGCCGCCCTTGAGCTGTACCTGGTAGGCACCGATATGCTGCGTGATGCCGCCGGCTTCGCCCGATGCGGTATCGGTCGAGCGCAACGCGTCGAGCAGAGACGTCTTGCCGTGGTCGACATGACCCATGACGGCGATGACCGGGGCGCGCGGCGCCTTCGCTTCATCAGCATCATCATCGGCGATGAAGCCTTCTTCGACGTCAGCTTCCGACACGCGCTTCACGATATGGCCGAAATCCTCGACCACCAGTTCCGCGGTATCGGCATCCAGCACATCATTCACGCGGACCATCTGGCCCTGCTTCATGAGATACTTGATGACGTCGACAGCCCGTTCCGCCATCCGGTTGGCCAGATCGGCCACGGTAATGGCTTCCGGCACGATGACTTCGCGTTCGATCTTGTCGCGACCGCCGGACGTGTCCTGGCGGCGCTGCTTCTCGCGCTCACGCGCACGGCGAACCGAGGCGAGCGAACGCTGACGCTCCTCATCACCTTCCAGAATGTTCTGGATGGTGAGCTTGCCGCGGCGGCGATTGTCGGTCTTGGCGCGCGCCGGTTGTTGCTTTGTCGCCGGGCCGGGGCCTGCTCCGCCGCCCTTGCGCTTCACACGACCACCGAGCGCTTCGAGCGCGCTGGCCTCGTCCATCGGGACAACTTCCGGCGTCCGCTTCTCGTCCTTGGCCGGCGGGCGGCGGCGCGACGAATCGTCATCGCGCTTGCGACCGCTATCCTTGGCGGCCTTGGCTTCTTCGGCCTCGGCTTTCAGGCGCGCCTCTTCCTCGACGGCGCGTCGGGCAGCCTCTTCGGCTTCCTCGACTTCGCGCGCCGCACGTTCGCGCTTCTCTTCGAGCTGGCGACGTTCGTCGGCAGCGCGCTGCTGCATCGCGGCGTCTGCCTGCTTCTTCTGGGCTTCCCGATCGGCAGCCTCGGCACGAGCCCGGGCGATGGCCCGCTGGCGCGCAACGAGTTCCTCTTCGGACAGGCCGAGCTGGCGCGCCTTGGCGGCCAGGGCGGATTCACCACCCTTGGCATTGCCAGACTGCTTGCCACCCGCGCCGCCATCCTTGGCAGGCGTTGCCACGCGCTTGCGCTTCTTCTCTACAACGACCGCCTTGGAGCGACCCCGCGCAAAGCTTTGCTGCACGGTGCCACCGCCGGAGCGTTTCAGAGAGAGCGGCCGGCGGCCGGAGGAGTTGTTGTCGTCTGCGTCGCTCATGCGAGCCTTCCAAATCGGCTTTCGTTCCGCGGGGCCTTCCGGTAGCCGAATGCCGGAAACCCGCACTGTTCAAACCACTGCCCGGCCTGAAGGCTCGCTAAACTAGCCAGCTCAAGGCCGATATCAACCGCTGTCGCGGCAATCTCCGCACGTCAGCCTTGCGGGACGAGCGGCCGGAAGCCCGAAAGCTTCCCCATAACAGTCGTGAAAGCACGCGCTTGCGAGCCCCTCGACATGCTGGCGTGAACCACGGGACTGCGACCTGTCGCAACCCCAATGGCTTCCGCCGTGAAACATCCAGCGACCGGGACATCGCCCCAGGCCGCAAAGGCCAGTCGGTCCAGCTTGGACCGACCATCCTCGGCCCCGTCCGACGCTTCGATGCGCCAGGCGGGCTTCCCGGCCTTGAGCGCCAGACGCACCGCGTCATAGCCCAGGGCCAGGTCTCCGGAACGGCGCGCCAGCCCCAAAAGGCTCAGCGCGCGCTCGACCAGCTGACCCTCAATCAGGCCCGCCAGGTCTTCCGGCACAGTCACCGGACACCCGAAGGCCCGGTTGAAGGCGGATTTCTTGACCGCCTTCTCGATCAGTTCACGCTGCGCACTCACCCAGGCGCCACGCCCCGGCAGTTTCGCCGCGAGATCGGGAACCAGCTGTTGGCCCGGCCCAAGGGCCATCCGGACAAGCTCCGCTTCGTCGCGAACCTCTCCGCTGGCCACGCAGCGCCGTTCCCGGGACAGGCTGGCCCGAGGGTTAGTCAGCCTTCGCCTCCTCACCCTCTTCCGGCAGCTCGGCGTCGAGGTCGAGGCCAAGCGCCTCGGCTTCGGCTTCCAGTGCGGCCAGGTCCATGTTCTCGACGTCGAAGACCCCGGCGGCTTCATCCACCTCTTCCTCAACGACTTCCGGCTGCGGCAGGTCTTCTTCCGAAATCCAGCCCGCATCCACACGGGCGCGCATGATCATCATCTCGGCATCTTCGGACGACAGATTGAAGTCTTCCAGAATGCCCGGCTCGCGCACGCGCTCGCCATTCTTGGTTTCAAACCAGCCGCGCAGGTCATCAGTGACCAGACCGGCGAGGTCCTCGACCGTCTTGACGTCATTCTCACCAAACTTGACGGTCATGGCGAGTTCCACGCCCTGCACCTCGAGAACAGCATCCTCGACGCCCAATTCCTTGCGCTTCGCATCCTGCTCGGCCGCCTGGCGGTCAAGATAGTCGCGGGCTCGGGCCTGGATTTCTTCCGCCGTGTCCTCGTCAAAGCCTTCGATGGCAGCGATTTCGCCGAGATCGACATAGGCGAGGTCTTCAACGTCGGTGAACCCTTCCGTGGCCAGAAGCTGGGCAATCACTTCGTCGACATCAAGGGCAGCGATGAAGATCTGGGTCCGCTCGGCGAATTCCTTCTGCCGGCGCTCGGACTCTTCTTCCTCGGTCAGGATGTCGATCGACCAGCCGGTCAGCTGGGAGGCGAGACGCACATTCTGGCCGCGGCGGCCAATGGCAAGCGAAAGCTGCTCATCCGGCACCACGACCTCGATGCGCTGGTCTTCCTCGTCGAGAACGACCTTGGCGACTTCCGCCGGCTGCAGGGCATTGACGATAAAGGTCGCCGGGTCGTCAGACCAGGGGATGATGTCGATCTTCTCGCCGGCCAGCTCGGAGACCACAGCCTGGACACGCGAACCGCGCATACCGACGCAGGCACCGACCGGGTCGATGGATCCGTCATTGGAGATCACGGCGATTTTCGCGCGCGAACCCGCATCGCGAGCGACAGACGGGATTTCGATGATACCTTCGTAGACTTCCGGCACTTCCTGCGCGAACAGGGCAGCCATGAAGTCCGGATGGGCACGTGACAGGAAGATCTGCGGACCGCGCACTTCCTCGCGCACATCATAGATGTAGGCACGAACACGTTCATTGTTCTGCAGGTTTTCGCGCGGAATTCCATCGGCGCGACGGATGATGCCTTCCGCACGGCCGAGATCGATGATCACATTGCCGTACTCGACACGCTTGACGATGCCGGAAATGATCTCGCCGACGCGGTCCTTGTACTCTTCGAACTGGCGCTGGCGCTCGGCTTCACGCACTTTCTGAGTGATCACCTGCTTGGCGGTCTGCGATGCGACACGGCCAAACTCGATCGGTGGCAGCTCGTCGGAGAAGACCGTGCCAACTTCGGCCGTCTTGTCGATTTTCTTGGCGTCGGCGAGGGTGAGCTCCTGGCTCTCATTCTCGACTTCTTCCACAACCGTCATGTTGCGGGTCAGCGACAGTTCGCCCGTCTTCGAGTCGATCTTGGCGCGAATGTCATTCTCGGCTCCATAGCGGGAGCGCGCAGCCTTCTGGATGGCTTCCTCGATGGCCTCGATCACAATCGATTCATCGATGGACTTTTCTGCCGCGACCGCACGCGCGATCTGCAGCAATTCCAGCCGGTTTGCACTGACACCAATGCTCATCGGGTGATCCCCGTTGCGTTGAAAAGCGACATTATTCGTCTCCTTCAGTCGTCGCGGAGCTGGCGCTCCGCGCTTTCAAATCCGCCTCGATCAAGGCGTCTGTCAAAACCAGTTTGGCTTCAAGGATCCAGTCAAACGGGATCATCGTCGTTTCGTCTTCGCCTTCCATGTCGAGGCCGACCGTGTCGTCCTCCACACCGGCCAGGATGCCGCGGAAGCGCTTGCGACCCTCGGCCAGGCGGTCAAGTTCGATCTTTGCCTCATTACCTTCCCAGCGCGCGAAATGCGGCAGGGTGGTGAGCGGGCGATCAATACCGGGCGAGGAGACTTCCAGATCATACTCGCCGGCGATCGGATCCTCGACTTCGAACACGTCGGAAAGCGCGCGCGAAAAGCGGGCACAATCCTCGACCTCGATAGCCGTGCCATTTTCGCGATCGGCCATGATCTGCAAGCGGGGCCGTTTGCCGGACATGATCCGCACCCGCACCACCTCCAGCCCGAGCTCGGCAGCGACCGGCTCGGCGAGAGCGAGAATGCGATCATCCTGTGGCGACTTGGTCTTCAAGGCACGAATTCCGTCTGCAGAAACAAAAAGAGCGGCCGCCGAAGGCGACCGCTCGAGTGTATCATCCGATACAATCGAACATGTAATGCGCGTTGTATACGCCCCATGGAGCCGATTGGCAAGAGAACAGCTCGGCTGCAACACCCCGGTCGACGACCACCCCGCCTAAGCTAAAGTCCGACCTCGGAAATCGTGGGAGAACCGGAATGCGGTGGCTGGTAATCATTGGCTGCGTCGTGGGCGCGGGACTGGGATTTGTCGCCGGACGTGTGACCGGGGGGCCAGATGAACCCCCGGCGCCACCACCGGTCGCAGCAGAGCCCGACGGGGCCTTTGCGGCGCTCGATCCGGCCCGACAAGCAGAATTGCTGGCCTGCGATATCGACGCCGCCGGCCTGTCATCACTTCTGGCGCTGGACATGGCCGCCTTCGACCAGGACTTCTCGGGCGGATGGCGCGCCGTGAAGTCGCGGGACGGCTGCGGCGCGGCTGCCGCCACCGTAATCGAGGCCTACCTGCTCTATTCCGAGCCCTACCCGCCCTCGGGCTCGTTGACCCTTTTGCGCTGGCATGCGGGTCAGGCCCTCGCCAGTGACGGTCAGTATGCGCGAGCCCGGGCCTTCTTTGCCGGCAGCTATCAGCGCCCCGCTGACCAATCGGCAAGCGAGTGGAATCTCTATGTCGATGGCACCCTCGCTTTCATCGATCGCGACCAGCCGGCCCTGCAGTCGGCGCGGGACACGCTCGCAGCGATGCCTGTCAGCGATGAGGAGCGCACCGCACGTCAGGCCTTCCTCGACGACAATCCGCGGATAAGCATGCCCGACGGCTTCGTCGATGAACCGTCAAACCTCAATATACTTGACGATTTCATCGCTTGCTGGGACCGGAATTACGCCGACGCCTATGGCCGCGCCTGCCGCCACTGATCAATCGCGCAGGAAATCCATGAAGACCGGCGCGCAATCGCCGAGATTCTTGGTTTCATACCGCGTTGTGATGTGATCGGCGGGCGGCGTTCGCCAATCCTCCGCGGTGTCCGCCTGCCACACGAAACGCCCGTCGCCCGACAACTCGGACATGCAGTGGTCGGCATAGGATTTGACGTCTGTCGCAATGCGCAAGCGTCCGCCGGGCTTCAGCAGGCGTGCAAATTGGTCGCGCGTCTCGGGCTGGACGAAGCGCCGCTTGGCGTGACGCTTCTTGTGCCAAGGGTCCGGGAAAAGCAGATAGATCCGATCGAAACAGCCGGTCTCGAAGCGCGGCAGGATTTCGCGGGCATCCTCGCGAGCGAGGCGGACATTGGTCAGACCCGCGGCATCGACGCCGGTCAGTGCCTTGGCGACGCCATTGAGAAAGGGCTCGATCCCGATGAAGCCGATTTCCGGATGGGCCGTGGCCTGGGCAACCAGATGCTCTCCGGCTCCAAATCCGATTTCAAGCGCCTGCTCGGCACAATCCGGCAAAAGCGTCTTCGGCACGATCATCCCCGCTTCCGGCAGGGTGATGCGCGGCAAGAGATGATCAACGAGGCCCTGCTGGCGCGCTGACAGGGGCTTGCCCTGGGAGCGTCCAAACAGCCTGAAAGCGGGTTTTTCTGGCGTATCTTGCGTCATGGGCCGCGGGTTTAGCGTTTTCCGGCTATTCTTGCACCGGGAAAGTCAGCGCCCATCACGCGTCGGCCGGGTCTTCCGAGGCCAGCGTTCGCACCAGCTCCAGCACACGCCGCCGAACCTTGCCGTCCTTGATGCGCGAGAAGGATTCCGCCAGCGTGACACCATCAATGCTCTGGATGAAGTCGTAGACGATCGGTGTCTGATCGCCCTCGGCTACGCCGGCGATCGAGGGCTCACCGACAAGGCCCTCGAAGAAGAACTGGACCGGCACATCAAGTGCACGTGACAGACGGTATAGCCGGCTGGCGCCGACCCGATTGGCGCCGCGCTCATACTTCTGGATCTGCTGGAAGGTCACGCCGAGCTCGTCTCCCAGCTTTTCCTGGCTCATCTTGAGCAATTGTCGCCGCAGCCGGACACGAGATCCGACATGAATATCGATCGGATTGGGACCACGCGGGGTCACCTTCGGCATCGGGATCCCTCTTTCAGGTTGCACCACAGTGAAGGTCGATTACGCCAAACTAGCACAACCGACGCGATACAACCCAATCAACTCATCTCACGGATGCATGCTTTGCGGCCCGCGAAAGCCGGAAACGCTGCCAGGCCATGCCCACAAGAACGAGGATGCAAAAGGCCAGGAAAGGACTGTCGCCCCAAAGGGAATAAGGGGTTCGGCCAAGACTGCCCGGCAGGGCGACATCGCGAACCCCTTCCGCGCTTGGGTCAAGCGTCACGCGGGCACGACCAAGCGAATCGACCACGCCGGAAACTCCCAGCGCCGCGGAGCGGACCATGGGAAGACCGGTTTCGATGCTGCGATAACTCGCCTGGTTGAAATGCTGGCGCGGTCCGGATGTGGGCCCGAACCAGGCATCATTGGAGAGATTGTATATCCAGCCCGCACGGGTTTCGGCCGACCCGACGAAATTCGGGAAGATGGCCTCGTAGCAAACCAGCGGCAACATGCTGGGAGCGCCCGGAATATCAAGCACATCGGCGCCCGGCCCCGGCGTGAATTCATACCGGGCCAGCTCCTGCAGTGCGGGAATTCCCGTCATCGCCAGGGCGCCGGACAAGGGTGTGAATTCGCCGAAAGGCGTCAAGCGCACCTTGTCATAGAGCGCCGCAATACGCGGCGTGCCTGAGGGAAAACGGAGCGCGGCCAGGGTGTTGTAATAGCGCAGGCTGTTGCCATCAGCGGCCCGTCGGTTGACGCCTGCCAACAGGACCTGGCCCTCGTCCAGGCTTTCGCCAATCCGGGCCAGTGTCGCACCGTCCTCAAGCATGAAGCTTGGCAAGGCGCCTTCCGGCCAGACGACATGCGTCACCGCTTCGATGCCCTCGCGGCCCGTCAGGCTGAGATAGCGATCGCGGGTGAGTTCAGCACCGCCCGGCGCCCATTTCTGGGTCTGCGGAATACCGGCCTGAACCAGGCGAATAGTGACACCCGGCACGTCTTCCGGCGCGCTTGCAGCAAGCCGGATCGCGCCCGTCGCCAGCACGATCGTGGAGATGGCCAGGGCCGCAAACGCAGGCAGACAACGCCCCAATTCCAGCCGCGGGGTGACCGCGACAAGGGGGGCTGTCAGAACGAAAAGGGTAAGCAGGCTGAGTCCGTAAACGCCAAACCAGGACGCTGTCTGGCTGACCAGTCCTCCGGCCGGCCAGACATAGGCAGGCAAATTCCAGGGCAACCCGCCCAGGACATGGCCGCGCAGCCATTCGGTGAAGGCCAGCGCGGCGGCGAAAACCAGAACGCGCCAAACCGACCGGGGCGCCAGGGCACAGTAGATCACCGCCCCGAGCCCCCAGAAAACCGCCATCAGGGCAGCCAGGGCCGGCAGGGCGAAGGGGGCCGCGTATTGCAGTCCCTCCCCGCGTGTGAGGAAGGCGTAGACGACCCAGGCCATGCCCGCGAGAAAGTAGCCGAAGGCGAATACAAAGCCGCGAAGAAAGGCGCTGCGGAGCGGCTTGTCGGCCCGGCGCGCACCATCCAGCGCCGCGAACAAGACCCACAGGCCCAACATCAGGGCTGGCACAATGTGCAAGGGGGCCAAAGACAGCGCGCTGAACAGCCCGGCCAGGAAGATCACCAGCCGGGGGCGCCAGCCGAAATGTGCGGCCAGCCAGATCCGCGGTTGCCAGACCAGGACGTGCAGGCGCTGCATCAGCCCGCGTCCGTATTGTCCGACCCGGTCGCAACCGACTTGTCGGGACGCTTTTGCGGCGCCCTGACCCGCATGCGCTTGATGCGTCGCGTGTCGGCGTCAATCACTTCAAACTCATAGCCGGTAGGGTGGCGGATGACCTCGCCACGTTCCGGAACGCGCCCGATCAGCGTGAAGACCAGACCGCCCAGACTGTCGACATCCTCGTCCTCGTCCTCGGCCGCGATCTCCTCACCGACGACCGCCTCAAAGGCGTCGATCTCGGCCCGCGCTTCGACATCCCAGACACCGGGTCCGCGCGCCCGGATGGCCGGCGTTTCCTCGTCATCATGCTCGTCCTCGATATCACCGACGATCGGCTCGATGAGGTCTTCCAGGGTCACGAGACCGTCCGTGCCGCCATACTCATCGACCACGAGAGCGAGGTGCATGCGCCGACCCTGCATGCGTCGGAGCAGATCGAGCGCCTTCATCGAAGGCGGCGCAAAAAGGAGGGGGCGACCGATCGAGGGCAGGACCTGTTGCTGCGACCACCCCGCCGGGCGCTTCCCGGATGTTCCCGGCGCGAGATGGCTGACCACATCCTTGATGTGCACCACCCCGACGGGGTCATCCAGCGTGTCACGATAGATGGGCAGGCGGGAATGTGCAGCGTGGGCGAAGATCTTGGCCAGCTCGCCCAGCGGCGTTGCCACGTCGACGCCAATGATATCGGCTCGCGGCACCATCACATCTGCAACCCGCAGCTTGTCGAGCGCATCTGCCTCGATCGAATTGGGCGCGACGCCGGTCGGAGCCGCAGCCCCGGTCCCTCGAGGGCGATGCCCGGCAGAGAAAAGTCGTGAGAACCAGGGTCGACTATCAGGGTCTGAAGGCGCTGAAGTATCGGTCATTTCGCTGCCGGGGCCGGGCCCGGATCCTCATTCTCATAGGGGTCGGTCACACCCAGATGGGCAAGGGCGCGCCGTTCGATCGCTTCCATCACGACGGCTTCGTCATCTGCCTGGTGATCATAACCTTGAAGGTGCAGGAAGCCATGGATGACGAGATGGCGCAGATGATCACCAAGCGCGATATCGCGCGCTTGTGCCTCGCGCGCCACGACGCCATGCGCGAGTGCGATATCGCCAAGATGATTGTCGGCATGCTCGCCGGACGGGAAGGACAGGACATTGGTCGGGCCGGTCTTGCCGCGAAACTGCGAATTCATGGTCGCGACGGCATCGTCGTCGGCCAGAAGAACCGCGACCACGCCGGGCTCACGCTCCGGCAATTCCCGGCAGACTGCAGTGATCGCCTCCTCGACGAGGCGCGTCTTGCCTTCCAGCGATGACCAGGCGTCATCTTCGACAATCAGATCAACGGCGTTCATCGTGATTGCGCGCTACCGGTCTTGTGGCGCACATCTTCCTCATAGGCTTGGACAATCCGCGCCACAAGATCATGGCGAACCACATCAACGCGCGAAAAGCGCGTGATGGCAACACCTTTGGTGCTGGAAAGAATATCGAGCGCATGGGAGAGACCGGACGGATCACGCGGTCCCAGATCACACTGGCTGGGATCACCGGTCACTGCCATGCGCGACCCTTCACCCAGTCGGGTCAAGACCATCTGCATCTGCGCCCGCGAGGTATTCTGCGCCTCGTCGACCACGACAAAGGCCCGGTTCAGTGTGCGTCCACGCATGAAAGCAATCGGCGCAACTTCGATCCGGCCATCCTCGCGCATCTTCTCGAGCTGGCTGCGGCCGAGCGTGTCGGCGAGCGCATCCCACACCGGCAGGAGATAGGGGTCGACCTTCTCATTGAGGTCACCGGGCAGGAAGCCGAGCTTCTCGCCAGCCTCGACCGCCGGGCGGGTGATGATCAGTTTCTCGACCTTGCGCTGGACCAGCATGGAGGCACCATAGGCGACCGCCAGCAGCGTCTTGCCGGTTCCCGCGGGGCCGACACCAAAGATCAGGTCATAGGCTTTTTCATTCTTCAGCGACCGCACATAGGCGCGCTGCCCCTCGGTGCGGGCGATCAGGCTGGAGCCGCGCGGCACCCGGATGACACCGTCATCCACGCTTCCAACCGACTCGTCATCATCCTGCATGCGCAGCGCGGCGCGCACGGCCGCCTCGTCACAGGTCAGCCCGTGTTCGAGACTGGCATACAGACGTTTGAGAACACGCTTGGCCTCATCCCGGGCGGCATTGTCCTCGGCCGTAATCACGACCTGGCCCCGACCTGGTGCGCTCATCGAGACGCCGAGATCCTGTTCCATGATCATGAAGAAGCGGTCGCCCGCGCCGGCCATGCCGCGCAAACGTTCCACATCTTCGAAATACAGGCTCTCAGACGCCGCCTTGCGCGGCTTGGCAGCGCGCTTGCGGGCTGGTGGGCGCGATGCGGTCACGCGGCGCTCCGTTTCGGTCCGATCAGGCGACCGGAGAGCGCATTGCGGGATGCACCCTCGATCTCGACCTCGGCGATCTGGCCGATCAACTCGGCCGGGGCATGGGCATGGACGGATTGCAGATAGGGGCTGCGACCGTGCAGTTGGCCCTCAAGCCGGCCCGGCTTTTCAAACAGGACCGGAAGCGTCTTGCCAATCATCGACGTGTTGAAGGCGATCTGCTGTTCGTCGAGCAGGGCCTGGAGCGCGGCAAGCCGCTCACCCTTCACGGCCTCATCGACCTGATTGAACATGGCCGCGCCCGGCGTGCCGGGGCGTTTGGAATACTTGAACGAGAAACAGGACGCGTAATTGACCTCGCGCACGAGCTCCATCGTCGCCTCGAAATCGGCATCAGTCTCGCCCGGGAAGCCGACAATCATGTCACCGGAAATGGCAATATCCGGGCGAACCTCGCGCAGACGGGCAATCGTCGTGAGATAGTCCGCGGCCTCGTGCTGTCGGTTCATCGCCTTGAGGATCTTGTTCGACCCGGACTGCACCGGCAGGTGAAAATAGGGCATCAGCTTGGGCGTGTCGGCAAAGGCCTGGATCAGGTCTTCATCCATGTCGCGCGGATGCGAGGTGGTAAAGCGAATGCGTTCGATACCGCCGATCAGGGCGATGTGGCGGACCAGCTGACCCAGCCCCCAGGGCCCGTCCGCTTCGCGGCCACTGGGCGCGGCGCCGTGAAAGGCATTGACGTTCTGGCCCAGCAAGGTGACTTCGCGAATGCCCTTGGCGGCCAGCGCGCGCACTTCTCCGACGATCTGGTCGACCGGGCGCGACCATTCCGCGCCTCGCGTATAGGGCACAACACAGAAGGTGCAGAACTTGTCGCAACCTTCCTGGACCGTGACGAAAGCCGAATAGCCCTCGACATGACGGTCATTGCCGAGCCGGTCGAACTTGTCCTCGACCTCGAATTCGGTGTCGAGCGCCTCACCCTTGGCGCGGTGGGCCTGGGCAATCAGCTCGGGTAGTTTGTGATAGGTCTGCGGCCCGACGACGAGATCGACGACCGGAGCGCGTTTCATGATCTCCGCGCCCTCGGCCTGGGCCACACAGCCAGCCACAGCGATCGTCATCCCGCCGGACGCGGCCTTCTCATCCTTCAGCGGACGCAGGCGCCCGAGCTCGGAATAGACTTTCTCGGCGGCCTTCTCGCGAATGTGGCAGGTGTTGAGAATGACGAGATCGGCGCCCTCGGGCGTGTCGGCTGACTCATAGCCAAGCGGCGTCAGAACGTCCTTCATCCGGTCGGAATCATAGACATTCATCTGACAGCCATAGGTCTTGATGAAGAGGCGTTTGCGCGTCGTACTCATGAATTTCTTCGACCTGTCCGGCAGATCGCTACCTCATTGCTATCAGACACGCCGCTTTCGGCAGGTCCGGGGAGGCGCGGGTTATGATGGATATGGGGTCTGAACGCAAGGCCTGCCAGTCGATCCGGTCCGGAGCGTGACTATTCTGCCGGGTCAGTCACCTGCTTTGGCGGCATGGCCGGTTTTGGGGCGGGGCCCGGGTCATGGCGGCGGGCGGACAGGCCGATCATCAAGGCGATCAGGGTCAGCGCGGATGCGACCAGGAAGGGCGCACCGGGGAAGGTGACCGCAGCCTCCTCCTCGGAGAAATGGGAAAAGATGCGCGACATCATCAGCGGCCCGATGATCATCGACAGGCTTTGAAGCGACGTCATCGCACCCTGCAACTCACCCTGGGCGTTCGACGGGACGATCCGTGACATCACCCCCTGGAGCGCCGGCTGGCCGATCCCGCCAAGAGCCGCAAACACGATAATCGCGTAGACCATCCAGCCCGAGCTCGCGAGGCCATAGAGTGCGTAGGCGAAGACAGCCAGAACCAGCGAGATTGTAATCGCTCGCCATTCGCCGAGCTTGGGAACCAGAATGCGTGTCAGACCACCTTGTACAATCGCTGACGACAGCCCCACCGCCATGAGCGACAGACCAATCTCCCCGGGCCCCCAGCCAAATTTGAAATCGGTGTAATAGGACCAGATCGCCGGATAGACCGAGTGTCCCAGCAGCATCAGGAAAATGGCGAACATCAACACCAGCACCGCAGGGTATTTGCGCATCTGCATCAATGAGCCAAGCGGATTGGCACGCCGAATGTCGAACGCCCGGCGATTTTCCGGCTTCAACGTCTCGGGCAGGACAATCAGGCCGTAGACAAAATTCGCACCGGCGAGGACAGCCGCAGCGAAGAAGGGGGCCCGCGGGCCGAAATTATCACCCAGAAACCCGCCAATCGCCGGCCCCAGCGTAAAGCCGACACCGAAGGCGGCACCGATCAGACCGAAGCGGGCTGCACGCTGCTCCGGCGGGGTAATGTCAGCGATGTAGGCATTCGCGGTGGAATAGCTGGCGCCGAAAATCCCGGCCAGCAACCGGCCGACCAGCAAGAGCCAGAAGACCGGTGCGAACCCCATGATGATGTAGTCGATGGTGAAGCCGGCAAGGGCGGCCAGCAGGACCGGCTTGCGACCGAAGCGGTCGGACAGTCCGCCAACGATCGGCGCGAACACGAATTGCATGGCGGCATAGGACACCATCAACCACGCGCCCAGGATGGCGGCATCATCTGCCTGCAATCCGGTCAACTCTTCAATCAGGTCCGGCATGACCGGGATGATCAGGCCGAAACCGATCATGTCGATCAGGACAGTGATGAAGATGAAGATGACCGCGTGTTGGCCGGTCGATCGGACGGACATGGCGTTCCCTTGATGTCGGGCCGGTCGGGCCGGACCCCGCGCCTAGTCCTCGGCGCTCTTGAGCGGTACGCCGTAGAGTTCGAGTCGGTGATCGACAAGCTTGTAGCCCAGCTTGCGCGCGATCGCTTCCTGCAGCCGCTCGATCTCCTCATTGACGAATTCGATGACCTCACCGGACTTTAGATCAATGAGATGGTCATGATGCTCGTCGCCGACTTCCTCATAGCGCGACCTTCCGTCGCGGAAATCATGGCGCTCGATGATGCCGGCCTCTTCGAACAGGCGAACCGTCCGGTAGACCGTCGCCAGCGAAATCCGGGGATCTTCGTCCGAGGCGCGGCTATGCAATTCCTCGGCATCGGGATGGTCATCCGACTGCGACAGCACCCGGGCGATGACCCGGCGCTGGTCCGTCATTCGCAGTCCTTTGGCAATGCAAAGCTTCTCGATCCGGTCCGGCATGCGAAATCCCCTTAGTGTTGAACGAGAAATAGGCGCTCAGGGGGCGGTCTGTCCATCTTTACGCAGCCATTTTTCGAGCACCAGCGCATCGCTGCCATCGCGATAGTAGGCCGGTCGTCGGGCCAGCTCGTCATAACCCGCCCGCGAATAGAGAGACAGGGCGCCCGGATTTGCGGTTGAAACCTCCAGGAAGACCCGCCCAACACCTTGGTCTAGCAGCGCCTTCTCCCCTGTTGTCAGGATATTGTCAGCATGCCCGGATCGGCGACAATCGGGATGAGTGGCAAGCGTGAGCACTTCCGCCTCATCGACGGCCCGGCGAAATAGCGCCAGGGCCACAAAGCGTCCGGCTTCACGGCAGACCCAGGCCGAGCAGCCAGGCAGGTTAAGCAGTGAGGCAAACTCCGCTTCCGACCAGGGCTGCGGGAAGCAATGCGCGTGCAGGTCAGCCAGCTCGGCCGCACTGGACGCCCAGACCGCTTCCGGCACGACCTTCATGCCGGGGCGACCCCGCCGGGAAGCTTCGCGTCTGGCGGTCGGGCATAGAAGGGCGTGGGTGGACTGTCCGACGCCGACAGCTCACCCGTCATGGCCAGGAGTGCGGCGGGATCCAGATTCTCGATCCCGAGGTCATCAAACCCCGCCCCGACATGTCGGGCACCGGTGCCGGTGACGAGGCAATCGACACCGCCAAGATCAATCAGACGTGCCTCCAGGTCGTTCAGCGCACGGCGTTCGGGTCCTGTCGTCTGGCCATCCCGCCAGACCTGCAGGATGACTTCATCGCGCTTGGCGTCATGCAATACGGCCAGGGCCGGGCGGGCGCCGGCCTGTCGGGCAAGGACTGCGAGGTTGGAAAGGCCGATGCATTGAGCCTGGCAAGCCAGCGCCAGGCCGCGCGCAAAGGCGACACCGACACGCGTGCCGGCGAAGCTTCCGGGGCCCGCAGTCACACCGATCCGGGTGAGCGCGTTCGGCGTGATCGCCGCCTGCTTGAAGAGAGTCTCGACCATGGGCGCAAGGCGCTCGGCATGACCACGCCCGATCGGTTCGCTGAGCACGTGCTCCGACCCATCGGGCAAACGGAGCGCCACGGTGCAATTCACCCCTGTCGTATCAATGGCTAACCAGCTCATGACGCCCGTTATACGGCTATTCGCGGCCCGCGCGACGCCCTATTCCACGGCCTCAACCGCCTGGATTTCCGGAATGTAGTGCTTGAGCAGATTTTCGATGCCGGACTTCAGCGTCATCGTCGATGACGGGCAGCCCGCGCAGGCACCCCGCATCTTCAAGCGCACGACACCACTATCGGAGAGGTAGGAGTGGAAGAGGATGTCGCCGCCATCCTGGGCCACAGCGGGGCGGACCCGGGTGTCGATCAGCTCGATGATTTCCTTCACCAGGCTCTCGTCATCGCCGGAATAGTTGGCGTGTCCGCTCTCATTGACCGCCGCACCGACAATCGGCCGACCCGATTGAAGCCCATCCATGATCGCGCCGAGAAGGAAGGGTTTGATATGGTCCCACTCATAAGCGTCAGTTTTCGTGACAGCGATGAAGTCCTCGCCAAAGAAGACACCCGACACGCCGTCGACCAGGAAGAGATCGGCCGCCAGCGGCGCCTCGGCCGCGTCCTCCTCATTCTCGAATTCTCGCGGTCCATCCGGCGCAATCTCGCGGCCTGGCAGGAATTTCAGCGTATTCGGATTGGGTGTGGCTTCGGTCTGGATAAACATGGCAGGGCCTCCTGCCGATGACTTGGCGCTCTTTCGCCACCCATTCAACCACACACGGTGTGGGGATATCAGACGAGGGCGTCTATTTCGACCTGGTCCATATCGCCCGGCACCACCGTGACGGGGACAGCCCGCCCGGTGAACAGGCCCTTTCCGCGTGACAAGGCCGTCACCAGAGGGCCCGGCCCTTCGCCATTGGCCGAGGCCGCCAGAACCAGCAGGGAAATCAGAGAATCTTCCTCGAGGAGCTCCGCCAGGACCGTTCGCCGGTCGCCTTCGCGCAGGAGGAGTTCCGGACGCTCACCGGTGACCGCTTCGGCATCCTCGGCCATGGATTCCAGCAGGGCTTCAGCCGCCCCTTCGGCTTCGCGCTTCGCGGTCTCCGCGACACCGATCCAGTGACTGAAATCACCCGGCTCATGCGTTGCAAGGATGGCGACGTGCGCCCCCGTGGCCTGGGCGCGCCGGGCGGCGAAATAGAGCGCGGTCCGGCACTCGGAGCTGTCGTCTGCAACGACGAGGAATTTGCGCGAACTTGGCGGCATGATGCGAGTTTGGCGTGTGCTGAAGGACACGTCCAGACTTTCATGCTAACCGGGCCCGGAAAGGAAGTCCGATGTCTCGCACCACCCTGATCGACCGCCGCAATGCCGGCACGCCCCAACGCGCCTATTCTCTCGATGGCAAGTGCCTGCACTGGCAGGAGACAGATGGCGAAACCGTCGGCCAGCTGCCACTGGATGGCGTTCGACAGGTTCGACTTGCCGTCGAGATGGCCGGCCGGGAAAGCCAGGTCGTCTGTCGCCTGAGCTCGGAAGACGGGACCGAGATCGCCTTCGGATCGATGCGCTGGGCCGGGGTCGGTCTGTGGGAAGCCAATGCGCGCGATTTTCGTGATTTTCTGACCGAGCTGCACCGGGATCTCGCCGAACAGGCGGGGCCTGTCCGATATATTGAGGGGTCGTCAATGGCCTTTCTCGCCATCATGGCCGGGCTCGGCGGAGTGCTCGCCCTGGTCGGAGCCGGCTTCTTCGCCAAGCTCTTTCTGATCGACGAGAATGCGATCGGTCTTGTTTTGATCCCGGCTATCGCGCTGGGGCTCTGGCTGATGGGACTTTTCTGGCCGCGCGCCGCCAAAGACTATGATCCGGCTCGCTATATCGAGGCGTCAGCAGACGAGACCGCAGTCCAGGCAGACGAGTCCGGCGCGACCGTGGCAGAAAAAGAGGGTTCGGTAACCTCTCGTTAACCATCTCGCAGGCGCGCCGGACCGTCAGCCAAATTGCCTAGTTCTCATTCCCCGCCATGGGGGCAAACGCCTGGACGGCAAAATTCACGGGTACCGGGCCTGCGCGTTCAAACACCAGCGTCCCGGCGACCTGGTCGCCCTCCGTTACCGGCGCAAGACCATGCACCATCAGGTGCAGGCCGGCAGGGGCGAATACAAGCGGACCCGTATCGTCCAGATCCTGCGGACCAACCGGGCGCATGCGCATCATGCCCTGATCATCCATGGTGTGACCGTGCATCTCGACGCGACTGGCGCCGTCGATCTCGGCAGAGACAAGGCGGTCGGCATGGCCGTCAGTCAGAACCGCCTGAAAATAGGCGGCGGTCACATCCCGACCCTGCGGATGCGGGCGAATCCAGGCCAGCCGGATATCCACCACCGGGGTGATGCCATCCTCTGGCAGCGGGCTCAGTCGTGCGTCGTCCGCCGCGTGCATGGTCCCGTCTGCATGATGACCGGTTTCCGGTTGAACCGGATCCGAGCCACCGCCACAGGCGGCGACCACAAGCCCGATGGCGGGCAGAAGAAAATGCATTTTCATGTTCTCGTCCTCGTGAAGGAGGGGCCGCTATCCGAGCCGCCCCGAGCGTATTGCCATCCCGACGTGAGCGTCCAGTCCCTCTCCGATTGCGGCCCGTTGAGACCTGATGGAGTGGACAGGACAGCGCGCGGCCTGACGCTGACGGCGCTTGTCGTCAGCGTGTGCGGCCGGAGTCGCGCCGGGCGAAACTGACAGGGTTTCCCGGCCGCAAAACGCCGGGGTCACTGTCAGGCAGTCCGGTGATCGATAGGAGGGGGCGCACGGGCATCCGGCCGCAGGCGAGGTCGCTGCAGGGCGTGCGGCAAGCCAGTCCTCCGACCCTGCACGAGGGCATGCCTGTCCGGCGGAGCCAATGCGGTGAGCGCCGCCGCCGGCAGGGCAAGAACGGGACAGGCAAGGCAGTCATCACAAACCAGGACCGGCAGGGCGGCATCATCCACCACCGATTGACCGGACAGCTTGGCCAGGATGGCAAGATTGGCGGCATCCTCTCCGCTCAGTTCACCGCGAATCTGCGGCGCACAAAGCAGCCAGTTTTCATCGCCGCTGGCACGCGCCATCGCCTCCGCCGCAAAGGGGAAGAGCGCGCTCCAGACGAGCACCAGGCCCAGAAGACCGGTTCGCAGGCGATGCCAGGTCATGATGGGGATTTAGCCGATCGGTTCACGCCTGAGGAGTGCGGCAAATCCGCTAGCCCCAAAATCCGATGATCTTCTTGGTCTCTTCGACAACCGGCTGCGCAACCGCCCGGGCACGCTCGGCCCCTTTGGTCAGGATGCGGTCTATTTCGGCCTTGTCGGAAATCAGACGGCGATATTCGTCCGAGATCGGCGCCAGATACTGCACGGCCACATCGGCCAGCGCGGGCTTGAAGGCTCCAAAGCCCTGGCCGCCGAACTCGGCGAGAACATCTGCCTTGGACTGGCCGGCCAGCGCGGCATAGATGCCAACGAGATTGGACGCTTCGGCACGCCCCTCGAGCTCTTCCACGGTTGCCGGCAGTGGCTCCGGGTCGGTTTTGGCCTTCTTGATCTTGCGGGCGATCATGTCGGCATCATCTTCCAGATTGATGCGCGAATTGTCGGAGACGTCCGACTTGGACATTTTCGACGTGCCGTCACGCAAGCTCATAATGCGCGCGCCAGGCCCCTGGATGAGCGGATCGGTTTGCGGGAAAACCGCTTCACCCTTGCCGAAATCGCGATTGAAGCGGGCTGCGATGTCACGACACAGCTCAAGATGCTGTTTCTGGTCCTCACCAACCGGCACTTCCGTCGCCTTGTAGACGAGGATGTCCGCAGCCTGGAGCACCGGATAGGTGAACAAGCCAACCGAGGCCCGCTCCTTGTCCTTGCCAGCCTTGTCCTTGAACTGGGTCATGCGCTCGAGCCAGCCGAGGCGCGCAACACAATTGAAAATCCAGGCCATTTCGGCATGGGCGGGCACCGCAGACTGGGCGAAAATCGCGCTCTTTTCCGGATCCACGCCCGCGGCGATATAGGCCGCCGCGGCCGAGCGCACCGCGTCCGGCAATGTGGCGGGATCGTGCGGCATGGTGATCGCATGCATGTCGACCACGCAGTAGAAGCACTCGCGCGTTGGGTCCTTTTGCAGTTCCACCCAATTCTTGAGCGCACCCAGATAATTGCCGAGATGCAGCCGACCGGTCGGCTGCATGCCGGACAGGACGCGGTGCGGACCTTTGTAATCGGTGGGCGTGTCACTCATGGCAGGGCCTTGCGGAAAAGACGAACAGGGACAAGCGTCTTAGCGAGCGCGGGGCCGGGTCTCAAGAGCGCTTGAGCGCGGCACGCACCTCGGACGGGCGCAAGGCACCGGTCAGCAGCGCCGCAAGGCCATAGACAACCAGGCCGGCGCCACAGACCAGGAGCAAGGTGAGTAGCGTGGAATCAAACAGATAGGGCCTGACCAGGTCCGCATATTGGTCTGCTGCGAAAAGGAAGGCGGCCATGATGGCGCAAGCACCGAGAATGCGCGGCACTTTGCCGAGCAGGCGGGCATCTGGTTCCAGCAGGCCGCGCCGATGCAAGGTAACCGCGAGAAGGATGGTGTTGACCCAACCAGCCAGGGCGGTCGCGATAGCCAGGCCCGCAAAGCCAAGCGGCCCAAAGAAAAGGGCGAGACCAACAACCAGGTTCACGACCACGCCAACACCCGCGAACTTCATCGGTGTCAACGTGTCCCCACGGGCGAAGAAGCCGGGCGACAGGACCTTGATCAGCACGAAGGCGGGAAGGCCAATGGCAAAGGGGACCAGGGCTTGCCCCACCATGATCGCATCCTGCGGCGTGAACTCGTCACGTTGATATATGCCGGTTGCGATGAAGACGGGGATGACAGCCAGCGCCGTTGCAGCGGGCAGTGTCAGTGCCATCGCAATCTCCAGCGCGCGATTCATCGCGTTCGAGGCTGCCTCAACGGCCCCGGCCCGCACACGACTGCTGAGGGTCGGCAGAAGAACCACGCCCATCGCGATGCCCACTACGCCCAAGGGTAGTTGATAGAGTCGATCCGCATAATACAGCCAGGACCGCGCGCTCAATTCGGTTGTCGCGATGGAGGATGTCACCAGAATATTGATCTGTGTCACGCCGGCCGCGACTGCGCCGGGAACCCCAAGCACAATCAGGCGTCGCACGCCGGGCGAAAGACGGGGCAAGGTCAAGGTGAGCCGCAAACCGGTCGCGCGGCAGGCGGCGAACAGCCAAACCAGCTGCGCAATGCCCGACAGGCTGATCCCGATCGAAAGATGCAGGGCAAGGTCTTCGCCCTCAGCCGGCGATAGATAGAGAATGCCGATCAGGGTCAGGTTCAAAAGCACTGGCGCCGCTGCCGCCACCGCAAAGCGGCCATGCGAGTTGAGCACGCCGCTAAGCATGGCGCTCAGGGACATCATCAACAGGTAAGGCATGGTGATCTGGGTCAGGAGAACCGCCAGGTCGAGCTTGTCGGGCTCTCCGACGAAACCCGGCCCCAGCGCATACATCAGCCAGGGCATCAGCAATTGCGCGGCCACGACCAGCACGAACATTGCGGTCAGAAGGACCGACATGACCTGGCGTGCAAACAGGATGGCTTCGTCCGGCTGACCGCCCTCGAGCTTGCCCGCATAAAGCGGGACGAACGCCGAATTGAACGCGCCCTCCGCAAATATTCGCCTGAAAAGATTGGGGAATTGGAAGGCTGTCAGGAATATGTCAGTTACCGCTCCCGCACCCAGGGCGGCGGCCAAAAGCATTTCCCGAACAAGGCCCAGCACACGGCTCGCCATGGTCAGCACGCCGACAACGGCAGTAGAACGCAGCAAGCGCATGGCTACCTCAACACGCTGGCCCGCGCCCGGGCGATACCCCGTTGCGCAGCCGTCTTGTCAAAAGCGGTCTCGCTTTCGGAGAACACGGCGAGCAGGCCGCTGCGAATTCGCTCGGCAATTGCCTCATCCTCCAGCTTGGCGCCGCGATGGGTGACGTAGAACACGTCCGTCGCGCGTTCGCCATAGCCATCAATCTGGGCGGATGTGAGGGCCAGATGTTCGTCGGCGAGGATATCGGCCAGATCCGCCAACAGTCCCGGTCGGTCCCGGCCGGAGGCCTCGATCACGGTCGCCTGCTCGGCAAGTTCATTGGAAATGGTCACGCTCGGTGTCACCCGGAAAGCCGCGTCGCGCCGCTTGAGCGGGGCGGCATCGCGGCGCCGGACCGTGATTTCACCGGTCGCGACTTCACGGAGATATTCAACCAAGGCCTGACGCTGCAGGGCGTCGAGCCGACCATAGGGTTGCCCGGCGGCATCCTGGATATAGAAAATGTCGAACACCTGCTCGGACGCCGTGGTGTTGATTGTCGCCCCGACAACATCGGCCCCGACCTCGGCAAAGGCGGCGACGATATCGGCGAAGACACGCGCGCGGTCCGGCGACCAGATCATCACCTCTGTAGCCGCCCGCCGCCGATCCACGCGCACGGCTGCGGACGTCTGGCGTCCGGCGTCGCGGGCATGGCGCACAAAGGCGGCATGGCGAAAACGATCCTCCTCCGAGAAGGCTGTCCAATAGGCGTCATTGAGCTCGGAAGCCCACCAGGCGGCAAAGGCCGGATTGACCCGTTCCAGACGCGGTCTGATCCGCTTGCGCGCCAGCTCGGCCTTGTCGGCGAGCGTTTCGCGCGCCAGCTGGAGATTATCACCCTCACTGGACAGGACTTGTTCGGTTGCCGCGTAGAGCTCGCGGATCAATTGGCCCTTCCAGCCATTCCACACACCCGGCCCGACGGAGCGGATATCAACCACGGTCAGGACGGTCAGAAGGCGCAGGCGTTCAACCGTTCCGATAGCCGCAGCAAAATCCGCGACGGTTTGCGGATCAGACAGATCGCGGCGCTGGGCGGTATCACTCATCAGGAGATGGTTGGCGATCAGCCAGGAAACGAGCTCGGTCTCGGCCTCGCCCAGCCCCATGCGTTCGCAAGCCGTCATGGCCCGGGCGGCGCCCTCGATGCACTGATCACCGGCTCCCTTGCCGGTATCGTGCAACAGAACAGCCAGGTGCAGGGCGCGCCGGTTCTGGACCAGGGGCGCCAGACGGGTCACGAGCGGGTGGTCAAGCGGATGGAGGCCGTCCTCGATCTCACGCAACAGTCCCAGCGCCTGCAGGGTATGCTCATCAACCGTGTAGCGGTGATACATGTTGAACTGGGTGCGCGCGACAATATCGCCAAACTCCGGCACATAGCGCCCGAGCACACCGGCCTCGGTCATCATGCGCAGAACCGCCATCGGGGCCGCGCTGTCCAGCAAGACAGCAAAGAAGGCTCGCGCGGCCCGCGGCGCCCGGCGAAAATCATCATCAATCAGGTGCAGGGTGCGGCCGATCCTGGCAACCGCTTCGGGATGCAGGTCCAGGCGCCGCGATGCAGCCACATGGAAAAAGCGCATCAGGCGGATCGGATCTTCGCGGATCTGGGTGGCATGGGCAAAATCAAGCCGCCCCTCGCGCACTATGAACTCCCCGACATCGGCCTCTTCAGCCGCATCCATGCCAGGCGGTAGAAAGCGGGCGAGGCCCTTCGGCTTGGATTTCCAGGCGTCGGCTTCCAGCTTGGCACAGACGAGGCGCGTCAAGGCGCCGACATCCATAGCCGTGCGGAAATAGCGCCGCATGAAGCGCTCGACCCCGTTCTCGGTCTCGCCATCCTCAAACCCCATGCGAGCCGCGATCTCCGGCTGGACATCAAAGGTCAGCCGCTCATCCTTGCCGCCGGCAATCTCGTGCAAGTGGAAGCGCACGGTCCAGAGGAAATCGTCCGCGAGAATATATTTCGAGACATCCTCGACAGACAGCAAGCGACTACCGACCCAGCGCTCGAAAGCATCAGCGCCATAAAGGAATTGTGCCAGCCAGCGCATGAGCTGGAGGTCCCGAAGCCCTCCCTTGCCCGATTTGAGATTGGGCTCGACTGTGTAGCGTGAACGCCCCGCTTTCTCGATCCGGGCATCACGTTCCTTGAGCTTGGCCTCCACGAAACCGGGCAAATCGCCGGCCACGACTTCATCGCGGAAGCGCTGGGCCAGGGCTGCGGTTGCTGTCTCATCTCCCGCAAGATGACGCAGGGAAAGCAGGGCCGTGCGCTCCGAGGCATCCTCGCTGGTCAGCTCGATTGTCTCATCCATGGTGCGGCAGGCCCCGCCGCCAACATCGATCTTGAGGTCCCAGAGCGCATAGAGGAATTGCTGCAGGAAGGCATCCGTTTCCTCGCTTGCCCCGTCCGGCTTGATCAACATCAGGTCGATATCAGAGGACGGTGCCAGTTCACCGGCACCAAATCCGCCCTGGGCGCACAGGGCGACCCCGGCCGAGCCTGTCTCGTCCGCCGCCGCCATGGAATCGAACAGGGCGTGGAGGCAGGCACTCATGCCGTCGCACAGAAGATGGGCCGCGACCGCGCCACCACCCGCGCCGGACAGGCTCGCAAAAGCCTGTTTGCGGAAGCGGTCGATCGAAGCGCGCACATGCAACAGGGCCGCCGCCCGCGCAGCCGGCGAGTCCCAGCCCTGTTGAGACAGGGCGGAAGCCAGTTGGGCCCGCAATTGCAGACCATCCAGCGAAGCGGGGAGAACGGGCATCGTCATGATGGCGCCAATCTAGTTCAACGCCCGGGCCGGCGTCACGTCTTCTTCATAAGGGTTTTGAGCGCGTAGAGCACATCAAGTGCCTCGCGGGGTGTCAGGGCGTCCGGATCGATCTGTTCGAGACGGGTTTCAATCTCCGACACATAAGGCTCCACTTCCGGTTCGGCTGTCGCGAAGAGGGGCAGATCGTGCAGCGCCGCTGCCGGGGTCCCATCGGCTTCCAGGCGCTCGAGAATCGCCTTGGCGCGCTTGACCGCGACCCGCGGCAGACCGGCACGGCGGGCCACTTCAATCCCGTAGGAGCGATCTGCGGCACCGGCCCCGACCTCATGCAGGAAGACCAGCTCCCCCTTCCACTCACGCGCTTTCAGGGACACATTGCCGGCCGCGTCGAGATCGTCTGCGAGGCGCGTCAGCTCGTGATAATGCGTGGCGAAAAGCGCCCGACATCCATTCACGGCATGCAGGTGTTCTGCCGCGGCCCAGGCGATTGACAGACCATCAAAGGTCGCAGTCCCGCGCCCGATCTCATCCAGGATGACAAAGCTGCGCGGCGTGGCCTGGTTGAGAATAGCGGCCGTCTCGATCATCTCGGCCATGAAGGTTGATCGGCCCCGCGCCAGATCATCCGCAGCTCCGACCCGGGAATAAAGCCTGTCAGCGATCCCGATACGGGCCGCGCGCGCCGGGACATAACAGCCCGACTGGGCCAGCATCAGGATGAGGGCATTCTGGCGCAGGAAGGTCGATTTACCCGCCATGTTTGGCCCGGTCACAAAAGTCAGGCGTGCGGCGTCCATCCCGGCGCCGTCGAGATGACAGTCATTCGGTGTGAACCGGCCATCGCCGGCCTTGGCCAACGCGCGCTCGACAACCGGATGCCGTCCGCTCTCGACGCGGAACGTGCTGTCATCTGATACGATCGGGCGGCAGGCCTCGCTTTCCTCGGCCCATTCGGCCAGACCCGCCGAAACGTCAAAATCGGCCAGAGCCTGCGCCGCTCCGCGGATCTGATCCGCGACGAGTTCCACACGGTCGCGCAGTCCGGAAAAGGCGTCCAGCTCCATGGCCTGGGCCCGGTCGCCGGCGGATGCGATCCTTGCTTCCAGCTCGGCCAGCTCAGTGGTTGAAAAGCGCACCGCATTGGCCATGGTTTGACGGTGAATGAAGCGCTCATCCCCCATCAGGGCATCGCCATGCTTCGCCGTGACCTCGACGAAATATCCCAACACATTGTTATGCTTGACCTTCAGCGCGCTAACACCGACGGCCTCGGCATAGGTCTGCTGGAGCCCGGCCACGACGCGCCGGGAGGCATCGCGCAGCTGTCTCAATTCATCCAGTTCAGCCTGCCAGCGCTCGGCGATAAAACCACCATCGCGAGCAAGAAGCGGCGGCTCATCGACAATCGCCCGTTCGAGATCAGCGACCAACCGGGCCAGCTCGGGCTTGTCACTGAGGACCAGCGCGGTCAGCCCGTCTGCGACCAGGGCGGGCGGCGTGTCCAGCGTCTTGTCGAGCAGGCGGGCGGCAATGATCTCGCCTTCCTGCAACGCCGCCGCCAGGGCTTTGAGGTCACGCGGTCCGCCGCGTCCGAGGAGCAGGCGTGACAGGGCGCGCTCTGCATCACCTGCCTGGCGCAGGCGTTCGCGCAAGTCGCGACGCTCGGCCCGACCACGTTCGAACCAGGCAATGGCATCCAGTCGCGCTTCGATCACCGCGACATCCGTCACCGGACGGGCGAGGCGCTCGGCCAGGCGACGAGCGCCCGGCGCGGTTACCGTACGATCGATCGCGTCCAGCAACGACCCCTGACGTGCCCCTGACAAGGTGCGGTCGATCTCAAGGCTGGCGCGGGTCGCGGGATCAATGGCGAGGCTTGCCCCGGCTTGTATCTGAAGCGGCGGGGCGAGCTTGGCCGGCGCCCCCGCCTGGGACAGCGCAAGATAGTCGAGCAAGGCGCCAAGCGCCGCACACTCCGCCCTGGAGAAACTCCCGTACGCCGTCAATTCCTGGACCCTGAACTGGTCCTTCAGCTGGCGCTCGGCTGAAGCCGGATCGAATTTGGCCTTCGGCAAAGGGGTCAGCGTCGCCCGCGGCGCGAGACCGGCGGCTTCGGCAAAGGCGCGCTCCTCGACAAGAAGCTCGGCCGGGCTCAAGGCCGCGATCTCGGCGGCCATATTGTCCGGTGCCACCGGCGAGACCCTGAAATCACCGGTCGAAACATCGGCCCAGGCGAGCGCCGCCTCGCCCGTCGGCAAATGCGCCAATGCCGCAATACGGTTGGACGACCGCGGGTCAAGCAGGGTGTCTTCGGTCAATGTGCCTGGTGTGACGATCCGGGTGATCGCTCGCTTCACCACAGCCTTCGAGCCCCCGCGCGCCTTGGCGGCCTTGGGGTCTTCCATCTGCTCACCGACCGCGACCTTGAAACCGGCCTTGATCAGGCGCGCCAGATAGGCTTCCGCCGTGGCCGCCGGCACCCCGCACATCGCGATCGGTTCACCCTGGTGTTCGCCGCGCTTGGTCAGGGCGATGTCCAGCGCAGCCGACGCGCGCACGGCATCATCAAAGAAGAGCTCGTAGAAATCGCCCATGCGGTAGAAAAGCAGGGCATCCGCCGGAGCCTGACTTCGCAACTCCAGGAATTGCTGCATCATCGGCGTCGCCCCTTCCGGGGTCGGGAAGGTGCGGTCGCGCGGGACAGGGAGGGTCGACATGGCATTCATCGGCGCAGACGGTGGCGAGGTTTCGCCTTGCGTGCAAGGGTGCGAAGCGGCTAGAGCGCTGTAAGACCCGGGACTTCAGAGTATACAAGGACAACGGTGATGAACGACAGAACCAGCCACGTCGACGACGAGGAAGCCCTCGCCTTCCACAAGGATCCCGTTCCCGGCAAGCTGGCCCTGTCCCCGACCAAGCCGATGGCCACGCAGCGTGATCTCTCGCTCGCCTACAGCCCGGGCGTCGCCGCTCCGGTCAAGGCAATCGCGGCAGAGCCTGACAAGGTTTACGACTACACCTCCAAGGGAAACATGGTCGCCGTGATCTCCAACGGCACCGCCATTCTCGGCCTCGGCAATCTTGGCGCCATGGCGTCCAAGCCGGTGATGGAGGGCAAGGCGGTCCTGTTCAAACGCTTCGCCGATATCGACGCCATCGATATCGAGGTCGAGGAAGAGGATGCCGAACAATTCATCGAATGCGTCAAGCGCATCGGCAATACATTCGGTGGCATCAATCTGGAAGACATCAAGGCACCGGAAAGCTTCATCGTCGAACAGCGCTTGCGCGAACTGCTCGATGTGCCCGTCTTCCACGATGACCAGCACGGCACAGCCATCATCTCGGCCGCGGGCATCATCAATGCCTGCGAGCTGACGGATCGCCGCCTCGAGGACCTGACCGTTGTCGTCAATGGCGCCGGGGCTGCCGGCATCGCGGTGCTCGAACTGCTCAAGGCAATGGGGGTCCATCCCGACAATGCCATCCTGTGTGACAGCAAGGGCGTCATCCATACCGAGCGCGACAATCTCAACCAGTGGAAGGCGGCCCACGCCATCCGGACTGACAAGCGTTCGCTTGCCGAAGCGGTTGACGGCGCGGATTGCTTCCTCGGCCTGTCCGTGGCTGGCGCGCTGACCCAGGACATGGTCAAGACCATGGCCAGGGACCCGATCATCTTCGCCATGGCCAATCCGGACCCGGAAATTTCGCCGGAAGATGCCCGGGCCGTACGCGAGGATGCCATCGTCGCCACCGGCCGGTCCGACTACCCCAACCAGGTCAATAATGTTCTCGGCTTCCCCTATATCTTCCGTGGTGCTCTGGATGTTCGGGCCAGAACGATCAATGAAGACATGAAGATCGCCGCGGCCCGGGCGCTGGCCGCCCTGGCCAAGGAAGATGTGCCGGATGAAGTCGCCGCTGCCTATCACGGGGCCCGCCCGACCTTTGGCCGCAACTACATCATTCCCTCGCCGTTTGATCCGCGCCTGATCTCCTATGTCCCGCCTTATGTCGCCCAGGCCGCGATGGATACCGGCGTCGCCCGCAAGCCGATTCCCGACATGGCCGCCTACCGCGCCTCCCTGGCCCGCCGTCTTGACCCGACAGCTGCACTTCTGCAGCGGATCCAGGGCGCCGTCATGGGGCATGGCCGTCGCATCGTCTTCGCCGAAGGCGAGGAGCCGTCAGTGATCCGCGCGGCCTACGCATTCCAGAACCAGGAGCTCGGCAAGGCCGTTCTGGTCGGGCGAGAGGAAATCACGCGCGCGAACATGCGCCTCGTCGGTGTACCGGAAGACTCGATCGAGATCGTCAATGCGCGCCTGTCGGACCGCAATGCCGATTATTCCGACTTCCTGTACAAGCGCCTGCAACGCCAAGGTTATCTCAAGCGAGACGTGCAGCGCCTCGTCAATAATGACCGTAATGTCTTCTCTGCCTGCATGGTCAAGCTGGGCGATGCCGACGGCATGGTCACCGGCACAACACGCTCCTACGGGGCAGCGTTGGGCGATATCTCACAGGTCCTCGATCCGGCGGAGGGTCAACGTGTCATGGGCATGTCTATCGCCCTGGCCAAGAACCGGACCCTCTTCATCGCCGACACCAATATCGCCGAATTCCCCGACGAGAACGCCTTGGCCGACATCGCCATGGAAACGGCGGCGGCTGCCAAGGGCTTCGGCTTCACCCCGCGCGTCGCCTTCCTGTCCTATTCGACTTTCGGCAATCCGTCCGGCGACCGCTCCGACAAGCTGCGCCGCGCGGTACAGATCCTCGACGAGCGGGGTGTGGACTTCGAATACGAGGGCGAGATGAATGTCGATGTGGCGCTCGACCCGTCACACCGCTTCCTCTACCCGTTCTCGCGCCTCAAGGGCCCGGCGAATGTGCTCGTCATGCCGGCCATCCACTCCGCCTCGATCGCGACCAAGCTCCTGCGCATGGCCGGCGGCGCGACCGTGATCGGGCCGATGCTGGTCGGGGTCGAAAAGCCCGTACAGATCGCGCGTCTAGGCGCCTCGGTCTCGGAGATCACCACCCTCGCAGCCCTGGCCGCCTACGACCCGGACAAGCATGATGTGGAAAGCGGGCTGGCCGAATAAGGCTCAGCTCGCTCCGCTGTCCGCACTGCCCGCAGCCGGTTTTTCCGGCGCAAACCGGGTCCGCAGGGCTTCACCGATGGATGCGGCGACGGCCACAAGCCCCAGGAGCGCCGTCAGGATGAAGACGTAGGCAAAGCCGCGCTCTTCAATCAGCTCGCCCAGCGCGCCGCGCCCCAGCGTGCCGATCAACATCGTCAGCGACGCCATCAACGCATACTGGACCGCTGCGTAGCGCGGATTCACGATCGCCGAGAGATAGGCAACGAAGACCACGCTGGCAAAGCCGACCGCCAGGTTCTCTCCCGCGATCGCCGCGACCAGCCAGCCGAGCCGCTCATTGATTTGGAAGAGCGCCATAAAATCGTCGAGCCGGGTGAAGGACAGGAAACCACCGACATAGGTGGCGCCGGTTGTCAGATCCCAGAACAGGAGATTGGTTGCCGCCGCCATGATGGCGCCGGCTATCAGGCAGCTCATCCGCCCGAAAGCCTTGAGGGCCAGCCCGCCCAGGCCAACACCGGCAATGGTCATGATCACGCCGACGAATTTCGACGCGACCGCGACGTCATCCATCGTGTACGCCATCGCCCCGTAATTTGTGCCCAGATAGAACGGGTAGGCGAACGAGCCCCAGACAAGGTCGGTGAAGCGGTAGGACAGGATGAGAAGCAGCACCAACGGTGCCGCCCATTTGAGCCGGCCGATAATGTCCATCAGCGGTTCGAGAATAAAACGATGGAGGGTGTCAGCGACACGTCCAGCCGGCGAATGGTCAAGCTCGACCGGGGCTTTGCTTCGTCCTTCGAGCCAGAGCAGGACTGCAGAGATAATCGCTGGCAGGATAACGGTCGCAAAGACAATCAGGGGCCCGTAGCCGCGAATGAAATTCCGCGCATTGGGCGGCTCATCCGCCAAGATGGTTGCTGCCATGAAGGCGCCCAGCATCCAGAGCGCCCAGCCCCAGCCCAGGACAACCACACCCAGGGCGGCGCGCCGTGTCAGGGTCGGCAGGCCGGCACCGAGTGTGACGCCCTCGTCGGCATCATCATTGCCATCCGGCCGGGATTCCGGCGCGATCAGGACACCAATGATTGCGAACACCATCATCAGGGTCAGCAGCGCGAAGGTGAAGGACCATCCAATCCGCGCAGCCAGGATGAGCGCCAGGAATCCGCCCAGGAAGCCGGATACACGATACCCCAACTGGTAGAGCGCAGAGAGGCTGTTGAGGTGGTCCTCATCCTTCGCCACCTCGATCCGCCAGGCATCAATCACGATATCCTGACTGGCCGAGGCCACGACGCCCAGTAGCGCCATCAGGGTGATAAGGCCCAGTTGGGAGCCGGGATCGGCCATGGTGAGCGTGCCCATGGCGAGCATGATGACAACCTGGAATCCCAGCATCCAGCCACGTCGCTGGCCCAGCTTGTCGAAAAAGGGCAGGCGGGAGCGATGAAGCGCCGGAGACCAGAGAAACTTGAAGGCGTAGGCGAGGCCGATCCAGGAGAGGACGCCGATGGTCGAGACATCGACATTTTCCTCGGTAAACCAGGCATTCAACGTGCCGGTCAGAACGGCGTAGGGCAGACCAGCTCCGAGGCCGAGCAACAGCATGGCCGCGAGGGATTTGTCGCGACCCATCGCCGCGAGCGCCGAAAATAGTGAGCGCTTCGTCTCTGTCGCCTCGGCCATTATCGCAACTCCCCGATTGTGCTTGAAAAACCGTCAGCCCATGCTGGCGCGGTTTCCGGGGCGGCACAAGCGGGTGAGGCTGGCGGCGAGTTGATCGGTATCGAGCGGCTTGGTGAGAAATTCATCCATGCCCGCACCGAGGCAGAGCGTGCGATCGGCTTCGGAATCATTGGCAGTCAACGCGATTAGCGGCAGGCCGAGACCCGCGGCGCGGGCCGCGCGAGCAATCTCGGGCCCATCCATCCCGGGCATGCGCTGATCCAGCAAGGCCGCATCAAATGCCTGTGAAGTGAGCGCCTCGAGCGCCTCATCTCCCCGTGAAACCGGGGTCACGCGGACGCCAAGCCCTTCAAGGCATTTGCGCGCGATCAGCGCATTCACCGGATCATCCTCGGCGACAAGGAGGTGAAGGCCGGACACATCGGGCTGGAATGCAGGGGCCGCGCTTGAAGCCGCGCTGGCCTGTGCCCCGCCATCGCCGGTTGAAGCCCCGGTCAATTGCGCTGCAAGCGTCGCCGCCCGGACCGGTTTCACAAGCCAGTTGGTCGGCCCGTCGGCCACAAGATCTCCGCGCTGGGCTTTCTCGGCCGGCGTGACAAGCTGCCAGATACGGGCTGTCTCGGCCGCCATCGCCCAGTCGGCGTCGCAGAGGAGGTCCCGATCACGCGCCAGGTCGAGTGTGTCCGGGCTTTCGATTATCTGCGCCGCAGCGCCCATTGCCTCGAGTTGATCGTGAAGGCATTGCCTGAGCGTGGCGTTATCGCTTGCCACAGCAATCTCACGCCCCTGCATGGGCAGGGCGGTACGAAGGGCGAGGACCGGGAGATCGAAGATCAACCAGAATTTCGCGCCATCACCCAGACGGCTTTCAACGCCCATGGCGCTATTCATCGCATCGGCGAGGCGGCGGACCATGGCCAGGCCGAGCCCGGCTCCGCTTTCCGCACCATTGCGCTCGGCAGCGCCCCGTTCGAAATGTTCAAACAGGGTTTCCTGGTCGGCCTCGGAAATACCCGGGCCGGTGTCACTGACAGCCAGAGCCAGGCGGTCCCGTCCTTCACTGTCCGGCGCGTTGGTGATGTCCACTCGAACGCCGCCCTTGGCAGTGAATTTCACGGCATTGCCGATGAGGTTGTAGAGGATCTGTTTGAGCCGGGCGGAATCGCCCATGATCCGGGCCGGCGCGCCATGAGCGTGCACGACACCGATCTCGAGCCCTTTTTCTTGGGCACGCGGCGCGGCCAGCTCGACCGTTTCGCGGACCAGGTCCGCGACATCGACAGCTTCCGGGCGCAATTCGAGGCGGCCCGCTTCGAGGCGCGACAGGTCGAGAATATCATCGACCATGGCAAGGGCGTGATCCGCCGAGGCTGCGATTGACCGGACATAATCGGCCTGATCCGGCTTGAGGGCGGTGGCTTCCAGCAGGCGCGACACACCCAGCGCTCCAGCCAGAGGCGTCCGCAATTCATGGGTTACAGCGGCGAAAAAGAGGGATTTGGCGCGCTGGGATGCTTCCAGGTCCTCATGCGCCTCACGGCGGCCGGTGACATCGCGCCCGACCGAGATCACGCCCGCGCTTTCGGGAAGGAGACGCTCATCCCACTCGATCCAGATCGGCCCGTCGCGCGTCCGCATGAGCATTTCATAACGGCGTGAATCCTGTGTGGTCACAGGGGGCGCGACCGAGAACCAGCGCCCGACCCAGTCCGAACGGTCGCCGCCGAACGCCTTCAAGAAGGCTGCATTCACATACATGACCCGGCCGCCGAAGCCGCGAACCAGAATAAGCTCTCCGGCGGCATCGAGGGCCGTGAGCAGCAAATCGTCCAGGCTTGCTTCATGGGGTGAGGCGAAGGGGTCCGCATTGCGGGCGTCGGGACGCGCGACACCGTCGGGCCCTGGCGGGTCCGCTGCATTGTGTCGATTGTCCGGCTCGTCGACCACGATCCACCCTCGGCTTTGTCTGCCTGTTTTCTAGCCGATCGGGGTTAATGAAGCGTCGTCATCGGAGCATGGCGCTCGCAATGCCCGGGCATGCAGAGCCAAGCTTGGCCGGCGCGCTGACTGCGCCAGTCCGATCGCAGCGTTCCCGACGATGAGCCCGGGCGGCCGGGGCGGACCGGTCACACCGGGTCTCGGCCGGCCGGCGCGAGGATTGCCGCCCTTTGCAGGCCGGCCCTAGCGCGACAGGCTGCCGGCCCGCGCTACGGTGCGCGGCGCTCCTCGATTGAGGCCACGGCGGCAGGACAGGGCTTCAGCGATATGGAGCCGACGCACCGCCTCCTGGCCGTCCAGATCGGCAATCGTTCGCGCCACGCGCATGATCCGGTGATAGGAGCGGGCGGTCAGGGATTGTTGCATGGCCGCCTCATGCAGGAGGATTTCGCCAGCCCGGTCCGGCGCCGCGACATGATCAAGCTGATCGGTCGGAAGGTGAGCGTTGAGCGAACCGCGCTCGGCCTGAGCCTCCCGGGCCGTCGCAACCCGGGCTGCCGCCTCGGCGGTCCCCTCGATGGGGGGCGGCAAGGCGAGGTCCGCTGGCGTGACCGGTGGCACCTGTATCTGCAGGTCGATCCGGTCCAGCATCGGTCCGGAGATCCGGGCCTGATAGTCAATGGCACAGCGTTCTCCGCGACGACAGCTCGCCCCGTCGCTTCCGCCTCCACCGCAACGGCACGGATTCATCGCCGCTACGAGCTGGAACCGGGCTGGATAGACGACATGGGCATTGGCCCGGGCCACGGTGATGGAGCCGGTCTCGAGAGGCTGACGAAGACTATCGAGCACTTGCGGGTGGAATTCCGGCAATTCATCGAGAAACAGCACGCCGCGATGTGCCAGCGAGGCTTCGCCAGGCTTGGCCCGACTCCCTCCACCGACCATCGCCGCCATCGACGCCGAGTGATGAGGCGCCCGGAACGGCCGGTTGCGGGTCAGCCGACCGCGCTCCAGAAGCCCGGCAACCGAGTGGATCATCGACACATCGAGCAATTCCGGCGCGGTCAGCGGCGGCAGCAGGCCGGGCAAGCGTTCCGCCAGCATCGATTTTCCGGAACCGGGTGGCCCGACCATGAGCAAATTGTGATGTCCCGCTGCCGCGATCTCGAGCGCGCGCTTGGCCCCTTCCTGACCCTTGACCTGCCGCAGGTCGACCTGTGGGCCCGCTTCAATTAACTCGCCCGGCGCCGGTCGATCGAGGACCTGACTGCCCTTGAAGTGATTGATGAGCTGGATCAGCGTTGCCGGCGCCAGAATGGCCAGGTCTCCGCCGGCCCAGGCGGCTTCAGGGCCGCAGCCTTCCGGGCATATCAGCGCGCGTCCGGCCCCGTGAGCGGCGACGGCCGCCGGCAGGGCACCCGGGGCCGACCGGATTCGCGCATCGGCGCCCAACTCCCCGAAGGCCAGATAATCCTCTGCCACATCCTTGGGCAGGACATCGAGTTCCGCCAGGACTCCGATTGCGATTGGCAGGTCGAAATGCGAGCCCTCCTTGGGTTGGTCAGCCGGGGCGAGATTGACGATCAGGCGCTTGGACGGCAAGGACAACCCCAGCGCCGAGAAGGCGGCGCGGACGCGCTCGCGACTTTCGGCGACGGCCTTGTCAGCGAGCCCGACGATCGAAAATATCGGCTGCGACCCGCCCGCAACCTGAACCTGCACATCCACAAGTCGAGCCTCGGCTCCCTGGAAGGCGACAGAGCTTGTTCGTGCTGCCACAACAAATCTCCCGGCTTACCGGGGATTTGAATCACAGGGCTTGGCCTGTGTCGCGCCCCGACCTCCGATCGGGGCCGTCTGGTAGCGGAAAAATACGATACCGTTAACCATCCGGCATCATTGGGTTTTCCACAGGTCGACCCGCACCCGGATCAAAACAGGAACAAACCATGTACGAGTAAAACATGCACGTCAAGGGTGTGCGGATCAGTTTCCGATGCGACGCGCCACTGCATCCCAGAACGCAGCACAGGCATCGATGCCGGAAAAGCGCTTCAATTCCTGGACGCCCGTCGGGGACGTCACATTGATCTCCGTCAGGCGGTCGCCGATCACATCGATCCCGACCAGGACGAGATCGCGCTCCTTGAGAACCGGTGCAATCGCGTCACAAATCCGCATATCGCTATCGGACAGGTCCGAGGCCTCGGCGACGCCGCCAACATGCATGTTGGACCGGGTCTCGCCGGTCTGCGGCACGCGATTAATCGCGCCAACCGGCTCACCATCAATGATCAGCACACGCTTGTCGCCGGCAGACACGTCCGGCAGGAAAGCCTGGGCAATGACAGGCTCGCGCGATTGCGCAAAGAAGGTTTCGAGCAAGGCGGAGAAATTGCCGTCGCCCGGCTTGAGCCGAAACACCCCGGCACCGCCATTGCCGTAAAGCGGCTTGATGATGATGTCCTGATGCGTGTCCCTGAAACGGGTCAAAGCCGGAAGATCGCGTGTGATCAGGGTCGGCGGTATGATCTCCGGATAGAGCAGCGGCAGGAGTTTTTCCGGGCTCGAACGCACCCAGAAGGGGTCATTGAGGACCAGTGTTTCACCCTTGAGCATTTCCAGAAGATGCGCCGCTGTCTGGTAGGCCATGTCGAAAGGTGGGTCCTGACGCATCAGGACGACATCAATATCGCGCCGCAGGTCAAGCACACGCGCTTCGCCCAGCTCGGCATGCTCGCCCTGGACGTGACGAACCTTGACCGGGCGCGCCCGCGCCTCGATCCGTCCCTCATTCCAGGCCAGCTGGTCCGGATGGTAAACGAAGAGCTCGGCGCCACGCGCCTGGGCTTCTTCCATCAGGGCGAAAGTCGTGTCCTCGTCCACATTGACCGTCTCGATCGGGTCCATCTGGACCGCAACACGCCATGCCATCATCTTGTCTCCGGTCCACCCAGCAATTGCGGACCGGAGTTAGTCATGCCGGCACCGGATTCAACCCCGGGATTGGCCTCGCCCGCACACGCTTCCGCGCGGCGCTCGCCGCGGGCCGGCAAATTGGTCGGCACGCCGGAGATGCGAACATAAGAAACGACGTCCTGCACGCCTTCCACAAGGGAGGCGTGGGAACTCGCCCGCTCGAGTTCACCGCGATTGCGGGCAACTCCCAGCAAATAGTCGGCCATTTCGGGTTTCGACGTTGAAATTGATGGAGCGGACAGCCCGGTCGGAAATCAGTCGGCCATTCACGCGCGCCGTGATCTCGGCGTCGCGGGCCCGATCACGGAAGCCCTGATCAGTGCCGACCTGGATCTCATTGGCGACATTGCGGACCGCGACAGACGACCAGGCCAGGCATTCCGCCATCAGCCGGTCATCCTCTCGTGGCACCCGCCCGGTGAGGAGCGCGATACCTTCGGTTACCTCGACATCGACCCCGTCCAGCGCAAAGCCTTCGGAACGAAGCATGGCGGACTTGATCGAGACCGACGCATTGGTGTCATCGAGCTGGCGCCCGATCGATCGTTCGTCATTAATCGATCCCACCGAACTACAGGCCGCCGGGACCAGTCCGGCGACGCCGGCAAAAAGCAAGATGGATAGCGTGGAAAGTCGGTCAGCCATGCACGAAACTCCTGTCGAATCGCCCGCGTCCCAGCTTAGTCATTTGCAGACGCCCTACCATGACAAGTCGCGGCGCCCGGGCCAAGCAGGAAGGATGGACGCCGCGCTGTCAAAGCAGGTCGCGGGCGCCATCGCCCGGCACCCAGGCCGCGCGGCGGTGCTGGGGCAAGCGCCCGGGTACCACCAGCATCAGGTCATAACGCAGATGCAAAGACTGCAGATCCGGACGGCGCGCCCGCCAGATCGAGGCCGCGCGCGTGATCCGGCCCCGCTGGCGTGACCCGATTGAATCCAGCGCAGCCTGCACGGATGAGCGCGCCTTCACTTCAATGAAAACAAGATATTCACCGCGCCGGGCAACCAGGTCTATCTCCCCCGCCGCAGTACGGGCGCGGTGATCCAGCAAGTGGTAGCCCTTGCAGAGGAGCCAGCCCATGGCCAGCCATTCAGCCCATCGGCCGCGGGCTTCCGCCTGCCGCCGCGCCCGGCTCACCGGCCCTCGCCCTTGAGCGTGAGGGCCCGGGCATAGACATCGCGCCGGGACCAGCCAGACGCCTCCGCGACATGGCTGGCCGCCTCCTTGACCCGCATGTCCTCGAGCGCGGCCCGCAGCGCTGCATCGATCCGCCCGGCATCCCAGTCATCCGCAGCCGGCGGTCCGACCACAATCACGACTTCGCCACGCGGCGGGCCCGTCTCGGCATAGTGCGCCGCGAGTTCAGACAGGCTGCCGCGCCGGGCCTCTTCATGCAGTTTGGTCAGCTCACGGCAGACCGCGGCCGGGCGATCGCCCAGTATCGTGGCGAGACTGGCCAGCATTGCGGGGAGGCGCGAGACGCCCTCATAGAAGACAAGACTGCCCGGGACATGACGAAAGGGCTCCAGCCAGGCTTCGCGCGGACCGGTCTTTTGCGGCGGGAAGCCGGCAAAGGTGAAGCAATCGGTCGGAAGTCCCGCGATCGTGAGGGCTGCGAGGACTGCAGACGCGCCGGGAATGGCCGTCACCGGAACACTTTCAGCGATGGCCTCGCGCGCCAGCTTGTAGCCCGGATCCGAAACCAGCGGCGTTCCCGCATCCGAGACCAGGGCAATGCGCGCACCCTCACGCAGATCGGCGAGAATGCCCGGCCTGACGCGCTCGCCATTATGATCGTGATAGGCGGTGAGTTCGACCCGCAGATCATAGGCATCGAGCAGACGTCGCGTGACCCGGGTATCCTCCGCGAGGACGCGATCGACACCGCCCAGAACGTCCAGCGCCCGCAAGGTGATGTCGCGCAGATTGCCGATTGGCGTTGAAACAAGATAGAGGCCCGGTCCGAGCGCTTGCCCCTTGCCGCCGTGGCGGATAGCTTCGCCCTGAATTTCCCGGGATGTTTCGGTCATGCTTCCAGTCTTCAAATCGCGTATCGCCCTGTCACTCGACACTTTGGCACAAAGCCGGGCGGCGCGCTGCCTCGCTGTCATCGGCCTCGTCGGAACCCTGGCCGCGTGCGGCACAACACAGACGGCACCGCCGCCCCAGCCCGTGATCATACCGCCGGCACCGGTGATCGAGGAGCCTGTCGAGCAAGAGCCGGAACCCGTCGAAGAACCTGTCGCAGTCGGCCTCATGCCGCCGCATATGGCCGACCGGGACATTGCCCGCGTCGCGGTCCTCCTGCCCTTCTCGGCCGATAATTCCGGTGCCCGTTCGGAAGCCCTGCGCCTTTTGCGGGCCGCCGAGCTGGCATTGTTCGAGCGCGGCAGCGGCAATTTGCTGCTGATCCCGAAAGACACGCAAGGCACGCCGCAGGGCGCCCGTTCCGCGGCGCTGGCGGCTGTCGAGGACGGTGCCGATATCATTGTCGGCCCGCTTTTTGGCCCAGCCGTCGAGGCGGCCGGACAGGTTGCCCGTCAGGCCGATGTCCCGGTTATTGCCTTCACAACTGACACGGCCGTCGCCGGTGACGGCGTCTATCTGATGAGCTTCCCGCCGGAATTGGAAGTCGCCCGGATCGTCGAATATGCGACGCGGCAGGGCGTCGAACGCTTTGCCTATCTGGGGCCGCAGAACCGCTATGGCATGGCGGTCTATTCGGCTCTTGAGAACAATGCGGCTCTGACCGGCGGATATGTCGCCGCGGAGAGTTTTTATACCGGCGATGTCGAAGCGATGGCCCGCGCCTCCGCGCGTCTCGCCGAGGGCGTCTTCGAGCCGCTGACCCCGGAAGAAGCCGACGAATTGCGTCAGCAAGATTGGGTTCCGGACCCGGAAGCGCCCTTCCAGGCAGTCATTCTGCCGGAAGGCGGGACTCGACTGCGATCTCTGGGCCCACTCCTGATCTCGCAGGCCGTCGACCCGCTTGTTGTGCGTTTTCTCGGCACCGGTTTGTGGAATGATCCGGACCTGCTGCGTGAACCGGCCTTGCATGGCGGCTGGTTCGCCGGCCCGGATCTGGATGCACGCACGGCCTTCGAGACGGCCTATGAGACCAATTTCGGCAGCGAACCCTCGCGGATTGCCAGCCTCGCCTATGACGCGATGAGCCTGGCCGCGCATCTCGATGGCGGTGAGCGCGGCTTTACCCGCGAAGCGATCGAGGAAGACCAGGGCTTCCTGGGCGCTGACGGGCTTTTTCGGTTCCGCGAAACCGGTCTGATCGAACGCGGCCTGGCCATCTATGAGATGCGCTCGCGCGGCCTGCGGGAAATTGAGCCGGCTCCGCTGACTTTCGAGCCTGAAGACGCCTTCTAGGCATCAAGGCAGGATTTCACGCGTAACCCGGTCAGCCAGCAGGCGCCCGCTGGCGCTCAGGCGCAGCCGCGATCCGTCCTGTTCGAGCATGCCGGTATCGATCATCTGCGCGATCCCGTGTGCATCGAGCTCGCACCCCGTACTGGCTGAGAGATGGGCGAGGTCCAGCCCATCAATGATGCGCAGGCCAAGGAAGGCCCGCTCGACGAGGTCGTCCTGTGGTGTCAGACGCTCCATGCCATCGCGAGCGATGCCCGACCCGGTCTCCTGAATCGCGCGGATGTAATCGACAGGGCGTCGGCAGGCGGTCGTGGCATGGCGCCCCCCATTGACGGATTGGCCCAGACGGCCATGGGCGCCGGGACCAACACCAATCCAGTCCCCGCCTTCCCAATAGACACGGTTATGCGTTGAGCGGTCCTGCGGCGTTCGCGCATGATTGGATATTTCATAGGCCGCAAATCCCGCAGCCTCACACTGGGATTGGGTTGCCTCATAAAGATCGGCTGCGCTGTCCCCATCGACTGCGAGCGTCTCGCCTCGCTCGCTCCGCTTGCCGAATGCAGTACCGGCTTCAATTGTGAGCTGGTAGGCCGAAACATGGCCGGCACCAGTCGCCAATGCCTCACCCAGGTCAACGGACCAGGCCGCCAGGTCCTGACCTGCCCAGGCATAGATCATGTCGACGGAAACTCGATCAAATGCCGCCAATGCCGCATCAATCGCCAAGCGCGCTTCCGACCCGTCATGATCGCGACCCAGCTTCCGCAGGACAGCGTCATCAAAGCTCTGAACCCCCAGGGACAGGCGTTTGATGCCGGCTTCAGCGAGACCGGCAAAGCGAGCCTGGTCATTCGGATTGGCTTCCAGCCCGATTTCAATATCCGGCGCGAAACCCCAGAGCCGGTCCGCAGCCTCGAGGACACGCGCCACAGCGGCCGGAGTCATCAAGGACGGTGTACCGCCACCCAGGTGAAGACTGGCAAGCTGACGATCGCCCGTCCGCACGCGCCAATCCGCCATATCCATCAAGATGGCGTCCAGAAGCGCGTCGTCATCGCCTTTCGGGCGGTAGACGTTGAAATCGCAATACGGACAGATGCGCGCGCAATAGGGCCAGTGAAGATAGAGCCCCAGCGCACGACCCAGCCCGGTATCGGGTTGTCGGGTCAAGAGGCGAACTCGGCCCGGGTCATGGCATCAAGTGCCCGAGCCCGGTGGCTGATCTTGCGCTTCTCGTCTGCACTCATCTCCCCGAATGTCCGGTCATGACCATGCGGCTGGAAGACCGGGTCATAGCCAAACCCGCCCGGTCCGCGGGGTGGCCAGACGATATCGCCGACAACCTCACCCTCAAAGAAGCTCACAGCCCCTCCCGGCCTGGCGAGTGCGATCGTGCAGACGAAGCGGGCCGTGCGGTCGGATGCGCCGATCGCGGTCAATGCGTCCTCGACGCGCTGCATGGCGCGCGTGAAGTCACGCGGCTCGCCGGCCCAGCGCGCGGAGTAAATCCCCGGATCACCGCCCAGCGCATCCACCGCAAGCCCGGAATCATCAGCCAGACAAGGCAATCCCGTGGCCTCGCACGCCGCCCGGGCCTTCAACGCAGCATTACCGCGGAATGTCGTCTCGGTTTCATCGGGTTCAGGCAGATCAAGGTCGCCAGCGCTCTTCAGGGCGATTCCGAACGGGGCCAGAATCTGCTCCATCTCCTTGATCTTGCCCGCATTATGGCTCGCGATCACCCAGGTTTCCTGGCTCATTTTGACCCCTCATCGACCCGGTTTCATATCGCCTTTCGAAAAATTCATATCGAAAAACGATATTTTCTGCTTGCGTGCCCCGAACTTTGTGTTTATCGATAAACAACAAGGACGGGAAACGTCGTCCGAACAACATGAATGACAACGGTAATTGGTCAGATACAAGACAAAGGAAACAGTAAAATGGTCAGGTCCAAAAATTCAGGCATGCAGATGGTCGGCTCTATCGCCATCAATCTGGTATTGCTGGTTTCGGTTGCCGCCGGCGCGTTCTACGCCATTGCTCCGGTTACGGCATGATGGAAAAAGTCGCGTGAGATCCGACGGATCGGAATAAAGTCCGCGGATCTCGCGTGCGACGCCTAAAAGGGAAGGGGCGGTCATGAAGACACTGGGCAGCGGATCATTGGTATCCGTGCTGAAAGTGGTACTGGATATCCTCTGGTATCTAGCCTGGGGTCTGTTGGGCTTTGCAGCCCTCGTACTGATCGCTACTGGCGCAACCCTGCTGATGGATTGGCTGGGGTATTCGCCCAATTTCCTGACTGACTTGTTTCAGGCAATCAGAGATTATGGCGGCGCATACCCGATCCTGATCGCACATATCATCGCGTTCCTGGTCGTGAATGATCGGCTTCGTCGTATTTTTGCGACCCTGGTCGCCGGAGACCCCTTCGTCCCGGAAAATGCGGGTCACCTTCGGATGATCGCGATTGCAATCGCGGTATTCCAGGTGCTGCGCTACATGGCCCAGGGAGCCGTCGCGATGGTGCTGACATTGTTGCACACGGATGCCCCCGTGGTCGGCGGCGTGGAAATCAACAAGTTTGCCAGCTTCGATCTTGGGGCCTGGTTTGCCGTGGCGGCACTCCTGGTCCTGGCGGAAGTGTTCCGCGAAGGCGCACGAATGCGCCAAGAACAAAAATTGACGATTTAGGGAGACGCACACCATGCCCATTCGCGTCACTCTTGATCGCATGCTCCTAGAGCGCCGCATGTCGCTGACCGAACTCTGCGACCGTGTCGGTATCACCATGGCCAACCTGTCCATTCTCAAGACAGGCAAGGCCAAGGCCGTCCGCTTCTCGACCCTGGAAGCGCTCTGCCGCGAACTGGGTTGTCAGCCTGGCGACCTGTTGAGTTTTGATGATGAGGACGAGGACGCTGCCGAGTAGGCGCGATCGTCACCACAAGACCGCCGGCCTTTGTGCCGACGGGACAGACGGCGGGGGTGGGCCTGCACGGTAGCCCCTTCCCAAAGAGGCCGTGCGGGCCGTTTCCAGCCCCCCAGCGCGCCCCCGCCGTCTGTTCTTCCTATCCGTTCCGACCTGTACAGCCGACCCGATGCGCTCAGTCGCGCGAGGCCAAGGCTGCCAATTGCGCTTCGCAAAGCTGCGAGACACCCAATTTGGCCAGGACGAATAATTCGTCAAAATCAGTTTCCGGGATCGGCTTGTCTTCTGCCGTCGCCTGAATTTCGACGATACCGCCTTTATCCGTCAGAACAAAGTTGGCATCGGCCTCGGCCCGGCGATCTTCTTCATATTCGAGATCCAGACGGGTTTCGCCGTCAATGACGCCGCAGGAGATGGCGGCAAGCTGGCCGTGGACCGGGTCCTCTTTGAGAACACCTTCCTCGATCAGGTATCCAATGGCCTGTTTCAGGGCGACCCAGGCGCCGGTGATCGCGGCTGTGCGTGTGCCGCCATCAGCCTGCAGGACGTCACAATCAATCGTGATCTGGCGCTCGCCGAGGGCTTTCAAGTCGACCACGGCGCGCAGGGAGCGACCAATCAGACGCTGGATTTCCTGGGTCCGGCCGGACTGTTTTCCCGCGGTTGCCTCGCGGCGCGAGCGCGTGTGCGTCGCGCGGGGCAGCATGCCATATTCCGCTGTCACCCAGCCCTTGCCGCCGCCACGCAGCCAGGGCGGGACATTTTCTTCCACCGACGCGGTACACAGGACATGCGTGCCGCCAAAGCGGGCCAGGCAGGAGCCTTCCGCATAGACCGAGGCGCCGGCTTCCAGGCTGATTTCCCGCATTGCGTCGCGGGCGCGTCCATTCGGTCTCATATGTCTCTCCGGTCTCGGTGTTTCCTGCCACCGCTCCTAGCGGCGTTGCCGCCGGGCTTCAAGCGAGCTGGCCGCTACAACCCCCAAATGTCTTGCGCATTGAACAGGAGGGCGGGCGCGATTAATTGAAGAACCATGATACCTGCCGCACCGCAATCGGCCCTGGCCGCGCTGGACGACCGGATGCGCACGATCTTTCGCGAGATCGTGGAAGCCTATCTGCGCTCGGGCGATCCGGTCGGTTCCCGCACCCTGTCACAGACAGGCAATCTGTCCCTGTCACCGGCGTCCATCCGCAACACCATGGCCGATCTCGCCGATCTGGGCTTGTTGAGTGCGCCGCATTCAAGCGCCGGCCGCATGCCGACCCATGCCGGTTTGCGCCTGTTCGTGGACGGTTTGCTGCAAGTGGGCGAATTATCGGCGGATGAGCGGCGGGCCATTGAAGGTCAGGTCTCGGTCTCCGGGCGCTCGACCCAGGACTTGCTGACCGAGGCGACGTCGCTGCTGGGCGGACTGGCGGGCGGGGCGGGCCTCGTTGTCACCTCCAAGCGCGAAGCGCCCTTGCGGCATGTCGAATTTGTCCCGCTGTCGGCTGTGGAGATGCTGGCAGTCCTCGTTTTCGAGGATGGCAGTGTCGAAAACCGTCTCATGCGGTCTCCGGACGGAATTCCGCCGGCGGCGCTGATCGAGGCCGGCAATTACCTCTCAACGCGCCTGAAAGGCCGCACGCTGAGCGATGCCCGCAAGGCCATCGAGACCGAGATCGCAGAGCGCCGGTCCGCCCTCGACAGCGCGGCCGAGGGCCTCGTTACACAGGGTTTGGCGGACTGGAGCGGTGGCAAGGGGCAGGAGCGCTCGCTGATCGTGCGGGGCCAGGCCCGGCTTCTGGAAAGCCTGGAAGCGGCCAGCGATCTGGAACGCATCCGGCTTCTGTTCGACGACATCGAACGCAAGGAGGAGCTGATCACCCTGCTGGACAAGGCCCGCGACGCCCAGGGCGTGCGGCTCTTCATTGGCGCCGAGAACCCGCTTTTCAGTCTTTCGGGTTCCAGTGTGATCGTGGCTCCCTATATGAATGCCGAACAGGAAATCATCGGGGCGCTGGGTGTAATTGGGCCCACCCGTTTGAACTATGCCCGTGTTATCCCCCTCGTCGACTACACGGCCCGTGTGGTCGGACAGATACTGGATGGCGCGCGATCGCGAGAGTGAAGACAAGATGAGCGACACAGAGAACAAGCCGCAGAGCGAAACCGAAACCCCGGAAGACGAGACCGTGAACTCCGCGACCGCTGCCGGCAGCGACAGTGAGACAGAGGCGGAAGTCGAACTGGACCCGGTCCTCAAACTGACCGCCGAACTCGATTCCATGCGCGACAAGCTGATGCGCGCACTGGCTGAAGCGGACAATGCCCGCAAGCGGGCCACCCGCGACGTGGCCGATGCCCGGAGCTATGCCGTATCCAGCTTTGCCAAGGACATGCTCGACGTGTCCGACAATCTCGCCCGGGCCATGGCCTCGGCCGACGAAGCCGCGCTCGCCGACGTGCCGGATTCGGTGAAAAACCTGGTCGAAGGCGTTGCCATGACCGAGAAGGCGCTGATCTCCAAGATGGAGCGCCACGGCGTGAAGAAGGTCGACCCGCAGCCGGGTGACACATTCGATCCGCACAAACACCAGGCCGTCGCGCAAATCCCGTCGGACCACGGCGCTGGCAAGATCGCCCATGTCATGCAGACCGGTTTTGTGATTGCAGACCGCACACTGCGCGCTGCCATGGTCGCGGTGTCTTCCGGCCCGGCCGCAGGCGACGGCGACGCATCTGGCGGTTCCGGTGGCAATGTCGACGTGAAGGCCTGACAGGCTCACAACCATTCACATTTGCGATGGCCCACAACCCGACGCTCGCCTCGGCCGTCTTCACGGGGCATGATGCGGCGCGCGCGCGTGGGAGGTGACAATGTCGATGCTACCGAGTTGGGCCATGGATGCGATGAACATCCTGACCCAGGCTTTCATCCTCGCCGTGGGCCTGGCCGTTCTGATCGGCTTCTTCATGTATGTGGCGGACATCACCCAGACCCGGGATGCGGTGCGCCGGAATTATCCGCTATTCGGACGCTTTCGCTCACTCTTCACGACGCTGGGGGAGTTCTTCCGGCAATACTTCTTCGCCATGGACCGCGAGGAATTGCCCTTCAACCGGGCGGAACGGGACTGGGTCTACCGGTCCTCAGAGGGCAAGGGCGGGACCATTCCTTTCGGCTCCACCAAGCCGCTGGACAAGCCGGGCACGGCAATTTTCGTCAATTGCCCCTTTCCCCTGCTCGACGACCATGCCGCTGAAACCCGTCCCATGCGGATCGGCCCACAGGCCCGTACCCCCTATGACGCGCCCTCATTCTTCAATATTTCCGGCATGAGTTATGGCGCACTGTCGAAGCCGGCCGTGCGTGCCCTGTCACGCGGCGCGGCGAAGGCCGGGATCTGGATGAATACCGGTGAGGGCGGCTTGTCGCCCATGCATCTGGAGGGCGGTTGCGACATCGTTTTCCAGATTGGCACCGCGAAATACGGCGTCCGCAACGCGGAAGGCGGCCTGTCCGACAGCAATTTGCGGAAAATGGCCGCGCACGAACAGGTGCGCATGTTCGAGCTCAAACTCTCGCAGGGCGCCAAACCGGGCAAGGGCGGCATCCTGCCGGCCGAGAAAGTCACGCGGGACATTGCGGCAATCCGCGGCATTCCGGTTGGCCAGGAATCGATTTCCCCCAATCGTCATCCCGAGTTCGACGATATTGGCGGCCTGCTGGACATGATAGGGCATATCCGCGAAGTCACCGGCAAGCCGGTCGGATTCAAGGCCGTCATCGGGGCCTATGGCTGGCTCGAGGAGATGTGCGAAGAGATAACGAAGCGTGGACCCCAAAGTGCGCCCGACTTCTTCACCATCGATAGCGGCGATGGCGGGACCGGCGCGGCCCCGATGGCGCTGATGGACAATGTCGGCCTGACAATCCGCGAAAGCCTGCCCATAGCCGTGACGATATTCGAGCGCTACGGGCTGAAAGACCGGGTCCGCATCATCGCCTCGGGCAAATTGCTGACGCCAGGTTCCGTCGCCTGGGCGCTGGCTGCCGGCGCCGACTTCATCCAGTGCGGCCGAGGCTTCATGTTCTCGCTGGGCTGTATCCAGGCGCTGAAGTGCCACCAGAACACCTGCCCGACCGGCGTCACCACCCACAAGAAGAGCCTCCAGCGCGGCCTTGTTGTGCGCGACAAGGCCGAACGGGTCGCAGTCTATGCCGACACGGTGCGCAAGCATGTCGAAATGATCGCCCATTCCTGCGGCGTGCCGGAGCCGCGCCGGCTTGGTCGCAAGCATGTCCGTATCGTACAGACCAGCGGGCGTTCACTGCCCATGACGGCTCTGGACTTCCTGCCGGATGACGACACACCGAAC
>NZ_CAJQOO010000011.1 GCF_905480005.1 uncultured Maricaulis sp.
TCCTGCTTGTTGGGCGGGTGTATGTCGAGCCGGTCGCCGATATCGATCGTGACCACCAGGCCGGCGCGTGGGTCTGCCTCGGCAACCCGGCGCTGGGCGTCGCGCACCCGGGCCCATCCGGATTCAACGGGCTGGTCGGCGAGGTCGCCGAAATTCGCCAACTGGACGATGAGGGCCGGCATGTCGGCACCGAATTGCCGGCGCCAGTCGGCGAGCAGGGTGGTGAGCAGGCCCTCATAGGCATCGGCCCGACCCGTATTGGACTCGCCCTGATACCAGATCATGCCGGCCAGCCGGGTCTGCTCCAGCGGTGCGATCATCCCGTTATACATGCCAGTCAGACCGCCGACCGATTCCCAGGGTGCGCGGGGCGGTGAGCCAAGCGAGGCGGGGACCGGTTCATAGCGCCAGCCTCCGGACAGCGGAGTTTCGGTACCATCGGCAAAGCGCAGCTTGACCGCATCGTCCGGGCCGATCATCCCGCCAGCGCCCCAGCTGTTCAGCACATTGACCGCAATGGTATTGGTTCCGGCGCGCAAACTGCCTTCCGGCAGTTCATAGCTGCGCCGGGAGCCCCAGCCGAAGGTCGCACCGACGAAGGCCCCATTGACCCAGCTGGCATCGACCTCATCAATCCCGCCCAGATCTATCCAGGCGTCCTGCGCCGCCTGCCCGGCGCTCAATTCTGTTTGGCGGGTAAACCAGACCATGCCGAGATGATGCGCCATGCCCGCCTCGCCCCAGCTGCGCCAGTCGCCCATCCGGCCGGGGGTTGCCCGTCCGGGTTCCGCGAGGACAGCGCGGTCTGACCAGGGTGTCGTGCCGGCCGCAGATTGCCACCAGGCTTCCCACGACTCTCCGAAACGGGCGGTGGCTGCGACCGGGTCGGTCCCATAGAGCGCCAGCGCGTTCAGCGGCGTATCGAAGCTGCCAATCGTCGCGAGCCCCTCGGCACTGATCCAGGCTTCAATTTGGGAGCCGCCCCAGGACGCATCGATCAGGCCCATGGGGACATCGAGGCGGTTTTGAAGCTCGCGGGCGAAGAAGTAGCAGACTGCCGAGAAATCCCCGACGCTTTGCGGCGATGCGATTTGCCAAGTGTTCGGGTTGGCGTGATCGGATTGCGGCGTCACCCGGCTCTCATGCGCGACCGTGAGTAGCCGGATCGCCGGACTGTGTGGCCCGGCGATCTCGTTTCCGGGATTGAGGGCCCGGGCGACCTCGAACTCCATATTGGATTGCCCCGAGCACAGCCAGACATCACCAACGAGAATATCGTCGACGCGTTGCCTGGTCCCGGCCGCCGTCATGACCTCCAGGGTCAGACGTTCACCGGCCGCGTGTGGGGCGAAGTCTGCCTGCCAATGCCCGTCTGCACCGGTTGTGACGTCCTGACTGTCATCACCCAGAACGACCTGCAGGATGCTTCCCGGCTCAGCCTCGCCCCAGACGGCCACCGGCTGGGCGCGCTGGATGACCATGTGGTCGGTAAAGACCGGATCGAGCAAACCGGAACGCGTGAGCCCTGTCTGGTGATCAGCGCCGTCGTCGGGAGCGACGGTGTCGCCGATCGAGCAGCCGGCGAGGGCCAGGGAAAGTGCCAGAACAGGCAGGCGGACAAGGGACAGGCCGGCGGTGCCATGAGCGATGCTCCGAGCCTGCTGAAGACCCTGATCCGGTCGGGTGTCCGGGGATGCGAGCGTGCGGTTGGGGCCGGTTGAGGTGGCCTTGATACGGGTGTTCTTCATCGTGCGCCCTTCCCCCTTAAATTGTCAGACAATTGATTGACGCACCCCTGAGCCTCTGTCAACGTCGCGCGGGATCCGGACATGGAAGGGGTGGTTGAAGAGAGGTGCGGGCATTCAGTCCCTTCGTTTCTTCTACCGGGACAGGCATGCGACTCACCAGTGATCATCGCGACCACTTTCCCCCCCGATCGTCCCCGCGTTCTTTCCCGTATCATCGCCCGTGCGCAGCCGGGCCCGCCTGTGACCGGACCCGGCATGGACCTGGCGCGCTTCAACATGCCGGCGAGCCCGGCCGTGTCGACGGTCTGGACGGTGCGCGGTTCACCGTCAGGGACCAGGTCGCCGCGGCGCGTGTGGCGAGCAGTCTTGCCCGCGCGCTGAAGCCGGCGGATGCTTGAATGGTGAGTCTGACCAATAAGTCGACGAGGCGGGGAGGCCGCGTGAGCAGGACCAAAAAGCGTACCGGGGGCGTGACGATGGACCACGTCGCACGGGAGGCAGGTGTCTCCTTGATGACGGTCTCGCGCGTCATGAACAATGTGCCCGGTGTAAAGGCTTCGACACGTGACAGTGTCATGCGGGCGGTCAAGGCGCTGGGGTATTCGCCGAATGCCGCGGCGCGCAGCCTTGCGCGCAATGGGGCCGGCCGGATCGGCCTCCTCTATTCCAACCCGTCTGCCGGTTATCTGTCGCAATTCCTGGTCGGTGCCCTGGATGGCGCGCAGACCAGTGGTGCGCTGCTCGTGATCGAGAAATGCGACCCCTCGCTCGAAAGCGAAGCGGCTGCCATCGGGCGCCTGATCGCCGGTGGTGTGGCCGGGGTCATCCTGCCCGCACCGCACGCCGAATCCGAACGCGCCATCGCGGCGTTGCGTGATGCGGGGGTTGTCGCAATTGCTGTCGGAACCGGGCATGCCCGCGCGGACGCCCATGGTGTCCGCATGGATGATTTTGCGGCCGCAGCGGAGATGACGCGCCACCTGATTGAATTGGGGCATCGCCGGATCGGATTCATCGAAGGCGCGGTCAACCAGACGGCCAGTGTCGAGCGCCTGAAGGGTTTCGAAACGGAGATCCGGCGCGCGGATCCGCCCGCTGACTGTCTCGTGGAACCGGGGGGCTTCAACTACCGGTCCGGATTTGAAGCGGCGGAAAGGCTCTTGTCGGATGACAATCCGCCAACGGCGATTTTTGCCTCCAATGACGACATGGCGGCCGGCGCTCTGGCAGCGGCGCACCGGCGAGGGCTGGATGTGCCCGGTGACCTGTCCGTGGCCGGTTTCGATGACACGCCGCTGGCGACAGCTGTGTGGCCCGAGCTCACAACGGTCCGTCAACCCGTCGCCCGCATGGCCGAAGCGGCCTTGCGTCTGGCGCTCCAGGAATCGCGCGACCAGTCGCGGCGCGACAGCCGTGCGCCCATTGACCAGCTTCTGCCGCACCAGCTGGTCGTGCGGGCCTCGACGGGCCCGGTCCCGCACAATTCCTGAATCTTTGAAACACACGCGCCGGGAGGCTTGACTTCATTGCGTCAGAAAATGATGTTAGCGCTATTAAAAAGTCCGAAACGGACCTGTAGCCACAGACAGTCCTCGGGGGAGGAATGACCAAGCTAGCTGACTGCCTGCCGGCAGACCGGGACGATGCTGTCCTGATCGGCCGTCTTGCCTTGCCGGAAGGGCCGACACCGGTTCTGGTCCGCGAGGGGCGTTGTCTGGATATCTCCCGTTTTGCTGCCACCGTCTCCGAGGCGCTCGCTGATGCAGACGCCCTCAAGACAGCCGTCGGACAGGACCTTGGCGCGATCGATGATCTTGGTCTGGCCGCAAGCTTTGCCGAGGCCTCTCCGGGAGCCGCCCGGATGCTGGCACCGGTTGATCTGCAATGCGTGAAGGCGTCGGGTGTGACCTTCGCCATATCGGCGATCGAGCGTGTGATCGAGGAGCGAGCTCAGGGCCATGCGGATCGGGCGCGCGACATCCGAGACGCACTCCAGGCACGGATCGGCGCCGATATCGCGTCGGTCAAGCCGGGCTCCCGGTCTGCCGCCGACCTGAAAACCGCGCTCATTTCCGACGGCTTGTGGTCGCAATACCTGGAAGTGGCGATCGGTCCGGATGCCGAAATCTTCACCAAATCGCCGGCCCTGTCTGCCGTGGGCTGGGGTGATGAGGTCGGTGTGCGGTCTGACTCGGTCTGGAATAATCCGGAGCCGGAAATCGCCCTGGTCTGTGACGGCCAGGGGCGGCCGGTCGGCGCCACCTTGGGCAATGATGTCAATCTGCGCGATTTTGAGGGCCGCTCCGCCCTTCTCCTGGGCAAGGCCAAGGACAATAATGCCTCCTGCGCGCTGGGCCCCTTTATTCGATTGTTCGATGACGCTTTCAGCCTCGACGATGTTCGCAAGGCCGAGGTTTCGCTCGTAATCGAGGGCAGGGATGGTTTCACGCTGACCGGCCAGAGCTCGATGTCGCAGATCAGCCGCGACCCGCTTGACCTGGTTGGCCAGGTCATTGGCAAGCATCACCAATACCCCGACGGCTTTGCCCTCATGCTTGGCACGATGTTCGCGCCGGTCGCGGATCGGGATGCGCCGGGTCAGGGATTCACCCACAAGGTCGGTGATCGTGTCACCGTGTCCACGCCAACGCTCGGCGCGCTCGTGAACGAGGTTACCACCTGCGATCAGGCGCCAGCCTGGACGCTGGGGATTGCCGGCCTGATGCATAATCTGGCGGCGCGTGGCCTGTTGCGGGGTGCCGCATGAACCCGACACTCTATCACTCGCTCAAGGGGCGTCTCGTCGTTCTGACCGGCGGCGGGTCCGGCATCGGCGCCGGCTTGACCGAAGGGTTCGCCCGTCAGGGTGCACAGGTGGTGTTTCTGGATATTGGCGATGAAGCGGGCGAGGCCCTGGCCCATCGTCTCGCGGATCTCGACCCGGCGCCGGTTTATCGCCATTGCGATCTGACCGATCTCGACGCGCTCCATGCCTCTTTCGAGGAAATCCAGGCCCGGTTTGGCGCGGTGGATGTTCTCATCAACAATGCTGCCAATGATGATCGACACGGAATTGCCGACGTAACGCCGGACTATTGGGATGACCGCATGGCCGTCAATCTGCGGCACAAGTATTTCGCCACCCGCGCCGTCGCCGACGGAATGAAGAAAAAGGGTGCCGGGGTTGTCATCAATCTCGGGTCAATCTCCTGGCATCTCGGCCTGCCTGACCTGTCGGTCTACCAGACCGCCAAGGCGGCTATCGAGGGCATGACACGCGCTCTGGCGCGCGAATTGGGGCCCGATGGAATCCGGGTCGCCTGTATCGTGCCAGGCAATGTGAAAACGCGGCGTCAGGAAAAATGGTACACGCCTGACGGTGAAGCCGAGATCGTGGCGGCCCAGTGCCTGAAAATCCGGCTGGAGCCGAAAGATATTCTGGCCATGGCCCTCTTTCTGGCGTCCGATGACGCCCGGGCCTGTACCGGACATGCATATTTCGTCGATGCGGGCTGGAGCTAGGTCGCATCATCAAGAAGGGCCAAAAGGCCTATAAGGGGAGAGTTGGACAATGACAGAAACGGCAGATAGCGCCGAAAGCGCTTCGGTACCCGCCGAAGCGCCGAATATGGGCTATATCCTCGCCATCGCGATCGTTGCGACGATCGGGGGCTTCCTCTTCGGCTATGACAGTGGCGTGATCAACGGCACGGTCGACGGCCTTCAGACCGCCTTCAACTCGGAAGCGATCGGGACAGGCTGGAATGTCGCGTCCATGCTGCTGGGTTGTGCGGTCGGCGCTCTGATCGCCGGGCGCGCCGCCGACATCTTCGGTCGCCGCACCTTGCTGGTCGTTGCCGCGGTCTTCTTCATTATCTCGGCCTTCGGATCAGGGATTGCCGGAGGCTCGACAGAGTTTGTGGTCTATCGCCTCCTGGGCGGCCTGGCCGTTGGTGCGGCCAGTGTGATGGCACCGGCCTATATTGCCGAGATCGCGCCAGCTAGCATTCGCGGACGCCTCGCCACCATCCAGCAGATCGCCATTATTGCCGGTCTCTTCTTCTCCTTCCTCTCCAATTACCTGCTGGCCCAGACGGCCGGCGGTTCGACGGTTGAGTTCTGGCTCGGCTTCGAGACATGGCGCTGGATGTTCTGGATGGAGCTTGTGCCCGCCATCATCTTCCTGATCGCGCTGTTCTCCATCCCGGAAAGCCCGCGATTCCTGGTCTTCAAGAAGAAGACGGAACGGGCCACCAGTGTGCTGTCCAAGCTGTTTGGCCCCGTTACGGCCAAGCGCAAGGTCGGGGAAATCCAGGCCTCGCTGGTCGATGATCATCAGCCCAGCCTGCGTGACCTCATCAGCCCGATCACCAAGAAGATCCGTCCGATCGTCTGGGTGGGTATCGGCCTGGCGAGCTTCCAGCAGCTGGTTGGCATCAACATCATCTTCTACTACGGCGCCGTGCTCTGGCAGGCGGCGGGCTTCACCGAGAGCGATGCCCTGCTGACCAATGTCCTGTCTGGCGCGCTGTCCATCGGTTCGGTGATCGTCGCTCTGCTCGTCATCGACAAGCTGGGCCGCAAGCCGATGCTGGTCATCGGTTCGATCGGCATGGCGATCACGCTCGGCCTCTGCGCCTTTGCCTTCTCGACCGGCGAGTTGATCGATGGATCACTGAGCCTGTCGGACAATATGGCTCTGCTCGCCCTGGTCGCGGCCAATATCTATGTGATGTTCTTCAACTTCTCCTGGGGCCCGGTCATGTGGGTCATGCTGGGCGAAATGTTCCCCAATCAGATCCGCGGATCGGGTTTGGCAGTCGCCGGCCTCTTCCAGTGGGGAACGAACTTCCTGATCTCCATCACTTTCCTCTCCCTGCTCGGCACGATCGGGCTGGCAGGTGCCTACGGCATCTACACCGTCTTCGCCGTGCTCTCGATCTGGTTCGTGATCAAGATGGTTCGCGAAACCCGCGGCAAAGAGCTTGAGGACATGGAAGGCTAGATCTTCACGATAGTCCCTGCGGACCCGGGCGGGGTAACCTGCCCGGGTCTTTTTTCTGAAACATCCGTTCTAGCGATATCGCCATGACCCAAGTCGAACTCATCTGGGATCTCAAGGCCGAGCTGGGCGAAGGCCCGGTCTGGTCAGCGCGCGATCGCGGCGTCTGGTTTGTCGATATCAAGGGCCGCAAGCTGCACCGTTACAGCGTTGACGATGGGGCCAGGGCCAGCTGGGATTCGCCGGATCAGATCGGTTTCGCCCTGCCAGCCGAGGACGGAAGCCTGATCTGTGGCGTTCGCGGCGGCCTGTATCGCTTTGACCCGGCGACCGGGGCATTCAGCCTCCTCGAGGCCGTGGAGACCGACCGTCCGCAAAACCGGCTGAATGACGGTTATGTTGCGCCGGACGGTTCACTCTGGTTCGGCTCGATGGATGACAGCGAGCGTCTCAAGACCGGCGCGCTGTATCGTTGGACGCCGGATAGCGGCGCGGTTCTGAAGGCCGATGGCTATGGCGTTACCAATGGCCCGGTTCTGAGCCCGGACGGCAACACGCTCTACCATCACGACACACTGCAAAAGACGATCGAGACCTTCGATCACACGGCCGGTGAGATTTCCAACCGACGGGTCTTCGCGGTGATGGATGAGGGCTATTGCGATGGCCCGTCCATGGACAGTGCCGGTATCCTGCATGTCGGCTTGTTCGGTGGGTGGGGCGTCGCACGCTATGCGCCGGATGGACGCAAGCTGGGCAAGATTGAATTCCCGGTGTCAGCCATTACCAAAGCCGCCTTTGGTGATGATGATCTGAAAACGCTCTATTGCACCACTGCCTGGCTGCATCAGACGCCCGATCAACGGGAAAGCCAGCCTCTGGCAGGCGGGTTGTTCAGGGTGCGGGTGGACACAGCCGGTCAGCCTCAATCCCTGATCAGGCTCTGATCTTGCGCCCGGCAGCGCCGACAAGGCGCCGGGCCGGGCAGTGCCGTCAGTGATTGTCCCGCGGATTCCCGAAGGTCTCGACGATACGACGGTATTTGACCGCGGGTTCAAGCGCCGCACCGGTTTCCAACTGGCCGATCGTGTCGCGCTGAAGCTCCTGCCAGGGTGTCTGTGAGGCGGGGAAGGGATAGCCGCCCGCGGCCTCCAGCGCCGCGCGACGGAGGTGGATTTCATCCTCCGAAACCAGCCAGTCCACCATAGCGCTGTTGAGGTCGATGCGCAGACGGTCACCGGTCTTCAGGAGCGCGATATTGCCGCCTGCCGCCGCCTCTGGAGAGGCATGCAGGATGGAGGGCGACCCGGAGGTTCCGGACTGCCGCCCGTCACCGATGCAGGGCAGGACGGTAATGCCTTGCTTGATCAGATAGTCCGGTGGACGCATGTTCACGACTTCCGCAGCGCCGGGATGCCCGATCGGGCCGGATCCGCGCATCACGAGAATGCCGTCATCGCCGATCTGTTCCGCCGGATCATCAATGCGCCTGTGGTAGTCCTCCGGGCCATCAAAGACGTGGGCAACGCCCTCAAACGCATTCGGATGATCAGGGTTCGACAGGTAACGCTCGCGGAAGGCCCTGGCGATCACGCTGGTCTTCATCAGCGCGCTGTCAAAGAGATTTCCGCCCAGGACAATAAAGCCGGCATCCTTCAGAAGAGGGGCGTCGAAGGGCCAGATCACGTCCGGCAGGACGATCTCCGCGCCCCGACAATTCTCACCGATCGTCAGCCCATTCACCGTTTTCGCGTCTTCGCGCAGAAGGTCCTGCGTCATGAGTTGCGCCGCCACCGCCGGCACGCCGCCGGCCTGGTGGAAGTCCTCGCCCAGATAGGCGCCGGCCGGCTGCATATTGACCATCAGCGGGATATCGTGACCGTGTTCCTGCCAGCGCTTGAGCGGCAGATCGACGCCGGCATGGCGGGCGAGCGCGGTGAGGTGGACGGCAGCGTTGGTTGAGCCGCCCAGTGCGGAATTGATGGCGATGGCGTTGAGGAAGGCATCTTCGGTCAGGATGTCGGACGGTTTGAGGTCGTCATGCACCATCTCGACGATGCGCTTGCCGGTCAGATAGGAAACCTGGCCACGTTCGCGGTAGGGGGCGGGGATCGCCGCCGAGCCCGGCAGGCTCATGCCCAGGGCCTCTGTCAGGCAGTTCATGGTCGACGCGGTGCCCATCGTGTTGCAATAGCCGACGGAGGGCGCCGATGTCGCAACCAGTTCGATAAAGCCTTCATAATCCAGCTCGCCGCGCGCCATCATTTCGCGCGCCTGCCAGATGATGGACCCCGACCCGATGCGTTTCCCCTGTCGCCAGCCATTCAGCATCGGACCGACGGAGAGTGCGATGGCCGGAATGTCGACCGTCGCTGCGGCCATGAGGCAGGCGGGCGCGGTCTTGTCGCAGCCGACTGTCAGAACGACACCATCCAGCGGATAGCCGTAGAGCAATTCAACCAGGCCCATATAGGCGAGGTTCCGATCGAGTCCTGCGGTCGGACGCTTGCCGGTCTCCTGGATCGGGTGGACCGGGAATTCGAGCGCGATACCGCCAGCCTCACGAATGCCTTCACGAACCCGCTTGGCCAGTTCGATATGGTGGCGGTTGCAGGGGGCGATATCGGAGCCGGTCTGGGCGATACCTATGATCGGCTTGCCCGAGCGGAGCTCTTCGAGTGTCAGGCCGTAATTCAGATAGCGCTCGAGATAGAGGGCCGTCATGTCCGGGTTGTCGGGATTGTCGAACCAGGCGCGAGATCGAAGGGGTTTCGTCATGAGGGGTCTCAATTACCGGTCTGCCCTCTGATCGAGAGCTTTGATTACTCCGACAAATAGAGTGCATTGCCAGGGCTAGCAAGGTGGCGGCGCAAAGAGACTGGCGTGCTGGGGCAGAAACTTCAGCGGTGTCAGCCTGCGTCCGGCGTCTTTTCTGCCGTCTGGCTGCGGCGCAGCGCGCGGGCCGTGTCGCGAAGCGCACCGCCGACCAGTTCCGCCATGGCCGACCGGGCCGCGTCCGGCCCGCCCGCGGCGATCGCATCAAACACGCGCCAGTGATCGGGCATGGGGTCCCGTGGCAGCTCGTCCTTGCGGGCCTTGTAAACGGTCGTCCACCGGACGCCTGCGCCGATCGTGCTGGACAGGCTGCGCAATGGCATATTGCCGGAGGCGTCGAGGACGGCATCATGAAAGGCCCGGTCGGCGCTTTGGCCTTCCTCGGTATTGAGCGTGTGCCGCTCCATATTCATCAAGGCTTCGCGCATGATGGTCAGATGGTGTGACTCGCGGCGTTCGGCTGCCAGTGCGGCCGCCGCCGGTTCAATGATCATGCGGAGCTCGAACAGGCCATCGATCAGCTTCGGGTCGGGCTCGGTTGCGAAATACCAGGCCAGAACGTCCGGATCGAGCAGGTTCCAGCGTTCCGGCTGAGTGACGCGCGTACCGGTCTTGGGTCGGCTCTCCACCAATCCCTTTGCGGACAGGATGCGGACCGCCTCGCGGTAGGCGCTGCGAGAGACTTTCAGCCGCTCGGAGAAGTCGATCTCATTCGGCAGGACCTCACCCGGCGTGTATTGGCCAGAGACAATGGCAACCCCCAGATCATGGGCAATCGTGCCGTGGATACGGGCCGGATTGCCCGTGCGCCGACGTGGCTTGCCGGTAATCCTGTCTGTCGGCGCCATGTCGTCATCCTTCAATCCTGCTGAAACCCGCGACGGGAAACCATCGCGAAACCGCCCGGAAAACCACGGGTTTTGCCGATACGGTCATACTTCCCGGGGGATGACCTGTCCATATGACGCTATATACTCCGACAAATACATTGACCTGACCCCCTGGCCTCGTCTTACTATCGGCCAAACAGCAAGCGCCGGACATGTGAAGATCCGGCCTGTGACAGGGGAAGAGACCAGTATGAGCGTCTTGACGCATGCCTTTGAATTTGTCCGGCAGACGCGCCGGGCAGCGGTGCCAGCCACACTCCTTGCAGCGCTCGCTGCGCAGACGGCCTGTGCCGCACAGGCGCCAGACCGGCCAGGTCCGGACGCGGTTTACCGCGATGCCAGCCAGCCGATCGAGGCGCGGGTCGAGGACCTGCTCGCGCGGATGACGATCGAGGAGAAGGTCGCCCAGATGATCGGCATCTGGCAGAACAAGTCAGAAATCCAGACGCCGGCGGGCGATTTCTCGGCCGAGCGGGCCTCGGAGAATTACCCCAATGGCCTGGGCCAGATCTCGCGGCCCTATGACCGCCAGGGCGTCGAGGCCGGAACGACGGCAGCCGGTGCCAATGCCGGCGTGTTCAATCGCAATGAGCGCGAGACGGTCGACTATATCAATGCCGCCCAGCGCTGGGCGATCGAGGAGACCCGACTCGGTATTCCGCTTCTTTTCCACGAGGAGGCGCTGCATGGCTATGTCGCGCCGAATGCGACCAGCTTCCCGCAATCCATCGGTCTGGCCTCCACCTGGGATACGGCTCTGCTCGAGGATGTCTTCAACATTGCGTCACGCGAAATGCGTCTGCGCGGGGTGCATCTCACGCTGGCGCCGATCGTCGACGTCGCCCGTGATCCGCGCTGGGGCCGGATCGAGGAAACCTATGGCGAGGACCCCTATCTCGTGTCCGAACTCGGCATCGCCGCGGTGCGTGGCTTCCAGGGTGATGATCTGCCGCTCGCGGATGAGCGTGTCTTCGTCACGCTGAAACACATGACCGGCCATGGCCAGCCGGAGAGCGGCATGAATATCGGTCCGGCGCAAATCTCCGAGCGGGAATTGCGCGAGATTTTTCTGACCCCGTTCGAACGTCTCGTCGAGGAAATGCCGGTCATGCAGATCATGGCGTCCTACAATGAGATCGACGGTGTACCGAGCCATGCCAATCGTTGGCTGCTGACCGACGTCCTGCGCGATGAATGGGGCTATCAGGGCCTCGTCGTCAGTGACTATTTCGCCATCCGCGAGCTGATCTCGCGTCACGGCCTGTATGACAATATCGAGGATGCGGCGATCCGCGCGCTCGACGCCGGGGTTGATGTCGAACTCCCGCATGGTGACGGCTTCCTGAGCTTGCCGCACATGGTCGCTGACGGCCGCGTGAGCGAGGAGCAGATCGACACGGTCGTTCGCCGTATCCTGCGCCTGAAATTCCTCACCGGTGTCTGGGAAGCTCCCTATGCAAATGCGGAAGCCGCCGAGGCCGGCACCGCGACCGAGGACGCCATTGCGCTCGCCCGCACCGCAGCCCAGCGCGCCATGGTGTTGCTGGAAAATCGGGACGAGACGCTGCCGCTGGACCCGGACGCGATCGGAACGCTCGCCGTGATCGGTACCCACGCCGTGGATACACCGATCGGTGGCTATTCCGATCAGCCGCGTCATGTCGTCAGCATTCTCGAGGGTTTCCAGAACGCCTCGGGCGAGGCCTTCGATGTCGTTTATTCAGAGGGCGTGCGTCTCACCGAAAGTCGTGAATGGGCCGCTGATGCCGTGGACCTCATCGATCCGGCCGTGAATGCCGACCTGATCGCGGCGGCAGTCGAAACCGCACGCGAGTCCGATGTCATTCTCCTGGTGCTGGGCGAAAATGAACAGCTGAGCCGTGAGGCCTGGGCAGATTCTCATCTCGGTGACCGGGCTGACCTGCAACTGGTCGGTCAGCAACTCGATCTGGCACGCGAGATCTTCGCGCTCGGCAAACCAACGGTCGTGGTTCTCCTCAATGGCCGCCCGCTCGCCGTTAACTTCCTGGCGGAAAATGCCGATGCCCTGATCGAGGGCTGGTATCTGGGGCAGGAGACCGGCAATGCCGTCGCCGACCTGGTGCTGGGTGAGGTGAGCCCGAGTGGCCATCTGCCGGTGACCATGCCCCGCTCGGTCGGGCAGCTGCCGGTTTTCTATAATCACAAACCGTCCGCACGCCGGGGCTATCTCTTCGACGAAGAGGCGCCGCTCTACCCGTTTGGCTACGGACTTTCCTACACCCAATTCGACTATTCCGAACCGCGACTTGTGGAAGAGACGATTGCCGTCGGGGACAGTGCCTTCGTCGAGGTGGATGTCACCAATTCCGGCGACCGCGCCGGGGCTGATGTCGTGCAGATGTATGTCCGAGATGACAATGCCACGGTCACGCGTCCGGTTCTCCAGCTGAGCGGGTTCGAGCGAATCTCCCTCGAGCCGGGCGAGACGCGCACGGTGCGTCTGGAAATCGCGCCGCGCTCCATGGCTCTGTGGGATCTCGATATGGAGCGTGTGGTCGAGCCGGGCAGTTTCACCGTCTCGGTCGGGTCGGATTCGTCGGATCTTCAGTCGGTTACCCTGACAGTCGCCGACGACTAGGCCGGACGCGGAAATGGTACCGTGATGCGCTGGATGCTCTCTCGATACCTGCCTCTGGCGGTATTGCTGGTTGTGCTGGCGGCGTGTCAGTCACCTTTCAGCACTGTCACCCCCTCCTCCGAGGCGGGCGCCGGTACCGGTTGCGCGGGTGAAGCCATGATATGTCCCGGTCGTCCTGCGGCAGACGGTTTTGCCCTGATTTCGGAGGGCGTGGCGGCGCCGATCCTGACCGACGCTGGTGATGCTGCCAGCGTTTTCCGCACGGCGGATGTCCCGGACAGCTGTCCAGGCCCGCCGGCGAGCCACCGGATCGATCGGCAGGGGCCTGGCAGCCCCGTCTATCCTCCGTTTGGAGAATAGGCGTGCGGACCCATCGTCACGCCAACGAAGCCGCCCGCGCTCCGGGTCGATAAGTGTGAGCCGTCGGCATCCTGCATCAGGGTCTGCCAGTCACCATCGGGCAGGCGATAGTCGAAATCATAGACGGCGCCGCGTGCGGTCACACGGAGGCTAAGCGGACTGCGAGGGACGGCATCAAGCAGGCGGGTCGCGAGGACGACCCCCTGATTGCCCTGTCCGGAGCCCGCGCGCTGCCGCAAGCGGACAGCCGGGCCCTCCTCTGTCATTTCCAGCCCGATGAAAAACCAGAAATCATCATTCTGAAGGACAGCCAGGCCGGCGCGAGCACCGAGGGTATCCGGTACGAATTGGAGAGTGAGTTCACCCCGGGCATTCATATGTTGCTGTCGGCGCCCGAAATAGGATGGGTTGGTATTGTCTCCCAGCCCGGCCGCGCGTGGCCAGAGCCGGAGCTCGCCGCCTTCCAGCGCCCACCAGGTTTCGCGCGGATTGCGCATCATCATCCACTCCGGATCCATCGCGGTGCCGTCGAATTCGTCGATGCGCGTGAATGGGCCGCCCATCGGGCGGGCCGATGCTGCCCGCCCCGGCAGGTCCGGCGCCGTTGCCACATAGGGGATTGCTTCGCCTGCGTCGGTAATGCGAGGCCAGCCATCCACCCAGCGCACGGGCATGAGGAAGGTCTCCCGACCGGTATTATACTGGTCATCTCCATAGGGCCGGACGGCCAGAAAGGTCGCCCACCAATCCCCGTCGGGGGTCTGCACAAGATCGGCATGCCCCGCCGAGGTGATCGGATTGGCCCGATCGCGCGGCAGGTCCCGTTGGGTCAGGAACGGGTTGTCGCCATGGGGTGTGTAAGGACCCATCGGCGCGTCACTGGCCAACACGACTTGGGAGTGGTTCTCGGCGGTGCCGCCTTCTGCGGCCGTCAGAATATAGCGACCATCGACCTTGTAGATGTGCGGACCCTCGATCCAGACCGGTTGTTCGGAGAAGTCGACCCCGCCATCGATCAGGACGGTGCGCGGGCCGAAGGTTGTGAGTGTTTCGAGGTCGAATTCCTGGACCCACACGGCGCGATGACCGTCATATTTGGGTGTCCGGTCGGGCGGGCCGTTATTGACGACATAGGCGCGGCCGTCATCGTCGACAAACAGGGCCGGGTCGATCCCGCCGACAAGCTCCGGCAGCCAGGTCGGGTCGGACCAAGGGCCGGCCGGATCTCGTGCGGTGATGACGAAATTGCCGCCACAATCGACACAGGTATTGAAGATGTAGAAGACCCCGTCATGAAATTCGATGGCGGGCGCAAACAGGCCGCGCGACAGGCCCAGCTCGCCGAAATCGACCTGATCCGGGCGGTCGACGGCATTGCCGATCTGTTCCCAGTTCACCAGGTCGCTGGAGCGGAAGACTGGCAGGCCCGGAAAATAGGCGAAGGTCGATGTGACCAGAAAGTAGTCGTCATCCGCGCGGGTGTTGGAGGGGTCCGGGTAGAAGCCGCCCAGGACCGGGTTGAGATAGGTATTCGGTCCACGCTGGATGTCTTCATGGACCGGGTCGCTGCCGGAATACACGAAGCGCTCGAACCGGGCCGTTGTTATTGACGGCTCCTCAGGACTGCCGGTCTGCTGTGCGCACGCTGAAAGCGCAACCAGGCCGAGAACCGCGAATGCGTGCTTGGTCATGGCATCATCTCCAATTCAATGGCGGGTTTCCCGGCGATGGGGTCGCGGCGGGGCAGCCGGTGGCCGGGCGGGGCTTGCCTCGCCTGGAGCCGCTGGCTTGTTGTCATCACGGTCGGCACTGGTTTTGGCGCGGGCATCGCCAACGGGTTGCCGCTGGGGCATTGGCCCGACCGCGCCGCGATGGCGCGGGCAGTCCGGCTCTCACGCTCTGGCAAGTGACTTGACGTATTGTCCGACATGGCGCTCGACCTCCCGCGTCGTTCATCGACGGAGCTTATCGACGCCATGCAATCGGCGTCAACGTCTCTTCTCTCGTCACCACCTGTTCAAAGTCCTCGATTTTGTTGACTAAAAGCGGGGTTGGCCGCGAAGTCGGCGGAACTTCAGGGCAAATTGGAACAAGGGGGTCATCAATCGCGAGGCCTCGATTCTGGTGATCGGGGTCGGGGTATTTGAGTTCCATTAGTCAGACTTTTCTGATACGCCAATCGGATCGTCGCCACAGCGCTGGAAAATGGGGTTGGTGAGAAAGCGGCCGGGCGTGCCCGCATACCGGGCCGGTTGTCGAGGGGCTGTCATGCATGCCGGTCCGGTCTCAATGACGACCTCCTGGATGCGCAGCATGTCGGTTCGCGGTGCCGGCCCCCCGTTCTCAGCGTGAATGACCTGATCGGAGGGATTTTTGACCAGAGACATCAACAGACGCCAGGCGCTTTTGCTGGCCGCCGGCGGGCTTGCCGCCTGTTCGGCTCCAACGGCGATGGGCGATGATACGCCCTCTCTGCACGCCCTGGCCCAGTCCAAGGGGATGCGGTTTGGAACTGCCGTGGGAATGGGCCGCCCCGGGACCCTCACCGGCGCGTTCAACGACCCGGGCTATCGGGCTCTCATCGAGCGTGAATGCGGCATTCTGGTGCATGAGAATGCGCTCAAATGGTATGTCCTGCGACCCGATGCCGAGACCTTCTATTACGATCCCGCGGACCGGCTGGTTGAGTTCGCCGGCGTGCACGGGATGGCGATGCGCGGCCACACATTGTTGTGGAATCGCGAGGAGTTCTCGCCTGCCTGGGTGAATAATCATGATTTCGGCAGCCGTCCCGGCACGGAGGCCGAGCGCCTCGTTGTCGAGCATATCCGCGCGGTCGTCGCGCGCTATCGCGGCCGGATCACTTCCTGGGATGTGGTCAATGAAACCATTGATCCGTCGACCGGGCGTCTGCGCGAGACGTCGCTGACGCGTCATCTCGGCGAGAACATCATCGATATCGCCTACCACGCAACGCGCGAGGCCGATCCGGACGGGGAAATCGTCTACAATGACTATATGAGCTGGGAGGCCGGCCATGAGACTCACCAGGAGGGCGTGCAGCGCCTTCTCGAGGGCATGGTGGAGCGTGGCGTGCCCATCGATGCACTTGGCGTCCAGAGCCATATCGGCTCGGGCAATTATGATGCATCGGTCGGCTTCGACACGGCTCGTGAGGAAAACTGGCGCGGTTTTCTGGACCAGGTCACCGGCCTTGGTCTCGATCTCGCGATTACCGAGTTCGACGTTCACGACAAGAATTTGCCCTATGATATCGAGAGTCGGGACCAGGCCGTCGCGGATCTGGCGCGCCGGTATCTCGATCTGATGTTCAGCTATCCGCAGACCCGTGACGTGCTGGTCTGGGGCCTTTCCGACCGCTATTCCTGGCTCCAGAATATCTGGCCGCGGGCCGATGGGGAGGCCAAGCGGACGACGCCATTTGATGCCGAATTCCGGGCGAAACCCCTGCGCGCAGCAATCGCAGCCGCATTCGAGGCGGCTGCGCCGCGAGGCTGATACGCGTGCATTCGGAGGCAAGACCGAACCAGCAGGTGCGAAAAAAAGGCCTTTGCCGGTCGGTGTTTATTTCATGCCTTGCCTTTGCATGGGTCCAAGCCATCTATGCCGGCAGGAGATTGCCATGCGCCGTGCCAGCTTTTTGATCGTCATTCTTGTTGCCTTCGCGGCAATGACCGCAATTGTCGCCATTCGGGCCCTTGTGCCGTCTGATGAGGCGGGACCGGGTCGAGGGGCCCGCGTCCTGCCGGTCGCGATCGCAACCGTACCCAGTGTCGAGTTCGCCGATATCGTGGAAGCGCTCGGAACCGCGCGTGCCAATGAGACGGTGACCATCACGGCGCGTGTGACGGATACGATTTCGCGCATTAATTTCGAGTCCGGCCAGCGCGTGGCGGCCGGGACGATCCTGGTAGAGCTCACCGATACCGAGGAGGCCGCCGGCCTGACCGAGGCGCGGACGACCTTGCGCGAAGCCCGCCGGGAGCTCGACCGGACCAATGACCTGATCGCCCGTGCCGTGGTCCCGCAATCGCGCCTCGACGAGGCAACGGCCGCCGTCGAACGCGCCGCGGCGCGCGTCGCCTCCATCGAGGCTCAATTGGCCGACCGCATTGTCCGGGCACCCTTTGCCGGGATTGTCGGCCTTCGGGAAGTGAGCCTTGGCGGCCTGGTCCGTCCCGGCGACTCGATCGCGCGGCTGGATGATACAAGTCTGATCAAACTCGATTTCACCGTGCCCGAGCGCTTCCTGGCCGTGGTCGCACCGGGGATGGAAATCGCCGCGCGGACCTCGGCCTATCCCGACGAGGTCTTTTCCGGCGCGATCGCCCAGATCGACAGCCGTATCGATCCGGTCACGCGCAGCGTCACCATTCGTGCGGAAATCGAAAATCTCGACGGGCGGCTTCTGCCCGGACAGCTCATGACGGTGGAAGTCCGTCGCGATGTCCGTGATCGCCCGGCCGTGCCCGGAGCGGCCCTGACCCGTTACCTCGATCAAACCTATGTTTATGTGGTTGAGGACAGCGAAGGCGGGACGATCGTCCGTCAGCGCACGATCACCCTTGGACGCCGATCCGGCACAATGGTCGAGGTGCTGTCCGGCCTCGAGACCGGCGAGCGGATCATCGCCGAAGGCGTGCACCGCGTGCGGGACGGCGCCTCCGTCACAATCACGCGCGAGATGCAGCTGGGTGCCAATGGCGCAATGACCGGGATGGCTGTTTCCGGGAGCAGCGCAGCACAATGACACTCTCCGATATTGCGGTTCGTCGCCCGGTTCTCGCCTTCGTCTTTTGTGCCCTGATCGTCGTCTTCGGCGTGCTGGGTCTGCGTGACTTGCCTTTGCGTGAACTGCCGGATGTCGACCGCCCGGTTGTCTCCGTCTCTGCGAATTATCCCGGCGCCAATGCAGAAGTGGTCGAAAACCGTGTCACCCAGCTGATCGAGGATCAGCTGTCGGGCATTGATGGCGTCGAGTCCATCACCTCCTCATCGCGCGACAGCTCATCGCGCGTCACCATAACCTTCTCCCTCGACCGCAATATCGAAGCCGCCGCCAATGATGTGCGTGACTCGGTATCGCGCATTATCGACCGGCTGCCCCAGGATGTGGAACAGGTTGAGGTGCGCAAGCAGGACAGCGATGCCCGGCCCTTCATCTGGTATAATCTTCTCTCCGACCGGATGACGTCCGAGGCCTTGTCCGACTATGCCGAGCGTACCTTGCTCGACCGCTTCTCGGTCATTGACGGGGTGGCCCAGGTTCGCATTGGCGGCCAGCGCCGCTACTCGATGCGGATCTGGCTGGACCCCCAGGCCATGGCGGCGCGTGGCGTCACGGTGGCGGACATTGATGGCGCCCTGCGGTCACAGAATGTCGAGGTTCCGGGCGGATCAGTGGAAACGCCTGACACCCAGATTGTGGTCCGTGTCGAGCGCCTCTTTGCCGATCCCGACTCTTTTGCCCGCATGCCGATCGCCCGAACCGGCGACGGGCATGTCGTGCGGTTGGCCGAGGTCGCGGATGTGGAGCTGGCGGCGGAAGAGCCGCGCACGCTTTTCCGCGGTAACGGCCAGAACATGATCGGGCTGGGCTTTGTCCGCCAAAGCCAGGCCAATTCCGTCGAGGTCGCCGACCTGATCGCGGCCGAGGCCGACCGCATCCGGCTCAACCTGCCTGAGGGGATGGAGATGATCTCCGCCTCGGACGATACCGTGTTCATCGAGGAATCCATCAAGGAGGTCTGGCGGACCCTGGCCATTGCCGCGACCCTTGTCGTGCTCGTGATCTATCTTTTCCTCGGCAGTTTCCGCGCCGCCATCATTCCCGCGGCGGTGGTTCCCGTTTGCCTGGTCGGGGTTTTTGCGGTCCTCGCGGTCGCCGGCTTCTCGATCAATATCCTGACCCTGCTCGCGCTGGTGCTCGCGATTGGCCTGGTCGTGGATGATTCCATTGTTGTGCTCGAAAATATCCAGCGCCGGGTTGATATGGGCGAGCCACCGGCCCTGGCCTCGCTGCGCGGTGGCCGGCAGGTTTTCTTTGCGGTGATCGCCACAACGGCGGTTCTGGTCGCGGTCTTCGTGCCGCTCGTCTTTCTGCCGGGATTCATCGGTCGCATCTTTACCGAACTGGCCTTGACCATTGCCGGCGCTGTCGTGCTGTCCAGTTTTGTCGCCCTGACCCTTTCGCCGATGATGGCGTCCAAGCTGCTCAAGCCAAGTCGCGAAGCCAAGGGGCTTACCCGATGGGTGAACATACTGGTCGAGAAAGCCCGTCAGTCCTATCGCGACAGCCTCGAGATTGCGCTGAAAATGCCGGTCATCATCGTTCCGATGGTCGCCGTGGCCATGGGCGGATCGGCCTTCCTGCTCGACCGCCTTCCCTCCGAACTGACACCGCCGGAGGACCGCGGTTCCTTCTTTGGCCGTTTTGCCGGACCGGAAGGGGCAAGCTTCGACTACATGTCCGCGCAGGCGGACCAGGTTGAAGCGATTGCCATGGAATATGTGAATTCGGGTGAGCTGAGCCGGGTGCTGGTCATCTCTCCGGGCTGGGGCGGAAGCGGCTTCAATTCCGGTTTTGTCATCGGCACCATGGCTGACTGGGACGAGCGTCGGCCGGGCAGCGAGATCATGCGTGAGCTCAATGGCCGCCTCGGGCAGCTGACTGGCGTCCAGGCCTTCGCCTCGATGCGCTCATCGCTGGGCGGCGGTGGCGGCGGCGATGATGTTCAATTCGTCCTGCAAGGGCCCGATTATGGCGGTCTCGATCGCCAGGCCGAGCGTCTGCTGGCGGCTATCCAGGAAGGCAATCCCGCCCTGTTGCGAGCCCGCAAGAATTACGAGCCGACCAGTCCGCGCCTGATTGTCGATATTGACCGGGAAAGGGCAGCCGATCTCGGCGTCTCTGTCGCCGAGATCGGGCAGACGCTGCAAACCCATCTCGGCTCGCGCCGTGTCGGACAATTCATCGATCGCGGTGAAGCCTACAATGTGATCATGGAGAACCGGCGTGAGGCGAGGTCCAGCTCCCAGGATCTGGAAGCCCTTTATGTGTCCGGTCGCAGCGGCGAGCTGATCCCGCTCTCCAACCTCGTCTCCCTGAGCGAGGTTGGCGAGGCATCGGCACGCAATCGGGTCGACCGCCAACGCTCCGTGACCATCTCGGCGACACTGGCGGAAGGCTATACGCTCGGTGAAGCGGTTGCGTGGCTGGACGACTGGGCCCAGCGGGACCTGCCGCCGGAAATGAGCTCCACTTATCTGGGCGGGGCAAAGGAGTTTCTGGATGCCAATTCGGCGGTCCTCTTCGCCTTCGGCATGGCCCTGCTAATCGTCTTCCTGGTGCTGGCCGCGCAGTTCGAGAGCCTGATCCAGCCGCTGGTCATCATGTTGACCGTGCCGCTGGCGGTGGCCGGCGGCCTGTTCGGGCTCGAGGTCGTCGGGTCCAGCCTGAATATCTACTCGCAGATCGGGCTGGTCATCCTGATCGGGCTGGCTGCAAAGAACGGTATCCTGATCGTCGAGTTCGCCAATCAGCTGCGGGAGAGCGGCCGTGACTTGCGGACCGCGACGATGGATGCCGCGGAAACCCGGTTCCGGCCCATCCTGATGACCGGCATTTCGACGGCCATTGGTGCCTTCCCGCTTGTCATCGGCACGGGGCCGGGCGCGGAAAGCCGGATCACGATCGGCGTGGTGATTTTCGCGGGCGTTGCCGTGGCCACACTCTTCACCCTCTTCGTTGTTCCGGTCGCCTATGGCGTGCTCGGCCGCTTCACCAAGACCCCGAACTGGGTCTCGCGACGGCTGGAAGAGGAGGCGCGCCAGCATGGTGACGCTGCTGTGAACGTTCCGGCCGAGTAGCGTTCAGCCATTGCCGTCGAAATCGGGAGCCCGCTTGCCCAGAAAGGCGCGATAGCCTTCCTGGAAGTCATCGCTCTGGAAGGAGTCCAGAAAGAGCTGGCGGGTTTCGTCCGTATCGCAATCGACCCCGGCGCGGATCAGGTGGATGACGCGCTTGATGGCCCGGGCAGACCCGGTTGAGCGCGAGAGCATGAGGTCGAGATAGGCGGCGACTTCACGATCCAGCTGGTCCGGCTCGAAACAGCGATTGATCAAGCCGATCTGAAGCGCCTCTTCGGCATCGACGAGACGGGCCGAATAGAGCAGGTCCTTGGCGGCAGAGACTCCCACGGCATCGATGAGTCTCTTGGTGTCATTGAGTGTATAGGCCAGTCCCAGCTTGGCCGGGGTGATGCCGAAGCGTCCGTCGGATGCCGCGAAGCGCAGATCGCAGGACAGCGCCAGCCCGCATCCCCCACCGACACAGGCGCCACGAATGACAGCGAGTGTCGGCTTGGGGAAATGGGCCAGTGCGTCGAGACCGGCGGCGATGGCGCGGGTTCCGGCCAGCGCCGATTGCGGGGTCGCGTAGACCGTCTCGAATTCTGAAATATCTGCGCCGGCCGTGAAGCTTTCGCCTGCCCCGCGGACGAGCAGTACCTTGATCCGGTTATCGGTTGCGGCGGTATCCAGCAGGTCGGGCAGGGCCGCCCACATCGCCGCATTGAGCGCATTGCGCCGCGTCGGCCGGTTCAGGATGAGCGTCGCGTGCCGGTCATGGCGTTCAAGATAGATCGGCGCATCGGTCACTGAAATCTCCGGGCTGGCAGGCTGGGACGGACACTCTGTCCCCGCCCGCCACCCGGCGGCAAGTCGCGCTGTGCCTCAGTCTCAGTTGGCGGTGTTTCCGCAGGTCCGCATGGCGTCAGTATCCGACTCCAGCCGGACCTCGCTGATGCCGATCTCGCCGCCATCGGCCGGAAGGTTGAGAATGAAAGCCGAATTGATCGCATTCATGTCGACCCCGGCATCGGCGAAGCAATTGAGTGAAATGCGGTATTCGGCCCAATTGCCCTGCACGATTCTGATCGGGACTGTCGCTGTACACGGTGTATCGGACTGACATCCCATACCCACCTCCACAAGGGCCGGGGCATTGCCGAATGCCCGGGCCTGAAAGGCCAGTTCCATGGCGCCATTCGCCTGGCGTTCCAGATCAATGGCCTCCTCGGCGGCGATCCGAATGCCTGTATCGGCGCGGTTCCAGATCACATGAAGTGAGTCCTCCTGCGCATTGCGATCCGTTGCGCCCACCCGAATGCCGTCGAGTTCGACCGGCAGGACTTGCGAGCTGTCGCTCGTGTCTCCCGAGATCACGGACACCTGCCAGGGTGGGATCGCCTGACCGCGCGAATAGTAGGTGCCCTCCGGCGCAGTGTCGCGCGCGGACAGACCAGACTCCTCGGGCAGTGGCCCCAGGGGGTCCGGCTCTCCGAAGCTCAGGCCATAGCCCAATGCGAAGAGAGGGTCGTAATCGGCATCTCCCGGATTCAGGGGTTCGCCGGTGGCAGTGGCGGGCCAAGAGTAGGAAAGCCGACCGGTGAAATCGAAACCGGGATCGCTGCGGAACAACATGTCGGCAATACCGCCGCCTTCACTCCCCGGGAGCCAGGCTGCCACGAAGGCGTCCGATGCATTGATTTCCGGATTGGCCCACATCGGGCGTCCTGACAGGAAAACACTGACCACCGGTGTGCCGTCGGCGCCCAGTTCGGACAGGCGTTCCGTGTCGAAGCCATTCGGCACGAAGTCGAGATGGTCACGATCTCCCTGGAATTCCGCATAAGGGTCCTCGCCATAGATGGCGATCACGACATCGGCGCTGGCACCGGACTGGCCGTCAGGATCGTGGATAACAGTGCCGCCGGCGGCTTCCACGGTTTCGCGGATACCGTCGAGGATGGTCTGGCCATTGGGGAATTCGGAGTTTTCGTGACCGCCGCCCTGCCAGGACAGGGTCCAGCCGCCGGAAGCCTTGGCGATACTGTCGGCGCCGTCGCCGACGACGAGCACTGTCAGCCCGGCTTCCAGTGGCAGGGTCTGGTTGGCGTTCTTGAGCAGGACGAGGCTCTCGCGGACCGCTTGTCGGGCAATCTCACGGTGTTCCGGGGCCGCGAGAATGTCCGCATTGCCGGCCAGCGGGCGGGCGCTGGGCGCGGGCAATTCGAAGATGCCCGAGTTGATTTTCACACGCAGGATGCGGCGAACGGCGTCATCGAGTCGGGCCTCGCTGATCACGCCGGAGCGGACATGGCCGAGGGTCGAATGGTAGAGCTCGCGCCAGCTGTCCGGCGCCATGTACATGTCCATTCCGGCATTGAAGGCGTCCGGGCAATCGGTCGAGGTGCAGCCGGCGATGAGGCCATGACCATTCCAGTCACCTACCACGAAGCCCTGGAAACCGAGACGGTCCTTCAGCACATCGGTCAACAGGGCCTCATTGCCGTGCATCGGCTGATCCCACCAGCTGGAGAAGGACGCCATGACGGTCTGGACACCGGCCGGAACGGCGGTGAGGTAGCCGGCCGCGTGAATGTCGCGCAGCTCGGCTTCCGAGATTATCGCATTGCCCTGGTCACGCCCGTTCTCGGTGCCGCCATCGGCGAGATAATGCTTGGCACTGGAGATGACGCGGCCGGTCGACATGAAGCTGTCTGTGCCGGGGCGTCCCTGCAGGCCGTAAACGATCCGGTCGCCATAGGAGGCGACAATGGCGGGATCCTCGGAGAAGCCCTCATAGGTGCGGCCCCATCGGTCATCCTGCGGCACTGCGAGCGTCGGCGCGAACGTCCAGTCATGGCCTGACACGGAGAGCTCACGGGCTGTGACCCGGTAGATATCTTCAATCAGGTCGGGATTCCGCATCGCGCCGAGGCCGATATTGTGCGGGAAGACGACCGCGCCGCGCAGATTGGCGTGACCGTGTACGGCGTCGATCCCCCAGATGATCGGGATGGCGATGTCAACGCCGTCCGGGTCTATCGAGGCATTGAAATAGGCGTCGGCGGCTTCCAGCCAGGTTTGCGTATCCGCGTAGGGCAGCGGACCGGGGGCGGAATTGCCGCCGCTCAGAACCGAGCCCAACCGGTATTCCCGGACCTCTTCCGGTGTCACCGATCCGCTGTCGGCCTGGATGACCTGGCCGACTTTCTGCTCCAGCGTCATGGTCGCCAGAATCGCATCGATCCGGGCTTCCACATCCGGGGCCAGCGGCGGCGGCGTGAAGCTCGGCCATAATTCCGGATGAATGACCCCGTCTGCGGCCACATCACTCGCACTGGCGGTTTCCGGAGCCGCAGCGCTTGCTTCGCTATCGTCTTCAGGCGCCTGATAGGCCGTGAGCGCGAGCAGGGCGATAGCAGAGCAGGTCAGTCGGAGCGTGACGTTTCGGGCGTATCCGCGCATGTCAGTGTCCTCGTTTTGAGCAATTGGGGTTTGAACAATGAGTTGGTGTCCGGCGACCGGCCGGCGTCAATCGGTTGTAGCGGTGGTGTCGAGCCAGGCAGCAAGCCAGAAGAAAGGTGCATTCCAGTTGATCGCGACCTCATTGAGCGCATAGGCCCGGTAATCATCGACCCAGCACGTCTGTGGCGCGCACTGGCCCTGCATCTCGCTGGCAACAGGGTCGCTCATATTGGTCGCATTGGCGCCTCCGGACAGGGCGCCCGGAGGGGCGGGCGGAAATTCGGGGTCGGCCCCGGCTGCCCAGAAGCGATGATGGGGATAGAGCAGTGGACGGGCGCCATACCCGCCGACATAGGATTGATCGAGCGCATTGCGGCCGAGCAGATAATCCATCGCGTCGATGGCACCCTGGCGGTAGGCCGGGTTGCCGGTCAGGTCGTGGGCGATCGCCAGCACAAGGCCGCGATTGGCAAGATTGCCGTTTGATCCCCAGACATACTGGTCCGCACTCAAGGGCACGGCATAGCCTTCCTGATCGCGGTGGGCGAGATACTGGTCCGCGGCGGCGAGAATTTGTTCGCGCGCCCGTGTGACCAGTGGCTCGGGCAGGTCCGCCTCATTCTGCACGATCGTTAGCGCGGGCAGAAGATGGACCGCCGGCCAGGCGATGGTTGACCCCTGCACCTGCAGGATCGGCATTTCGGCCGGTGTGGGTGCGTCGGCCTGCAGATCGGCGAGGAAAGCGTCCTCACCCGTGGTCAGATAGAGTTCGGTCGCCGCCCAGGCGAATTCGTCGGCAAGATCAAAATCGCCATAGGCGCCGCCGCCGCCAAAATTGTCATAGGCATAGATGTCCGGATGCTGCCGTGCTGCCGCATAGGCGCGTCGGGCGGCGTTCAGACTGCGCGCGGCAAACGCCGGGTCCAGCGTCTCCCACAGTCGGGCCGCCTGGGCTGCCGAGGCTGCCAGATTGAGGCTGGCGGCTGTCGAGGGCGGCAACAGGAAACGCTCTTCCCCGGCATCGGCGGGCAGAAGGGGCAGCGGCAGCCAGTGACGTTCATGGACCTTGTGGTGGGCCAGTCCACCGGCATCGATTTCCGTCAGGGTCAGCGGTTCGCGCCCGTCCTGGCGTCCGAGCGGGACTGATTGCCGGGCGCCCTCCGGGACTTGCATGGAAAGCATGAATTCGAGTTGCCAGCGGGCCTCGTCGAGGATGTCGGAGACGGCATTGCCGTTTTCCGGCATGGGCGAGCGGCCATCGGTCCAGATGCCGCGAACCGCTTCCGGCTGGTGGGCCAGGCGTTCGACGAAGTTCTGCAGTGTCCAGACGGAGATGCCGCCATTGACGACGTATTTGCCGTAATCGCCGGCATCGGCCCAGCCGCCGGTCACGTCCAATCGGTAATCGCAGCCCGGCCAGCTATTGCCCGCCTCGTCGGTGCCGTGAAAACAGGTCGGTCGACTGTCCTGAAAGCCTGCCTCGCGTTGCCAGTCCTGACCCTGAATATAGTCGGCTTCGATCGGGGTGCCGAGACGGTTGTGGTAGAAATAGGTGAGCGCGTCGACGCTGAGGCGGTCGAACGGGCGAGTCGTGATCGCGAAGGGGTGGCTGATCTCGCCGCAAGCTTCCAGTCGGTAGGTGGATCCGGGCTCGTCCAGAGCGCTCAGATCAATGCGGTGGACGGCGTCGCCAGAGCTCTCATTGGGACCGAAGACCGTGCTCTCTCCGGCGAGGTGGACATGACCATTCTCGTCGCGGACCAGCCAGCTGACCGGCGCGTCTGCCGCGCTGCGCAGAATGGCTGTCTTGGGGCTTCCGGTCTCGAATCCGATCTGGTTCAGCCGCAGGGCGGGCGCGTCACCGGGAAAGGCGGGTTCGACGGTGCATTCCTCTGCCAGAGCAGAGCCGATCGTCATGAAGGCGAACGCGGACGCAGTCGCCGCGAGTCGCGCATGCATGGGTATTTTACGATTGTATTTCAATGCGCTCCCCGACGTGACCCGTTCCTGGAAAGCTCCACTGCCGTGGCACGGTTCGGGACCTCTCCAAAGCCTGACCTCCCCCGGTCACGCTTGACAGATTGTGTTCTTGTCGTGAAATTGTCAGCAATTGACAACGCTGTCAACGGCGCGTCACGGGGAGGTCAGGCATGCGAATTCCGGTCAATCGAATGACTCGCCATGGTGTTTCCGTACGGGTGATGGCGGGTCGATCGCGCGGGTGGTTCACCGGCGCTTCATCCCCCTGATTGATGGCCCGGACCCGGGACTGGGCTTCGGCATTTTCGGCTGCTGCGAGGACTTTTCATGACATTGCGTATTTCCGTGCTGGCCCTGTCGGCCGCGCTCGCCGCCTGCCAGCCAGGCGGTGGACCGGCGGACACGTCTGGCGGTTCGACAACCCAGGCAAGCGTCACGGCAGAGACGGCGTCGCCCCGGGTCCGCGAATTGGCGGCGCAGATGACGCTGGCCGAGAAGCTCGGCCAGTTGCACCAGGCCGCGGGCGGGCGTTCGCGCAATCTCAATTCACGCCTCACACCGGACGAGCTCGACCGGGTCCGACGGGGCGAGATCGGTTCCTATCTTCACGTTGCCGGTGCGGCACCCCTGGGCGAGCTGCAGCAAGTGGCGGTCGAGGAAAGCCGGCTCGGCATTCCGCTCCTTTTTGCCATGGATGTGGTGCATGGCTACCGGACCATTTTCCCTGTTCCGATCGCCATGGCCAGCACCTGGGACCCGGAGGATCTCGAGCGCGCCAGTCGGATCGCGGCCGAGGAGGCCAGCGCGGCAGGCCTCCACTGGACGTTTGCGCCAATGATCGACATCGCACGTGATCCGCGCTGGGGCAGGATTGTCGAGGGCGCGGGCAGTGACCCCTATCTTGGCGCCCGGATCGCGGTCGCCCAGATCGAAGGCTTCCAGTCTGACAATCTGGCTGCCGGTGACACGCTGATGGCGACGGCGAAGCATTTTGGTGCCTATGGCGCGCCGATCGGCGGCCGTGATTATGGCACCGCCGACATTTCCGAGCGCAACCTGCACGAGATCTATCTGCCACCATTCCATGCCGCCAGCGAGGCGGGTTCGGCGTCGATGATGACAGCGTTCAACGATATCGCCGGTGTGCCCAGTACGTCAAATGAGCATCTGATCGACGGAGTCCTGCGCGGCGAATGGGGCTTTGACGGCCTCATCGTGAGCGACTGGAATGCGATCGCTGAGCTCATCAATCACGGGGTCGCAGACACCCGCGCCGATGCGGGCGAACTCGCCTTGCGGGCCGGGGTCGACATGGACATGACCAGCAATGTGTTCGCCCAGGACCTCGCCACCGCGATCGAGGCTGATCCCGGCCTGATGGCGGATCTCGATCGGGCGGTCATGCACGTCCTCACTGCCAAGGAGCGACTGGGATTGTTCGACAATCCCATGGCCTATCACGACCCCGAGCGGGAAGCGGCGGCCATGCTGACCGATGCGGCCCGTGCCGAGGCGCGACGCATCGCGGCGCGCAGTGTGGTGCTTCTCGAGAACCGCGGGTCTGCCTTGCCGCTCGGCCCGGATGCGGGGCGGATTGCGGTGATCGGCGCGCTGGCCGAGGACGCGTCCACGCAATTGGGGTCGTGGCGTGCGCGCGGGACGCCGGAGACCGTGACCGGCCTGCTGCAGGGCTTGCGTCAAGGTGCCCCGGCGGGCGTGGAAATCACCTATGAGGCCGGCGCCTCTCCCACCAGCGATGACCTGTCCGGTATCGCGGCGGCCATCGCTGCGGCGGAAGCGGCCGATCAGGTCATCCTGGTTGTCGGCGAGGATTACGACCTGTCCGGTGAGGCGCGCTCGCGATCCAGCCTCTACATGCCCGACAGCCAGAGGGCCCTGGCGCGCGCCGTGCTTGATACGGGGCGTCCGGTCACAGTTGTCCTGGTGAGTGGCCGTCCGCTCGCCATTCCGGATATTGCCGAGCGAGCGGATGCCGTCCTCGCCAGCTGGATGCTGGGCGTCGAGGCCGGCCCGGCGCTTGCGGATGTGATTTTCGGCCGAGTCTCACCGGCGGGCCGCTTGCCGGTCTCCTTCCCGCGTACGACAGGGCAGGCGCCCTTCACCTATTCCGAAAACCCGGGCGGTCGGCCCGCGGACCCCGATCTGTCGCGCGACAGCAACCGGTTTCACGACCTGCCGATCACGCCGCTCTACGCCTTCGGGCACGGGTTGAGCTATTCGGAGTTTGAGTATGGCGATATCCGTCTCGACGCAGACAGTGTCGCGCCGGGTGACACCATTCGACTCACCATTCCGGTCACCAATACGGGGGACCGGGCGGCCGACGAGGTGGTCCAGCTCTATATGCGCGATCCGGTAGCCTCGGTCGCGCGGCCGCGTCTGGAATTGCGCGGTTTTGCCCGTCTCGCGCTGGGCGCAGGCGAAACCCGCTCTGTCAGCTTCATCCTGGACCCGGCCCAATTTGCCGTGTTTCAGGCACCGGGCGACTGGCGGATAGAGGCCGGCTCTGTCGACCTCCATGTTGGCGCGTCATCGTCTGATCTGCGCCAGAGCGTCACGGTGACAGTCAGTGAAGCCGGGCGGTCGCGGAGCCCTGCCGCATCGATTGCAACCCGAATTGAGGTGGAATGATGAAAACCCGTCGCTTCCTTCTGGCCAGCGGTGGCGCCAGCCTGCTCGTGGCCGGGTGTCAACGCTCGACATCCCAACCCGCATCCGAATCCGTGGTGCAGATCGAGCGCCTGCATCCGCGTCTGGACGGATTGATCAGTCCGGGCAGCGAAGCCCGGGTTCTGGGAACAGGCTATCAATGGGCCGAAGGTCCGGCCTGGGACCGGCAGCGCGGCTGCCTCTACTTCACCGACGTACCGGCCAACCGGGCCTATCGATGGCGACCGGGCGAGGCTGTCGAGGTCTGGCTTGACCCGTCGGGCATCCCGGCATCCGAGGCCGCCGGCTTTCGCGAGCCCGGGGCGAACGGTTTGTGGATGCGCGCAGATGGAAGCCTGCTCGCATGTGTTCACGGAAGCCGGTCCGTTGAAGTGCTTGACCCGGACACATTGTCGCGAACGCCGCTGGTCAGTGAGTTCGAGGGCCAGCGTTTCAACTCGCCCAATGATCTGGTCGAGGCCTCGGATGGCAGTATCTATTTCACCGATCCGCCTTATGGCCTCGAGGGCCTGGACGCCTCGCCGCTGAAGGAAATGTCGGTCAATGGCGTCTATCGCCGTCGGCCCGACGGCCAGGTTGAGCGGCTGGTTTCCGATATGAGCTTCCCGAACGGTATCGCGCTTTCACCGGATGAGCGCCGGCTTTATGTGGCGCAGTCGGATCCCGGCGCACCGGTCATCCGTCGCCTTGACCTTGATGCGGACGGCGCGATCATCGGCGATCAACACCTCTTTGACGCAACCGGTCTGGACGGGCCGGGCCTGCCTGACGGTATGGCGATCGATGATCAGGGCCATATCTTTGCGACGGGCCCGGGCGGAGTTCTGATCCTCGCTCCGGACGGCACATTGCTGGGGCGGATACTGACCGGGCGCGGTACGGCCAATTGCGCCTTCGGTGAAGACGGTCGCACGCTCTTCATGACAGCTCAGGACCGGCTTCTGCGCCTCGAGACCCGGAGCCGGGGTGTGCAATGGATGTAGGGGGCTGGCTGGCCGAGTACCGGCCGCTATTGGCCACCCTGGTCGCGATAGCGGCCTTGCTGGCGCTGATCCTTCGGGCGCGCATGCCCGCCTTTGCCGCGCTGATCCTGGTCAGTGCGCTGGCTGCGCTCGCGGCCGGGATGGCACCGGCTGACGCTTTCGACACCTTGACCCGGGGCATGGGCGGGACGCTGGGCTTCGTCGCGGTTGTCATTGGTCTCGGCGCATTGTTCGGCGTCATTCTCGAACGTTCGGGCGGGCTGGAAAGCCTGGCTCAACGCCTGCTCGCCGGGCGCCAGGCGGGCAGTGGGCGATGGCTTATGGGTGGGTTGGGCCTGCTCGCATCCATCCCGGTCTTCTTTGACGTCGCCCTGATCATTCTCGCCCCGCTGGTCTTTGCCTTTGCCCGCCAGACCGGGCGGCCGGCCCTTGCATTCGGTCTGCCCCTGCTCTGCGGGCTGGCGGTCGCGCACAGCTTCATCCCGCCGACGCCAGGCCCGATCGCAGTGGCCGAGATATTGGGTGCGGATCTGGGCCTTGTGATCCTGTTCGGTCTTCTGGCCGGATTGCCGGCCCTGGCTTTGGCCGGCCCGCTATTCGCCGGCTGGCTGGACCGCGCCGGCTATCTCCCGGTCGGTGCCGTTTCCGGCGAGACGGCCAGCCCGACCAAGCGGCCGGCCAAGGCAGGTCTGACCGCTGCACTGATCAGCCTGCCCCTGCTTCTCATCCTGGCCGGAACCCTGGCGGCGCGTTTCGATCTGCCGCCGGCGCTCGGCTATTCACTGGCGGTGATCGGGCATCCCTTCATGGCGCTCTTGCTGGCCTGTGGATTGACCTGGCTGGCCTTTCGACCGACCAGCGATGAACAACGCCGGCATTTCTCCGACGGGATCGCGCGCGCGCTGGAGCCGACCGGTGCGGTGATCCTGGTGACGGGAGCTGGCGGGGCGTTCAAACAAGTGCTCGTCGATACCGGCGCCGGAGCGCAGCTGGCAGAGGGCACGATGGCTTTGGGGCTGGTCCCGCTGGTGGCCGGTTTTGTTCTGGCGCTTCTGGTTCGTGTCGCGCAGGGCAGCGCAACGGTTGCGATGATCACGGCGGCCGGTCTGACCGCCCCGCTTGCGGACGCTGCTGGTCTCGGGCCCGCTCATCTGGCGCTGTGCGTGATTGCCATCGCGGCCGGGGCGACGGCGCTCTCACACGTGAATGATAGCGGCTTCTGGCTGGTCAGTCGTATATTCGGGCTTGATGTGCGGCAAACGCTCGCCAGCTGGACAATCGCCACGCTGATCATCGGACTTGCCGGATTTGCGGGCGCGCTCATCCTGTCGATGCTGGTCTGACAGTGACCGGTAGGGGAGGGATTGTGGCGACCGCGACAGGTTTCGGCCGCTACGCCGGATATGGTGTCGGTGATTTCGGGCTGAACATCTACTGGAACGCGCTCTCGCTCGTCCTGATGTTCTGGTATGCCGAAGTCGTCGGGCTGAGCCCGGCAGTGGCCGGCGGGATCTATTTCGTCGGCATGGCCTGGGATGCGGTGACGGACGCTGTCGTGGCGAGTCTGGCGGCGCGGACCCGGTCGCGCTTCGGGACTTACCGCCCCCATATCCTCTTCGGTGGTGTGGCGCTGGGTGCGAGTTTCTGTGCGCTTTTCTGGATCCCGCCCCTGGAGGGCCTGGCCCTGATTGCGGCGCTGACCCTGGCCCATATTCTTTTCCGGACGGCCTATACCATCGTCGCCGTGCCCTATTCCGCACTCGCCTCCCGGCTGAGTTATGACAGCGTGGAGCGGACCACATTTTCCGGCGTCCGGATGTTCTTCGCCTTTGCCGGTCTGCTGACGGTTTCCGGTCTCTGGTTTCCGCTTGTGCGAACTTTCGGTGGCGGCGATGACACCGATGCGCTCGGCTTTCAGCTGGCGGCGCTCATTGGCGCCGTGATCGCGACGGCCGCCTTGACCCTTTGCTTTGCCGGAACACGGGAAAGGCCACCTCCCGGTCAGGATACGGATTATCCGCCGCCCAGTCTCTGGCGATTCATCCCCGCCATCCGGAACAATCATGCGCTGGCGATCCTGCTGGGCATGATCTTCCTGCAATCCGGCGCGGTTGCCAGCCTGCTCATACCGCTCAGCTTCTTCATCGAGGTCAACGCCCCGGTTTTCGCCCGCAAGGAAGTCGTCATGACGGCCTATGCCAGCGCGACCCTGGTCTCGATACCTGTCTGGACGCTTTTCATCCGCCGCTTTGGCAAAAAGGCTGGCTGGATTCTCGCTTGCGGCCTGGCAATCCTTTGCGGACTGGACCTGGCGATCAGCGGCGCTCGGGTCATCTCAGGCGTGCCGCTCCAGATCATCGGCTATGGCGCGGCGTTCGGCGCTTTCGGAGTTCTGGTCTGGTCCTTTGTTCCCGATACCGTCGAATACGGTCAGTGGAAGACCGGAGAGCGCAATGAGGGGGCTGTGTTCGGGTCTGTCCTGCTGGTGCAGAAGCTCGCGGGTGGGCTGATGGGCCTGTTCGTCGGTTTCATGCTGTCCGAGGTCGGCTATGACATTGATGCGGTGACCCAGAGCGAGGCCACTGCCGAGGGTATTCGGTTTCACATCTTCCTGGTGCCGTCCCTGTTGCTGGCCCTCTCCACGCTGCTCATTCTAAGATTGCCGCTGAATCGGCGCCTCCATGCCCGCATCGTCGGTCAGATCGGCGGGCAGGAATGACACGGCAATGGTTGGCGCGACCGCTGCGCGCATCCGGGGAGGCGCTGCCATGGCGCGAATGATCGACGTCGCCGAGAAGGCAGGCGTTTCCATCAAGACAGTGTCACGGGTTCTCAACAATGAGCCGCACGTGAAGGATGCCTTGCGAGAGCGTGTTCGTGCGGCAGCCGAGGATGTCGGCTATGTGCCCTCCAGTCCGGCTCGGGCCCTGCGCTCGCGGCGCTCCTATGCGATCCACATGATCAGCCATTCCCACCGTTCGGCCTATGTGAATGCCATCCAGTTCGGGGCTGTCCAGACCTGCCAGGAGCGTGGCTACCAGCTCATGGTCTCCTTGATGGAAGACTTGCGGGACATGCCGGAGGCCGACCTGGTCGCGCGTTTCGAACGCCTCGTCGAGGCGTCCAAGCCGGACGGCCTCATCCTGGTGCCGCCCCTGTCCAATGACGAGCGCCTGTATCATGTGCTCGAGCGTTTTGATGTGCCGGTTGCGCGGGTCGGACCCAATAACCTGCCCGATGCCCGCATCATCGTGAAGATCAATGAGCGCGCGGCGGCGCGTGAATTGACGGCGCATCTGATTGCACTGGGTCACAGCCGGATAGCCTTCGTGCGCGGCAAGGAGGACCAGAATGCCACGCATGAGCGGTTCGCCGGGTATAAGGAGGCGCTCGACCAGTCTGGTCTCGTCCTCGATGAGACTCTGGTGCACCCCGGGGATTTCGGCTTCTCGACCGGATTGAAGGCGGGTGATGCCCTGTTCGCCCTGGCCGATCGGCCGACGGCCGTCTTCGCCGCCAATGACGACATGGCCGCCGGTGTGCTTATGGCGGCGCACCGATTACGCCTCGATGTCCCCGGCGATGTGTCGGTTGTCGGCTTCGACGATTCAGAGATTGCCGAGAAAATGTGGCCGGCCCTGACGACGGTGCGTCAGCCGCTCCTGGCGATGGGGAATGAGGCGACCCGGCAATTGATTGACGCGGCGACCCAGTCCGACCCGGCTCTGTCGGGCGCACCGAATGAGTATCTCGACTATGAGATCATCCATCGCGACTCGACGGGCCCGGTCCGTCAGTCCTGATGCCAGCCACGCTCCTGTGTCCTGGATCTTGTTTAATTTGACACCGGCCTCCCGGCATACTCAAACTTGGAAAATCGCCGGACCCTCCAATAAAACAAACAGGGTCGGCTGTACTGGGAGGTAAATTATGGGTGAAAAGGTGACGGCCGATCCGGCCGCTGGGCCAGATATGGCTGCAGGGGCGGGCGGAGAACCGCCGGTCAAGCGCTCGACAATTTTCCTGCACGGATCCCTGGCCCTGCCACTGGCTGTCTATGGCTATCCGCTGGCGATCTGGTTGCCGGCGCATTACGCCGGGCAGCTCGGTCTGTCCCTGTCGGTGATTGGTCTGATCATCATGGTCGCCCGTTTCACCGATGTATTTACCGACCCCTTGATGGGCGAGATATCGGATCGCGGGCGAACCCGGTTCGGACGCCGCAAGCCCTATATCGCCTTGGGTGCGCCGGCCCTGATGGTCTCGACCTGGTTCCTTTTCGTGCCCCATGAGGGCGCAGGCATTCTCTATTTCCTGGTCTGGCTGACACTTTTCTTCGCCAGCGCCACCATGATCCAGATCCCCTTCCGGGCGTGGGGTGCCGAATTGTCCGGGAATTACCATGTCCGCAGCCAGGTCACGGCCGCGCGGGAATTCTATTACCTGACCGGTCTTCTGATGGCTGCGGCAGTGCCAATGGTGATCGAGATTTTCGCGGATGGCGGCGCTGTTACCGAGATTTTCGTCGCGATCTGGCGGGACATCACCGGTGCCTTTACCGGCGAGTTGATGACCCGGACGCCAACCAGTCGGGCTGCCCTGACCGGGCCGGTCCTGATGGGTCTGGCCATCGCCATCATCATTGCGGTGCCGCTGCTCTCCACGTTGATCATCACGACGGTCAAGGAGCCGCCGCCTGCGCCGCGCGAGCGCGTCCCCATGATCGAGGGCTTTCGTCATCTCTGGCGCAACGGGCCGATGCGGCGCGTGCTGATCATCGCTTTTCTGGTCATTGCCGGTGAGAGCCTGCGCAATGCCGTGTCACTCTTCTTCATCCGCGACATCATCGGTATTCCGACGATTGGCGCGGCCTATTTCCTCTATTTTATCTCCGGCATCGCCGCGATTCCGTTCTGGCTCTGGCTGGGCCGGACCATCGGCAAGCACCGGGCCTTCATGGTCACGCTCGGTTTCGTGAGCGTCGTGAGTGCGTGCAATCTCCTGCTGGGGCAGGGGGATTATTTCGCCTTCTTCTGTCTGTTCCTGTTCAAGGGCTTTGCCTTTGGTGGTCTGCAATTCCTGCCATTGGCGATGCTGGCGGATGTGGTGGATATCGACAGCGCGCGCACGGGCGGTCGGCGGGCCGGGACGTATTTTGCGGTGCTCGGCCTGTCGGAGAAGCTCGCAGCGGCGATCTTTACCGGTCTGGCTTTGAACATTGTCGGCTTGCTCGGCTATCACGCATCGGGCGGGGTCGAGGCGTCGACGGAGATCGGCGTGCTCTCCCTGCGACTGGTCTATTGTCTGGGACCGATCGCACTTTACGCGCTCTCTGTCCCGCTGATCTGGGGTTACCCGCTCACCTCGAGCCGGCATGCGCGACTGCATGCCGGGCTCGCCAGGCGGGAGCAGCGAAAAGCGCGTACTGCCGAAGCGGAGCAGACGACAAGTTGAGCGTGAAAGTGACCCGGCGGCGTCAGGCGGCCTGGTCACTCGCCTTGCGGATCTTGAGCTGTTCGGACCGGAGCGGGTAACCGAAATGCCAGCCTTGCAGATAGTCGAAACCGAGCAGGCGGAGCATGGCGGCCTGACCCTCGGTTTCAACACCTTCCGCGACCATGTCGAGCGACAGGGCGTCGCCGAGCAGAGCCAGGGCTTGCAGCATCTTGTTCGGGCCTTCGCCGCGCCCGATGGATTGCACGAAAGTCTTGTCGATCTTGATCTTCGAGAAGGGGAGCATGTGCAGATACCCCATGGAAGCGAAGCCGGTTCCGAAGTCATCCAGATTGACCTTGAAACCCGCCTCATGGAGTTCCATCAAACGGCTCTGGGCCTGTTCAAAATCATCAACCAGGACCGCCTCGGTCAGCTCGAATTCGACCTGATCCGGGGTCATGCCATGTGATGTCAGCTCACGCAGATAGCGTTCGCACAGGCGTCCATCATTGAGCTGGGCCGGAGACAGGTTGATCGAAACCGTGTGCGGCGCATCCGGGCCAATCTCGCGACAGACCGATTCAACGACGAAATCGCCCAGCCGCCGGATCAGTTTGGAATCCTCGGCGACCGGGATAAAGACATCCGGAGGCACGGCGCCTCGCGTCGGGTGCTCCCAACGCAGAAGCGCCTCAACCGACGCTGTGCTGGCATCACTGGCACGGGCAATGGGCTGATAGACCACGAAGAATTCGTCGCGATCCAGGCCCGCTTCGATATCAGCTTCAAGCGCCCGGCGGGCATCGGCTTCAAGGCCGAGGCTTGCATTGAAGATAAGCGGTTTGTCGAGTTGATCGGCCTTGGCCCGATACATCGCCAGGTCAGCATCATGAATGAGCTGGCTGAATGTCTTGGGCGCGCCTTCATCGGAATGGGCGATGCCGATTGCGGCGCCGATCTCGAAGGGGCGTCCATCGATCTCGAAGGGTCGCGCCAGGCTCTCTGACAGGCTGCGGGCGATATTCAGCGCTTCGCGGGTATCGTCTGCCCCCACGAGCGCACAGGCGAACTCGTCGCCGCCGACCCGGGCGATATGGATATGGGCATCCACCGCACGGCTGAAGCGGTGCGCCACACGCCGTATAACATCATCGCCCGCGCGGTGTCCGGCCTTGTCATTGACGGCCTTGAAGCCGTTGAGATCGATATAGATCACCGCCGCCTTGCCGTCTTCGGCCGCCCTGGTCGCTGCCGTGCTCTCGACGAAGCTGGTGAAGCCGAGCCGGTTTGGCAGGCCGCTGAGATTGTCGGTGCCGGCGGCAATGATGGCGCGCTTTTCATTGCTGGCGGCGTGACGCGCCAGGGTGCGCGCCTTGAGCGCAATCAACTGGGCGCCAACGAAGAAGGCGAGGATGTAGGCGAGGAGCGGCAGGAAGGCGAAACGCAGTGTTTCATTGCCGGGGCGCGAGGCTTGCCAGCCGAGCCAGCCGATGGAGTGGCCCGCATCGTCGGTCATTTCGAGGCCGGCATTGGCGTGCGGGAGCGCGCCTTGGTGAAGCGACACATCCGAAACCTGGAAAACGTCTTCGAGCTCGCCCAGGAAGCTCCGATCGACGGCTGTGCCAATGATGATCACCGGATCGACGGACGGGTCCGTCATCGAGGTGCGGTCTTCAAACTCACCCAGGACCGTGATGGAGGCCATGTAGAGCTGGCCTCGAACTTTCAGGAAATGGGTCGAAATAAAATGCTCGGCCTCATAACCGGCCGCGAGGTCGGCCCGCAGGGCTGCAACCTGTTCATGATTGAGGACGTCGGTCCGGAGCTGCTGGCCGGACTCGCGATGCCACGCCATGCTGCGAACGTCGTCGGCGCCGATAATCGTGACGAAGTCAAAAGCGGTATGGTCCGAGAAGGACGAGGCGAGGCTATCTGACAGGATGGCTTTTTCTCGCTCATCCCAGAGTGTGAGCAATTCGCTCCACCAGCCATAGTCCGCCACCCAGGTTTCATTCTGGCGCGAAGCCGCCTCGATGCCCGCGCTCAATAATTGGCGATCATGCTCGACGGCATTGCGATTCAGGGCGCCGACGAAGAAGTAGATCGTCAACACCGAGGCAATCAGACTCACCAGTGTCGCCACATTGATGTAGCGGCTCAGCGTGCTGTCGAGTGTCTGTCCCATCCAGTCCACCTGTTGGTCTTCTTGGAAAGGCGGAACATGGCGCAAAGAGGTAAAGGTCCGGTCAGCGCCGGGTTATGATTTGATTCAAATCGAAGCAATCGCCCGCGGGGCAGGACCACCGCCCCGGGCGGGCGGAAAATCTGGCGCGGGCAATCTGGCGCGGAAGATCTAGCCGGCCTCGTGTCCAGGCTTGGCGTAGACGAATTGTCCGACATCAATCCGGCCGGTTCTGAAGCCGGCTTCGCAATAGGCGAGGTAAAATCGCCAGATCCGGTCGAAACGGGCATCAAATCCCATCGGCTCGATATCCGGCCAGCTCGCTCGATAGGCCTGGTGCCAGGCCGCCAGGGTGCGGGCATAGCCATCCGCGAACATCAAGCTGTCCTTGGCGACCAGGCCGGCCTCGCCGGCGAGCGTGTCCAACAGGGGGGCTGGCGGCAGCATGCCGCCCGGGAAGACGTATTTCTGGATGAAATCGACCGCGCTGCGATAGCGGTCGAAATCGCCTTCGCGAATGGTGATGACTTGCAGCGCGGCTCGCCCACCTGGCTTGAGACAGTGATGGACTTGCTTGAAATAGATCGGCCAATGCGCTTCGCCGACCGCTTCGAACATCTCGATCGAGGCGACCGCGTCGAAACGCTCCGAGACGTCCCGATAGTCCTGCAATCGAAGATCGGCCTTGTCGCCCAGCCCGGCCTTCTCCAGGCGTGACTGGGCATATTCCAGCTGCTCCCTGGAAAGGGTCAGCCCGGTAACATGACATCCAAAATCACGGATTGCGACTTCGGCGAACCCGCCCCAACCGCAGCCGATTTCCAGAATGCGGTCTCCTTGTTTGAGATTCAGGCTCTCGCAGATCCGCCGGTATTTTCGGGTCTGGGCCTGCGCCAGCGTGTCGTCTTCGCTTTCGAACAGGGCCGCGGAATAGGTCATGCTCTCATCGAGCCACTGCTCGTAGAAGGCGTTGCCGAGATCGTAGTGGAAGGAGATATTACGTCTGCTCCCGCGGCGCGTATTGGCGTTCATCCAGTGCTGCAGACGTGCCAGGAGACGGCTCGGTCCGCCCCGGCCTTTTGCGGCGTGAACCTTGTCCAATTCGGTGGCGAGGGCCGTGAGGAGCGCCGGCAGGTCAGAGGTCTGCCATTCATCATTCACATAGCCTTCGGAGAAGCCCAGCACGCCGCTGGCAGCGATGCGCAGCAGGGCATTCCAGCGACTGATGGTCCAGTCAGCGACCATCTTCGCGTGATCGGGTCCAACCGCAAATCGGTAGCCGCCGGGCAATTCGACCCGCAGGCGGGCAGAGGTCAGTCCATCGAGCGCCCGGGTGATCCGACGCGCGGCGAAGGCTTGAAGTCGGGACGGGTGAATACTCCCCGTCGTGGATTGGTTACTATACGCGTCCATCAATGCCTCCCCGGCATGGTGTCAATGGTTCCGCGGCGTGGGGCGAACATCGCCAGCCCCTTGAGACGCAATTTCAACGCCTCCCACAGGATACCAAAAAAAATGCGCCCCGTATTGGTTGCGACGAGCCAGGCGGCGGCGCGCAGTCGGGCAGGTTCGAGCGGCTCCAGCCGGGCGGTGTGCGCCGCGCTGAGCACAACGGCGTCATCGCGGATCAGCTGAATACCCAGCCGGTAGACACCGGCATCGCGATTGATCCGGAATTGGTAGGTCCCGGCGACCGGATTGAAGGGCGATACAAAGAACCGCTTTTCGGTGGTCAGGCGGACAGATCCGTCGGCGTCGGTTTCTGTCTCCACGGTTTCTGTCTCCACGGGGAAGGCATAGGCGCAGCGCCCGCTATGGAAATTGCTGACCTCGAAAATCAGGCCGATCAGCCTGCCGTCTGGGGCGTGCGCGAAGAATACGGAGACCGGGTTGAAGGCCAGACCGAGTACGCGCGGCGCGGCGAGCAGCTGGATGCGGCCAAAGGGGCCCGACACGCCGGCCTCCCGAAGACGGGTCTCGACCCAGTCCCGCAACGCCATGTCCGCACCGCCATGGTCACGGGTGAACAGGCTCACCAGGGCTGCGCGATTGAAGCCGAAGCCGAGCCGGCGGGAGCGCGGGACATCCGGTCCGTCGATATCAACGAGGACGGACGCCATGCGGTAACGCAGGCTGTGATGACGCGGCCCGCGCCGCGTATGGCCGACCTGGCCAATGAGAAGTGAGGCGGGGCGCGGTGTCATTCGGCGGCGATAGGCAGGGCGTCGCTTGTCGCCGCTGAAGCGGAGCCGGGCCAGGCGATCCGTGCGTTCATGTTCGACCGCGACCATGGTCGCGCCGTCGCGCCCAGCGCGTCGGCGACGATCAGTCCTGACTGCAGGCCGTCCTCGTGGAAACCGGAGCCGAGCCAGGCGCCGCAATACCAGATGCCGCCCCGGCCCTGGATCTGGCCGATGGCAGATTGAGCGGAGATGGCAGCCTGATCGAAGACCGGATGGTCATAGGAATCGACGCGCAGGACCGTGTCGGGATCCGGCTCGGTCTGCGGGTTGAGGGTTACCAGGACCGGGGTCTCAACGGGCAGCGGCTGCAACCGGTTCATCCAGTAGGTCAGGCTGATTTCATGAGTGTCACCGCGCCGGCGCTCGAGATAGTTCCAGCTCGCCCAGGCGGAGCGGCGGCGGGGCATGAGGCGCGTATCCGTGTGCAGCACAGCCGTATTCGGCCGGTAGCGGATCGCCGAGAGGAGTGTTCTTTCTTCCGGATCCGCATCCGACACCAGTTTCAGAGCCTGGTCGGAGTGGCAGGCCAGCACGACATCGTCGAACGATTCAAGCGTGCCGTCAGACAGTGAGACCGTGACGCCCTGTTCTGACCGTTGCAGGCCCTGAACCGGCTCGCCGACCCGGATACTACCGTCAATCGCCTTCGCCAACGCTTTGACATAGGCCTGGCTGCCGCCAGCAATCGTGCGCCATTGAGGCCTGTCGGTCAGTTGCAGCAGGCCGTGATTGAGGAAGAAGCGAAAGAAGCTGTCGGCCGGGAAGCCCCGCATCTGATCAACCGGCGAGGACCAGATGGCTGCACACATGGGCAGAATGTGATCTTCCCGGAAGGTGCGGGAATAACCCTTCTCTTTCAGAAACTCGTCGAGGGTGAGGCTGGTCTCGGTGCTCTGGCTGTCACGCGCGTGCTGGTTCAGACGCAGAATGTCGGCGATCATCCGCCACATGCGCGGGCGAACGAGATTGCGACGCTGGGCGAAGAGCCCGCTCGGATTGGACGAATACTCGAACCCGCCATTGCCGATCGATGCCGCGAAGGACATGTCACTTTCGGCTGTCTCGACGTCCAGCTTGTCCATAAGGCTGACGAAGTTGGGGTAGTTGCGCGGATTATAGACGATGAAGCCGGTATCGACCCCGAAGGACCGGCCCTCGAGCTCGACCGTCGCCGTATTCGCGTGGCCGCCCAGGCGGTCAGCCGCTTCAAAGACCGTGACCTCGTGAGTCCCTGACAGCCGCCAGGCGGCGGCCAGGCCTGAAATACCGGAACCGATGACCGCGACGCGGCGCTTGGGTGATTGGGTCATGGAGGTTCTCGCGTGAGGGAGGCTTCAGAAATATTCTCGGGGACAGTTACGCCTCCGATCCCAAAGCGGATCACACGCGCGTCGCGCGTAGGCTGCGCATTTATCCAACTGAGGAGTGATCCGGTCCGACGCTGTCTTCGTAAGCCGAACCATGTACGCTGCTGTCCAGATACCTGCTCGTCCGGCCAACCGCCGGGCTTTCGACCCGGGAAAGGGGTTCATGACGGATCTGACTGAGCGCCCGAGTGCTGCGGTCGACAGCCGGGCCATGTCCAACCTGCTCGTGCGGGTCGGACAGGCGCGCGATCGTCAGGCCTTCAGGGCGTTGTTCGATCATTTCGCGCCACGGATCCGGTCATTCCTGCTTCAGCGTCGCGTGCCGAAGGCGCAGGCAGAGGATATCACGCAGGACGTGATGTTGGCGGTCTGGCGCCGCGCGGCCAGTTTTGACCCGGCCAAGGCCGGCGCCTCGACCTGGATCTACACGATTGCCCGCAATCAGCACATTGACCAGTTCCGCAAGGCGAAGCGGGCGGAGCAGATGGACGAAACCGATCCGTCCCTGCAGCCGGAACCCGCGCCTGCCGCGGACGATTTGTGCGAGATGTCGGAGTCGGCGCAAAGCGTCGGGGCCGCACTCGAAACCCTGTCACCTGACCAGCGTCAGGTCATCGACATGGCCTTCACGGAAGGGCTGTCTCACAGCGAAATCGCCGACCGGCTCGACTTGCCGCTCGGTACAGTAAAATCACGAATAAGGCTCGCCATGGGCAAGCTGAAGACGACACTTGGAGACTTGGTATGACCCAACGCGGTCATGTGCTGGACGATACCTGGTATCTCGACTACGCCGCCGGAGCACTGGCGAGCGAAGCCGAGGGCGTGCTTGTTCGCTCCCACATTGAACTCAATGACGAAGCCGGGGCCCGTTTGGCGCGCCTCGACCGAATAGGCGGCTCCCTGCTTGAGCAGCTGCCGACAGGAGAGGCATTGCCTTTCTCAGCCGATGATCTGCTCGACCTAGTCGATGGAAGCGAAGACGAGGTCACGGATCCTGCCTCTGCAGCGACCCCCGCAGAGCTCGCAGATGTCGATATCCCGCCGGCGCTTGCCGCCTATCTGGAACGCACGGGCGTACAGGTAAAATGGGAATTTCTCGGGCCGGGCCTGCGCAAGGCCGTGCTTTGGCGCGGTGATGAAGACGAGCGTCTCTGGTTGCTCAAGGCCGAACCCGGCGTTGCCATTCCACATCACGGTCACAATGGTTCCGAACTGACGCTCGTCCTCAAGGGAAGTTTCTGGGATGGCGATCAGGAGTACCGGCGCGGCGATGTGGAAGAGGCGCATCCCGATATCGAGCACGATATCCGGATCGATCCGTCGGGCGTGTGTGTCTGTCTGGCACTGACCTGCGGCAAGCTTCGTTTTGACAATCCGCTTCTTCGGGCATTTCAGGTCTTTACCGGTCTCTGAGCCGGTGAGGCTTGCCGACACTGGGTCCCCCGGCGAGTGACGAAGGCGGGTGCGGTCGCGCGGCGTTTGCGCTACCATGCCGGCTCACGTGATTTCGTCAGGTCCCGGGGTGACGGCCAGCATGAGTGTGAAGACACGGGCGAACAAGCAGTCCGGCGCGACCATCAAGGATGTGGCAAGTGCGGCAGGCGTGTCCGCGATGACCGTCTCGCGTGTGCTCAATGCCGAGCCGAATGTCCGCCCCGCGACGCGCGAGCGCGTCCAGGCTGCCATCAAGGAACTCAACTACCGGCCAAACCTGTCGGCGCGAAACCTTGCCCGCGCGAACGCCTATTTCATCGGCCTCCTCTACGACAATCCCAGCGCCGGCTATATCAGTGAATTGCTGATCGGCGCGCTGAACCGCTGTCGTACATCCGGATATCATCTGGTGCTGGAGAGCTGTGGCGCTGCCGGCGAGGACTGGGCCGCCGAGATCGCGGCCATGCTGCGCACCTCGAATTTCGACGGCATCGTGATGCCGCCGCCGGTTTGCGACAATGCAGACGTGCTTGTTGCCGTTGCGGAGGCGGGTATTCCACATGTCCGCATCGCGCCCGACAATGATCTGGATCGCGCTCCCTGTGTGCTGACCGATGACCGCGCCGCGTCGCGTCGAATGACTGAGTATCTCATCGAGCTTGGCCACAGGCGGATCGGCTTCGTGCTGGGTCCGGAAGAGCATGGCGCCAGTCGGGAACGACATGCCGGCTTCCTCGAAGGACTCGCAGCGCATGGGCTGGAAAGCGATCCTGCCCTGATCGCGCCGGGTGCATTTACGTACAAATCGGGCCTGGAAGCGGCGGATCGCCTGTTGTCGCTCGCCGATCGACCGACCGCGATCTTCGCCTCCAATGATGACATGGCGGTGGCTGTGATCGCTCTGGCACACAAGCATGCGCTTGATGTGCCGCGTGATCTCACGGTGGTGGGTTTTGATGACACCCAGACGGCGACGGCGATCTGGCCCCAACTGACCACGGTTCGACAGCCGATTTCGGACATGGCCAGTGCGGCCATCGAATTGCTGGCCAGCCATCTCAATGGCGATGAGGCCGCCGCCGCGCGCCGTGAAATTCGCTCCGAGATCGTGATCCGCGATTCCTCAGCCGCACCGGCCTCTTAGCTTCACAAATCTCCCGGAAGGCTGCACTCTGTGGCAGCTGTCTGAATGTCCCCGAATTTCAGGGATTGTTAGCGGCCTTGATGCAGGGTTGGCAGCGAGCTCGGCCTTCTTGGGCCGGGATGAGCAATCGGGGAGAGACATGTGAGCGACTGGCGCACTCAACCGGAAATCGATCCGCTCATAATCCAGACCCTGGTCAATGCCGTCGGCGTCGAGGTGTTTGCCGGAATGAAAGACCAGTTCGTCACGGATTTGCGGTCTCTCGGGCAAGCCTATTATGAGGCGCTTGCCAATTCTGATGAAGATCAGGCCAAGGCTTCGGCGCATGCTCTCAAGGGGGCCGCCTCCAATATTGGCCTGGTTCAGCTCAGCCAGATTGCCGCCGAGCTGGAACGCGATGCCAGCGATCCGGGCGCGGCGTTGACCGAGGTTCTCGATCGCTCGATTTCTCGTCTGGAGTCCGCATCCTGAGCTTGATGCCCCAGACGGCACGGAGGAAGATTCGATGGAATACAGGACTGAAAACCGGGACGACCGACTTCTCGTGTGGATATCCGGTGTGATCACCTTTGACGACCACGAGCCTTTCCGACGGATTGTTGACGAGATCGCGGCTTGCACGCCTGAGCTTGTGGAACTTTCCCTCACGACCACCAAGATGATCGACTCTGCCGGTATCGGCATGTTGCTTCTGGCCAAGGACAAGGCTGACAAGTCGGGCAAGGCCCTCGTGCTGTCAGGCGTGACCGGGCATGTTGCCAAAGTGGTCGAGCTGTCCAAGGTAGACCAGCTGATCAAGATCGTCTGAGGTGGCGATGTCAGGGCCCGACGAGTCACTCCTGTCAGACCACGCAGTGGATACCGCGCTCATCCTGATCGTTGATGACCAGAAATCCTCGCGCCTGATGATTGCCGCTGTGCTCGAGGCCGCGGGCTTCACCAATCACCTGTTTGCCAGTGACGGTGTGGAGGCGCTGGACGTTCTCGAACGTGAGCCGGTCGAGATCGTCGTTCTCGATATCGTTATGCCGAACAAGGACGGGTTTGATGTCTGCCGGGAAGTCCGGCAACGCCTGAACCTGCCTGTGTCGATCCTGATTCAGACAGCCCTTGAGGATGCCGACCAGAGGGCGTCGGCCTTTGATGCCGGTGCCTCGGATGTGATTTCCAAACCCATTCACCCCCACGAGATCGTGTCGCGGGTGCGGTTGCATCTTGAACGTCGCCGCATGATGAACAGCCTCCAGCGCTATCGGCGCCGGATGGAGGAGGAGCTGAAGGCGGCCGAGGCGATGCAGATCTCGCTCCTCAAATCCGATGAGGACGTCGCCGCGATTGCCCGCCCGCGTGGTGCAGATTTGTGGACCTTCTATCAAGCCTCCAATCAGCTGGGCGGCGACCTCTGGCAGGTCTTCGAGATCGATGAAACCCGTTTTGGCATCCTGATGATCGATCTGTCGGGGCATGGCGTGGCCGCCGCGATCAACGCCTTTCGCGTTCACATGCTGACCGACACACTGCGCCACGACCGGTCCGAGCCAGGGCTTTGGCTGGCCGCGGTGAATGACTACCTGTACCAGATCCTGCCGGTAGAGCATTTCGCCACCGCCTTTTATGCGGTGATCGATACCGCCTCCGGCCACCTGCATTACGCGATTGCCGGGGCCCCGCCTCCAATCCTGCTGGAAGCCTCGGGCGGTTGGCAGGCTCTGGGTGGCAGCGGCCTTATTCTCGGATGCGCCCCGGGGGTCAGCTATGACACCTGGAAAACCAGCCTGAAGCAGGGTGACCGGCTGCTTTGCTACAGCGACGCGCTGTACGAAAATTTCGAACAGCCCGATCTGTCACTGGAGCCGGAAGATCTCGCGCGGCTCGCGCATGACGTGGTCTCGCGGGAAGGTGGCGCCGGTTTCATGAGCGCCATGATCGGGCAGGTATTCGATGATCCCGAGGCCCAGAGCCGCGACGACCTCACACTCCTGCTCCTGGAGGTGACCGGTGACAGGTGAGACCACGAAGACGCTATCCGACGCAATCTGGGTCCGCCTTGATGAGACGCCGCTGGCGATCGCGATACGCCAATCAATGGTGGAGCGCTATGGGGAGCTGGTTGTTCTCGAGGCGGAGCTTCCGCAAGGCGCGACGGTCGGCCTTGTGATCGCCGATGATGCCCACGGCGGAGAGATAGGCCGGGCTGCTGACCACAATGCCGGCGCGCTCCAGTCCATTCTCATCACCGATGACCCGACCACCGGGACGCGGGCTGATTTCGTTCTGCACAGCGATGTCGATCTTGAATCCGTCATGTCGGTCGTTCGCTCGACCAAGGATTTCCGCGATCAGGTGATGTCCCTGCGCGCCGATGTCGCCCGACGAAAGTCGGCGATTGGCACGATTATCAATGGACAATTTGTCTTTCGCACCCTGGATGAAGCCCGCAATCTGGCGACCATGGTCGCGCTTGCCTGCCCCAATTCGGACCTTGTCGCGGTCGGGCTGCAGGAATTGCTGATCAATGCCGTCGAGCATGGCAATCTGGAAATCGATGCCGCCTTGAAGCACGATCTTTTGCTGGAGGGATGCTGGCGCGAGGAAGTCGAGGCCCGCCTCGGCAATCCGGCCTTTGCGCACCGGGTGGTGATCTTCAGCTTCAAGCGCAGCGACCGCATCATCTCGATGACAATCCAGGATGAAGGTGACGGATTTGATCATGTCCGCTATCTGGCGGACATGCGCCCGATGGACGGATATCGGGGTCGCGGCATCGCGATGGCGAAGGACCTGGCCTTCTCGTCCCTGACCTATCTGGGAGCCGGAAATATCGTCGAGGCCACCATCCTTCTGCCGAAGAACGGGCGTGGCTAGCGGCCCGGACGCCGCAATCCGAATATTTTCGCGTTCAGCTATGGTTCAGTCGGGAAATCCTCTAATCTTCCACAGACAAGACGTGTTATTCGGAACGCAGGGGTGTTCCACACGGACTACAGGGAGGGGATCCAGATGAAAACCCAGATTATTGCGAGCGTCATCGCATCCGCATTTTTGGCTGGCGCGGCCACCGCGCAAGACTTTACCGCGCCGCCGTCTTTCGGGTCGGTCAATCTAAGCTCCGGCTTCACGCCGGATCCGTATAACGTCACGCTGACATCGGGTGGACAGTTGCACGCCAGCAACCTCTCCAGCTCCTGTCGTGGCTGGATCGCCAATGCGCCTGACTATTCGGTCTATTACCAGGCCGGCAACATGTTCGACCTGACCATCAGCTCGGTTTCCGGTTCCGACACGACGCTCGTGGTCAACGGGCCGGCCGGCAACTGGTATTGCGACGATGACAGCGGCCAAGGCCTCAATCCGAGCATGACATTCGCCAATCCGGCTTCCGGTCGGTACGACATCTGGGTCGGCTCCTATTCCGAGGGCGATTATGCCCAGGCGACCCTGTCGATTTCCGAACTCGGCATGGCTGGCGGCCAGCCCTCCCAGGGTGGCGGCAGCTATCAGAGCATTGACTGGTCCCTTCCGGCCAATTTCGGCGGTGCCAATCTGAGCGGCGGTTTCGCTCCGGATCCCTATCGGGTCAACATCATCTCCGGCGGCACACACCGCGCCTCGGAAGTGCGCAATGGGTGTGCTGGATGGGTGTCGTCAGCTCCGGACTTCGAACTGAGCTTCAGCGCCGGTTCGCTCCCGCTGATCCTGTCCGCGGCATCGAACTCGGACACGACCATTCTCGTCAATGATCCCAATGGGAATTGGTATTGCGATGATGATGGCGGCAATGTCGGCCTCAACCCGTCGCTGACTTTCTCCAATCCGGCTTCCGGCACCTATGACATCTGGATTGGCTCGTACAGCCAGGGCCAGAATGCCGATGCCACGCTGTCGATTTCCGAGCTCTACAGCGAGTAGTCGACGCTTTCAGCGTGACGGATTTCAGGGCGGCCGCTTCTTACCGGCCGCCCTTTTTCTGTCCGGAATTCCGGTTTATGCCTTTGGCCGTGGTTATCGAGGTGGGTCTTCATGCGTTTCATTCTGGCTGTTTGCGTCGGCGTCCTGCTCGTCGCTGTGGGGTTTGTCTTCTTCATTCTACCGGCCCGGATCGATGCCGACATGAATGTCGTCACACCCCACGAACCCTATGGTCTGACCGCTGAGGCCGAGGCGCTGCACGGCACGCTCCGGGTCGGCGATCTACACTCCGACATGCTGTTGTGGATGCGCGATCCGACCCGATGGAATGGTCGGGGTCATACCGATCTGCCGCGCCTTCGGGCCGGGCAGGTCGCCTTCCAGGTCTTCTCCAGCGTGACAAAGACGCCCTCTGGCCAGAATTACGATAGCAACACCGCCGACAGTGACGACATCACGGCGCTCGCCATCGTCCAGCGTTGGCCGATGCGGACCTGGGATTCGATCCTGGAACGCGCGGTCTATCATGCCGATCGGCTGAACCGCCTGGCAGAGCGCGATGACAGCTTCACCGTGGTGCGGACCCGGGCCGATCTCGAAGCGGTCCTGGCGGCGCGCGAAACCGATCCGGCCGCGATGGCGGGCCTGCTTGAAACCGAGGGAGCCCATCCGCTTGAGGGGGAAATCGGGAATGTTGATGTGCTCTGGGATGCCGGCTATCGCATGCTCGGCCTGCAGCATTTCTTCGACAATGCGCTCGGCGGCTCCCTGCATGGTGTATCCAATGACGGGCTGACCGATTTTGGGCGCGAGGTCATTCACCGCATGGATGAGCGTGGCCTCATCATTGATGTTGCCCACTCGTCCCCGCAAGTCGTCGAGGATGTGCTGGCCATGACGGACAGCCCCCTCGTGGTGTCCCATACGGGCGTGCACGGCCACTGCGCAGTGAAGCGGAATATTCCCGACGCGCTCATGCAGCGGATTGCAGCCGGCGGCGGCCTGATCGGGATCGGCTTCTGGGCCGATGTCACCTGTGATGACAGCCCCGAAGGCGTGGCGGCGACATTGCTGGCCGCGATCGATCTGGTGGGTATCGACCATGTCGCGCTCGGCTCCGACTATGACGGAACGGTCACGACGACATTTGACGCCTCTGAATATGCCGTGCTCACCGACCGGCTGCTCGCTGCCGGTCTGGGCGAGGACGAGGTGCGCCAGGTGATGGGCGAGAACATGATCCGCTTCTTTCTCGAGAATCTGCCGGCGGAATAGGCGCTGCCCAAACAGGCGCTGACCGAACAGGCGCTGGTGGCGGCGGCTATTCCGCCGCCACCGCCTCGGCCTCGAGGCGTTCAACCAGTTTGACCCCGGCCTGCGAGCAGCTGAGCGTTCCGCCCAGATCACCGGTCCATTCGCCGGCTTCATGCATCGCATTGACCGCGTCTCTAAGTCGTTTTGCGGCAGCGTTTTCGTCGAGGCTTTCCAGCAATTGTGCGGCGGCTTCGATGGCCCCGAACGGGTTGGCCTTGTCCTGGCCGGCAATGTCCGGCGCGGAGCCGTGGATGGGCTCGAACAGGCCCGGCTTGCTGTCGCCCAGCGACGCCGATCCCAGCAGTCCGATCGAACCGGGCAGCATGGAGGCCTCGTCGGAGAGAATATCGCCGAACATGTTTTCGGTGACGATCACATCGAAGCTCGCCGGTGCGCGCAGCATGTGCATGGCGGCGGCGTCGACATACATGTGGTCGAGCGCGACATCCGGAAAATCGCGGGCGCCCATCTCGCTGACGACATCGCGCCAGAGACGGCTGGTTTCCAGCACATTGGCCTTGTCGACCGAGGTCAGCTTGCCGCGGCGCAGTCGGGCCTGCTGAAAGGCGATGCGCGCCACCCGCTCAATCTCGCTGCGTGAATAGGTGCATTTATCGCTGGCTGTGTCGGCGGTCCGTTCACGTTCGCCGAAATAGATGCCACCGGTCAATTCGCGCACGATCAGCACATCCGTGCCCGCGACGAGGTCCGGGCGCAGGGGTGATTTTCCGGCCAGAGCCGGATGCACGGCGGCCGGACGCAGATTGGCATAGACGCCCAGCGCCTTGCGCAGGGACAGAAGGCCGGCTTCCGGCCGGGCGTCGGCCCGATCCCATTTCGGCCCCCCCACCGCGCCAAGAAAAACCGCATCGGCCGCCCGGCAGGCCGAAAGCGTCTGGTCTGTCAGCGGCTCCCCGAATGCATCGATGGAGGCACCGCCAAAGGCACAGGTCTCAAACTCGATTCGGAAGCCTTCCAGCGCGGCGACATGTTCGAGCACGGCGCGGGCGACTGCGGTGATTTCCGGTCCGATCCCGTCACCGGGCAGGAGGGTGATGCGATAGTTCATGCGATGTCAGCCTCGTAAGCGTCGATGGCGTCGGCATGGCTCATCAGGAAGCCGAGCGGATCCGTGCCTTCCATCAGGCAGTGTTTGGCAAAGGGTTCGATCTCGAAATCGAAACTCGGGCCATTGCCCAGATCAACATGCTGGCTGGCCAGATCGATCCTGATTGAAATGCCGGGATTGGCGAGCAACCAGTGATGAGCCGCCTCCGGCGCGACGATCGGAAGCAGTCCGTTGCGGGCAGAGTTCGAGCGGAAAATGTCGGCGAACTCGCTGGAGATGACGGCCCGGAAGCCGAAATCATGCAGGGCCCAGGGCGCATGTTCGCGCGACGAGCCACATCCGAAATTGCGACCGGCAACGAGAACCCGGCAGGCAGCGGTGTCGAGGCTGTTCAGTGAAACGGCATCAAGCGGCCTGCCGTCTCCGTCATAACGCCAGTCATGAAAGGCCAGCCTGCCCAGACCGTCCCGTGTGGTCGTGGTCAGGAAACGGGCCGGAATGATCTGGTCGGTATCAATGTCTTCCTGATCGATGACAAAGGTCCGGCTGTCGATCTGGCGGACATCATCCTGAGTCTTTGGAGCAGGATCAGGCATGGGCGGGCTCCATCAATTCGGCGGGTTCGATGACATGCCCTGCAATCGCGGCGGCCGCGGTGGTTGCCGGGCTGGCCAATATGGTACGGACGCCAGGGCCCTGGCGGCCTTCGAAATTCCGGTTCGAAGTCGAGACGACCAACTGGCCGGGTTCGCCCCGATCGCCGTTCATCGCGATACACATGGAGCAGCCGGGCTGACGCCATTCGGCGCCGGCTTCGATGAAGATCCGGTCGAGACCTTCCGCCTCGGCCTGGGCCCTGACGGCAACCGAACCGGGCACGATGAGCGCGCGAATGCCGTCCGCCACCCGCCGACCGCTCATGATGGCGGCCGCCTCGCGCAGATCGGTGATGCGGGAATTGGTGCAGGAGCCGATAAAGACCTGATCAACGCGTGCGCCGGCCACCGGCTTTCCGGCCTCGAGGCCCATATAGGCGAGCGCCTTCTTCTGGGATGCGGTGCGCGGCGTCGGAATGGGCGTGTTGACGGCGATGCCGGTATCCGGGGCTGTGCCCCAGGTCACCATCGGCCGGATCGACGCGGCGTCAATCATGACCTCCTGGTCAAAGCGGGCTCCCGGGTCGCTGCGCAGAGTCGCCCAATGGGCGACCGCGGCGTCCCACTCGGCGCCTTGCGGGCAGTGTTCGCGGCCTTTCAGCCAGTCGAAAGTGGTTTCGTCCGGCGCGATCATGCCCGCACGGGCACCAGCCTCGATTGACATGTTGCAGACCGTCATCCGGCCTTCCATGTCGAGGGCCTCGATCGCGCTGCCAGCATACTCGATTACGCACCCGGTGCCGCCATCGACTCCGAGTTCGGCGATGATGGCGAGGATGATATCCTTGGCCGAAATGCCCGTCGCGATCTCGCCATCGACGGTCACGCGCATGGATTTCGGCTTGCGCTGCAGAAGGCATTGCGACGCCAGGACATGGCCGACTTCCGTGGTGCCGATGCCGAAGGCGAGGCCCCCGAAGGCGCCATGAGTGGCCGTATGGCTGTCACCGCACACAATTGTCATGCCCGGTTGTGTCGCGCCCAGTTCCGGCCCGATCACATGGACAACGCCGCGATGACCGCTGCCCCAGCCATGCAGGGTGATGCCGTGCTTTTTCGCATTGTCCTGCAGGCGCTCGACCTGGCTCTGCGCCGCCTTGGTCGCATAGGGCGGCGTCTCGCCCGGCGCAAAGTCGAGCGTCGGCGTGGCATGGTCGATCGTTGCCAGGGTGCGGTCGGGGCGACGCACGCCCAGCCCGCGCTCATCGAGCACGGAGAAAGCCTGCGGTGAGGTCACTTCATGCACGAGATGCAGGTCGATATAGAGCAGACCCGGCGTCTCCACCGTTTCGTCCCGAACCTGGTGAGCCTCCCAGACCTTGTCGAACAGGGAGCGCGGGGCCTCGCCCGTGCGCTCAGTCTCAGGCGACATGCTGAACCTCCATCGCATTGTCCTGGACCGGCTGCAGCCAGCCATGACGGTCCGGCGTATCGCCGGAGAACAGGCCGAAGAAGCGCTCCTGCATCAGTTCCGCTATCGGTCCCCGACCGCCCGCGCGAACAACATGTCCGTCGACCGAGCGGACCGGAGTGATCTCTGCTGCCGTGCCGGTGAAGAAAATCTCGTCGGCGAAGTAGAGGCTCTCGCGGGACAGGGTCTGCTCGCGGACATCGAAACCTTCCGCCTCGGCCAGTTTCATCACCGAATCCCGGGTCAGGCCTGACAGGATGGAGGCCGAGCTCGGCGGGGTGCGGATGACGCCATCGGAGACGACGAAGATGTTCTCCCCGGCGCCTTCCGACACCAGACCATTGACGTCCAGACCAATGCCTTCGTCGAAGCCACGCGAATGCGCCTCATGGCTGATCAACATGGAAGACAGATAATTTCCGCCCGCCTTGGCGCCGGTTGGAATGGTGTTCGGGGCCGGTCGGCTCCACGAGGAAATGCAGCAATCCACGCCCTTGGTCAGCGCTTCCTCACCGAGATAGGCGCCCCAGGGGAAGGCGGCGATGCAGATTTCAGGCTTGCTGTCGGCACCCGGCAGGACACCGATCCCGCCATAGCCGAAAAAGGCGACCGGGCGAATATAGGCGTCCTTCAGATGATTGGACCGGATCACCATCCGGCAGGCCGCTTCGACCTCTGCTTCGGTGTGCTCGATCGGCATGTGATAGACCTTGGCGCTGTTGAACAGTCGCTTGATGTGGTCGGTCAGCCGAAAGATGTGCGGGCCGGTCGGCGTGTCGTAGCAGCGGATCCCCTCGAAGACGGAGGAGCCGTAATGCAAAGCGTGTGAGAGAACATGCGTCTGGGCTTCGTGCCAGTCGATCAGTTCGCCGTTGCGCCAGATGAAGTCGGTTTCCTGGATTGCCATTTTACTGTGTCCTGTCAGACGGCCTGAGCCGGTTGTTTCTGGGTCATGTCGGCCCGGCCATAGGCCTCACCGCGATCGAGTGTGAAGAGCAGCGAGTCGATGGCTGCGGTGACGATATCGGGGCCACGCGCGCGCCCGGAGAAGATCGTGCCGTCAATGTCGATGCTGATATCGGCAACGAATTCGCGACCGGTCGCGGTCGATCGCATGCGGGTCTCCAGAGCCGTCACGGTGGCGTCCGTGCCGGTGATACGCTGGACCGCCGCAAAGGCGGCCGCAATCGGGCCGTCGCCGGACGCGATGTCGGAGACGCGGCCGCGGTCGGGATGCTCCAGTTCAATGCGGGCAAACTGTTTGGGTTGGCGACCGGCCGTTGTGCGCAACTCGGTGCGCAGAACGGTCCAGCGCGAACCGCTGGGGGAGAAGCCTTCCATCATGGCAACCAGATCGGCATCATTCACTTCGCCCAGCTCATCGGCCAGGTGTTTGAAATCCTTGAAGACCTGGTTCAGCTTGTCCGGGTCGGGCTGATAGCCCAGCTTGGCCAGGCGCTGGACCAGGGCGTGCTTGCCTGAGTGCTTGCCCAGCACCAGGGCCGAGCCCGGCGCTCCGACGCTTTCCGGTGTCATGATCTCATAGGTCCGGCGGTCGGAAATCATGCCGTGCTGATGGATGCCGGCCTCGTGGGCAAAGGCATTCTTGCCGACGATAGCCTTGTTGGGCGCGACCGCGGTACCGGTCACCCGGGCCAGGCGCTGGCTGGCCGACCAGATCTTGGTGGCGTCGACATGGCTGACAGCCGGGAAGATGTCGGCCCGGACCTGCAAGGCCATGACGATTTCCTCCAGCGAGCAATTGCCGGCGCGCTCGCCGATCCCGTTGATCGCGCATTCGACCTGGCGGGCCCCGCCCTTTACGGCGGCGAGCGAATTGGAGACGGCCAGTCCCAGGTCATTGTGGCAATGGGCGGAGAAGATCACATGGTCCGGGCGCTGGACCTGGGCGACAAGTTTCTCGAACACGGCGCGGATCTCGTCCGGTTCGGAATAGCCGACCGTGTCGGGAACGTTCAGGACATCGGCGCCATGGGCGGCGGCACAGGCCATGGCCTCGACCAGGAAATCCGGCTCGGTGCGCAGGGCATCTTCGGCGGAGAATTCGATCTCATCGAATGTGCCCGCCGCGTGCCGGAGGCAACGCTCGATCGTCTGCAGCACTTCGCGGCGCGACATGCGCAGCTTGGCCTCGCGATGGATGGGACTGGTCGCGATGAAGATATGCAGGCGTTTGCGATGCGCCGGTTCGAGCGCGTGGGCAGCCGCATCGATGTCCTTCTCATTGGCGCGCGCCAGCGAGCACAGGGTGGAATTGCGGATTTCCGATGCGATCAGGCGGATGGCCTCGCTGTCGCCGGGCGAGGCCGCAGCGAAGCCGGCCTCGATCGTATCGACCCGCATGGCCTCGAGCAGGTGCGCAATTTCCAGTTTTTCCGCCGGGTTCATGGAGAAGCCCGGAGCCTGTTCACCATCGCGCAGCGTGGTGTCGAAGATATGCAACCGGTCCGGCTGCGGGGTGTTCACAGATGTCAGTGTCGGGGCGGGCATGCTTGCCTCCATCGATGGGGCGTACCGGCTGCCTGGGCAGCGATTTCCGGGGCAATCTGGGGCTCGAAATCGGGCGTGAAGACGCCGCGCACGTCGAGCAGGCGCGCGACCTGGCGGGCCAGCACATCCATGTTGCGCGCGTCATCGCGGGCATCGAGCGACATGGTCACTGTGGACTGACCGTTCGATGAGGCCGCCTTGTCGAGCGTTGCAATGGTGAAGCCGCGGCGTTCGACAAGACCGATAAGCCGCATCAGGGCGCCTTCTGCGTCAGCGATATCAATACGAAGCAAGGTGCGCATGATCAGTTCTCCATCATGTCGGCATTGGACGCGCCCGGCGGCACAAGCGGCCAGACATTCTCACGCGGGTCGATCAGGACGTGCGCCAGTATGGGGCCGCGTGCCTTGAGCAGGCGGTCGATCGCCGCGGGCACTTCCTCGCGGCTGTGAACGGTGAACGCCTCGATGCCGAAGGCATGGGCCACTTCCGCGAAATCGGGGTTGTCGTAGAGGTCGATCTCGGAAAAATTCTCTTCGAAGAAATACTCCTGCCATTGCCGAACCAGGCCCAGCGAGGCGTTGTCCAGCAGCAAAATCTTGACCGGCACGCCATAGCGGCGGGCCGTGGCCAATTCCTGGATATTCATCATGATCGAGCCGTCGCCGGTGATGGTGACGACCTTGGCATCCGGCCGCGTCATCGCAGCGCCGATTCCGGCAGGCAGGCCATAGCCCATCGCGCCCAGGCCCGCTGAGGTCAGATGGTGTTCCGGGCGCGAGAAACGGCAATGCTGGGCCACCCACATCTGGTGCTGGCCGACATCGCAGGCGGCGATGAAGTCATCGCCAGCGACTTCCGACAATTCCTTCAGCATGGCCGGGGCATAAACGCCGGAACCTGGCGCGTCATAGCGGAAGGCGTGACGGTGTTTGCGCTCGATACAGGTGTCGCGCCACGCCGCAATATCCAGCCAGTCATTGGTGATGCCGGCGAGGATTTCCGTGATGTCGCCGGCCAGGCCGATCTCGGCCCGGCGCAGCTTGTCGATCTCGGCGGCATCGCCGTCGATATGAATGATCCGGGCGCCGGGCGCGAAACTGTCCAGACGACCCGTCGCCCGGTCATCGAAGCGCGCACCGCAACAGATCAGCAGATCGCTTTCATCGACCGCCACATTGGCCGCGCGTCCGCCATGCATGCCCAGCATGCCGAGATAGGTCTCGCTGTCGGGGTGGGCACAGCCCAGGCCCTTCAGTGTGGCGACTGCGGGTATGCCGGTGCGCGCCATGAAGTCGCGCACGGCGTCGACGGCACCGCCCAAGGTGACGCCGCCACCGATGTAGAGGACGGGGCGGTCCGATTGGGCCAGCAGGGCCGTCGCGCTCGCCAGGTCTGATTCTGGCGGGCTCGGCGGCCCGGCCTCAGGCCGAGACCCTGGGGGAAAGGTGGGGTACGCCTCGGCTTGTAGGACATCCTTCGGCAGATCGATCAGGACCGGGCCGGGGCGTCCGCCCTCCGCGATCTGGAAGGCTTCCGCGATCATTTCCGGGATCCGCATCGGATCGCGGATAATGATCGAATGTTTCACGACCGGCATGGACATGCCGAAGACATCGACTTCCTGGAAAGCGTCGGTCCCCATCAGTCCGGACGGAACCTGGCCGGTGAGGATGATCATCGGGACGCTGTCCAGATAGGCATTGGCGATGCCGGTCAGGAGGTTGGTGGCGCCCGGTCCGGACGTGGCCAGACAGACGCCGGCCTTGCCGGTCAGGCGCGCCTGGGCATCGGCCGCGAATGCGGCGGCCTGTTCGTGGCGGACCAGGATATGCTTCAGGGACGAGCCGGTCAGCGCGTCATAGACCGGCATGATGGCCCCGCCCGGATAGCCGAAGACCCGGGTCACACCCAACGCTTCCAGTGTCCGTACGACCGCATGCGCCCCGGTCTGGCGGGTACGCGTCTGTGCGGCGTCGGCAGCGGAGGCCGTGTCGTCGATCTCGGTGGCGGGCAGGGCCGTCATCACATCTCGTCCTTCTTCTTCTCGTCGTGCGCCGGTCAGGCGTTCGCGCCGGGCTGCAGCCACGGCATGTCGGCGCGCAGGGCGGCGCCGGTTTTCTCGATCGGATGTTCCAGATCCTTGCGCAGCAGGGCCTGGTATTGCGGCTTGCCGGCCTGGTTCTCGGTGATCCAGTCGCGCGCGAAAGTGCCGTCCTGGATGTCCTTGAGAACCTCACGCATGCGCGCGCGGGTCTCGTCATTGATGACGCGGGGTCCCGAGCGCAGATCGCCGTAAATGGCGGTCTCCGAGATGAATTCATGCATCTTGGCCATTCCGCCTTCATAGAGGAGGTCGACGATCAGCTTGAGCTCGTGCAGGCATTCGAAATAGGCCACTTCCGGCTGGTAGCCGGCATCAACCAGGGTCTCATAGCCCGCCATGACCAGCTCGGTTGCGCCGCCGCACAGGACGGCCTGCTCGCCGAACAGATCGGTCTCGGTTTCCTCGGCGAAAGTCGTCTCGATCACGCCGGAATTGGCGCCGCCAATGCAGGATGTGTAGGCCAGTGCCCGCTCCCGGGCTTCGCCGGTCGCATCCTGCTGGACGGCGAACAGGCAAGGCACACCGCGGCCGATTTCGTATTCGCGGCGAACCAGATCGCCCGGACCTTTCGGAGCGACCAGCATGATATCGACGCCTTCCGGCGGGGTGACACGGCCGAAATGGACCGAGAAGCCGTGCGCGAACAGAACCGCATCGCCGGGAGACAGGTTGGGTGCGATGGATTCGCGGAACAGGGCTTCATGGCTCATGTCCGGGGTCAGGATGGCAATCAGCTTGCCGGCCTTGGTGGCCTCTTCCGGCGTCGCCGTCTTGAGGCCGTCAGCCTTGGCTTTCTTCTCGCCGGCACCGCCGGGGCGAACACCGACCGTGACGTCACAGCCGCTGTCCTTGAGGTTCATGGCATGGGCACGGCCCTGGCTGCCATAGCCGATAACGGCGACCGGTTGGGCCTTGAAGGCTGTCGTGTCGACCTCGAAGGCGGCACGGCGGGACGGGGTGGAGGCAGTCATGCGGGCATCTCCTGCTTGGATGATGTGTGTGTGGGGCGCGCCGTCGCTGCAGGCGGCGGAGCGATGAGAGTGGTGGCACCGCGCGCGGCCGAAGAGACCAGGGCGGCATATTTGGCGAAGACACCGGTCGGCGCAGGCCGGCCGGATGAGGAGGGTGGACGGCTGGCGAGGTCCGCCTCGACATCGATGCGCCGTGTGGCCACATCGATGCGGATGATGTCGCCATTGCGGATGCGGCCGATCGGCCCGCCATCGGCAGCTTCCGGGCTGACATGGCCAATGACGAAACCTTTGGAGGCGCCGGAAAAACGGCCATCCGTGATCAGGGCCACATCGCCGGCCAGACCCTGGCCGACCAGGGCAGCGGTGACGCCCAGCATTTCACGCATGCCGGGACCGCCCTTGGGACCCTCATTGCGGATGACGAGAATGTCGCCGGCCTTGACCGCATTGGCCTCGACCGCGGCGAAGGCATCCTCCTCGCATTCAAACACCCGGGCCGGACCGGAGAATTCAGTGCGGTCATGCCCGGACAGTTTGAGCACGGCGCCTTCGGGCGCCAGATCACCCGTCAGGACCCGGAAGCCGCCGTCGGCCTTGACCGGCTTGGCGACTGAATGGATGACCCGTTGATTGAGGCTTTCCTCGGCGCTTGCGCATTCGGCGTGCAGGCTCTCTCCGGTGACGGTCGGCGTGTCAGCCAGCAGGCCGCCTTCGATCAGGCGCTGGCCGAACAGGCGCGAGCCGCCGGCCAGAAACATGTGGTGGGCCAGGAAGCGCCCGCCCGGCTTCAGGTCGGTGATCACCGGCGCTGCGCTGGAAATCCGGTCGAAATCGGCGATATCGAAGTCCACGCCCGCTTCCGCGGCGATCGCGGCGACATGCAGGACGGCATTGGTTGAACCGCCCGAGGCCGAGGCGGCGATAACTGCATTGCGCAGGGAATCCTCGGTGATGAAGCGACGCGCGGTGGTGCCAGCCTTTGCCAGTTCGACGGCCAGGCGGCCGCAGCGCGCGGCGGCCTCCGGCTTGTCCGGATGGGGCGCGGGGATATCGTTCACGCCCATGGGGGACAGGCCCAGCATGGTCAGGATCATCGCCATCGTATTGGCGGTGAACTGGCCACCGCAGGCGCCCGCGCCAGGGCAGGCGGCCTTCTCGACTTTCGTCAGGCCGGCATCATCCAGCGTTCCTGCAGCATGGGCGCCGACGGCTTCGAACACGTCCTGGATCGACAGGGCCTGGTCGCCCAGCTTGCCCGGCATGATCGTGCCGCCATAGAGGATGCAGCCGGGCACATCCATGCGCGCCAGCGCCATGGCTGCGGCCGGGATGGTCTTGTCGCAACCGACCAGGATGACCACCCCATCCAGGCTGTGGCCGCGGGTCGCCAGCTCGATCGAGTCGGTGATGACCTCGCGCGAGATCAGCGAGGCGCGCATGCCCTCAGTGCCCATCGAGATGCCGTCGGAGACGACGATGGTGTTGAAGTCGACCGGGTGGCCGCCGGCGTCACGGACCGCCTCGCGGACCGGTTCCGCCAGGTCAGCCAGATGCATGTTGCACGGGGTGACCGTGGTCCATGTGTTGATGACACCGATCAACGGCTTGTCGAAGTCAGCATCCTCCATGCCGGTGGCACGCATCATCGCGCGGGCCGGCGCGCGGGCCGGACCGGCAGTGATGGCATCTGAGGTCTTGCGGCTGTCGTGGGTCATTGTCGTGTTCCGTGGCTCGAAACACAAAAAAACCCCGCTCCGGGTTCCGGGAGCGGGGTTTTTTGTGTCTGCCGGTTGGCGAGGTCTCTCGTCAGGCAGGCGCGCTTACCGCTCCCGTTATGGTCGGGATAATAAGTACAAGTACGAGAAGGAGTAGGCCGAGCGCGTTCACCCGCTCGCCCGTCAGGGCAGCGGCCGGGGCAACCGGCAGAGCGTACGCATTGATCATCAGATCGGCTTTCCAGAACTCTATTGCGGTGCAACGTGACCCGGCTTTTTGGTTAAGGCAACCCCGACTTGGAAAAAAACTGCATCAAAGAGCAGGTTTCGACATTGCCGGGCATAATTATCCGGCAAGGAGGCGTTTCGCGCACAAGAATACTACGCGCTCGCGCGCGTGAAACAGTCTAGTTTGGCCGTATGTGGATGAAGCGACTGATTTGGCGGGTGTTCGGCCTGGTTTGTGTAGGCCTGGCAATTGCCGGTGTGGTCTTGCCGCTCGTGCCGACCACCCCTTTCCTCTTGCTGGCTGCCTTCGCCTTCGCGCGGTCCTCACCCCGGCTTCATGCCTGGCTCCTCGCCCACAAGCGTTTCGGTCCCTTGATCCGGAACTGGCAGGCGCATGGCAGCATCGATCGCAAATCCAAGCTTCTGGCCGTTGCCGCCATGCTCATGGCGTTGGTGTTGAGTATCGCCATGGGGGTGAGTGTGATGGTTATCGCGATCCAGATCATCGTCCTGTCCTGTGCCGCTTTCTTCATCCTGACCCGTCCGGATGGCCCTTGAGCCGCCGTCGTATGCGGTAATTGAATCGCTTATCACCTTGCTTCATCGCCGGGCAGGGGCGCTCAATTCCGTGCAGCCTGACGGGTCTGACAAAAAAACTTCACGAAGCGGTTGACGGAAATTTGTGCACGCGCAGCAAATTTTCGGGCGACATCCGATCATGTCGCGACTCTGTGGATTGAACTGCTGGCGGCGGCCGACGCCAGCCTCTTTCCAGGAGCAAATAATTCCAGATCGGACCGATATCGGGACTCCCGGTGAAATAAAATACCGCCCAAGGCGCACTGAAAGAAAAATGTTGCGATGCAGCAGAGTGCGTCCTAGGCTCTCGAAATCAAGAGTCGCCACAAGGTGACCTGACCACAGAGCGCAATTGATTGGATCCGCCGTCACACCTGTGTGACGCGGATCGTGAGTGATCGACCGGGCATCATATCCGGTCAGGGCGCCCCGCGTGGCGACCGCTACCTCATTGATCCTGAAAAGAGTTTTCAAGTGCTGCAGGAAGTCTGCAGCCCTGTTCGCGACCTGATGACAGGCCGGATGGTGAGGGGCAGTTGCCAGAAACGGGGGGATCCCAATGATTGGCAGGACACAAATGAACAAGACACTGGCTCGAGGCGCGCTGTGCGCCGTAGTGGCAGGTATCGGCTTGACCGGTGCCGCACAGGCTCAAGTGTCCGAGGAAACAGCCTTTGTTTTCAATACGCTGTTATTCCTGATCGGGGGTTTCCTGGTCATGCTCATGGCGGCCGGGTTCGCCATGCTGGAAGCCGGCTTCGTGCGCACCAAGCACACCGCGGCCATCTGCCTGAAGAATATCGCTCTCTACTCGATCGCCGGCATCATGTTCTACCTGGTCGGCTATCAGGTCATGTATGGCGGGCAGACCCCGTATTTCGGAATGCCCGCAATCTGGGCGCCGTCCGAACTCGCGAGCGACGAGGCGATCGATCTGGGGACCGGCTATGCCGCGGCCTCGGACTGGTTCTTCCAGATGGTCTTTGTGGCCACCGCAGCCTCCATCGTCTCCGGTACCATTGCCGAGCGCGTGAAGCTCGGCCCCTTCTTCATCTTCGTGGTCATCCTTACCGCGTTGATCTACCCGATCCAGGGTAGCTGGGAATGGGGCGGCGGCTGGCTGGATGCCGATTTCGGCTTCTCTGACTTCGCCGGTTCGACCCTGGTTCACTCAACCGGTGGCTGGGCCGCCCTTGCCGGTGCCATCCTGATTGGCGCGCGGTCCGGTCGCTTCGGTCCGGACTCCAAGCCAATGACCCCGGGCTCCCTGCCACTGGCAACACTGGGTACCTTCATTCTCTGGTTCGGCTGGTTCGGCTTCAACGGCGCCTCGCAACTCGCACTGGGTTCCTCTGCTGATGCGGTCGCCATTTCGCAGATCTTTGCCAACACCAACATGGCTGCCGCCGGTGGCGTCGTGACGGCCTACCTCCTGTCCATGCTGCTCGGTGGTGGCAAGGCCAATCTCGCCTACTGCCTCAATGGGGCCCTGGCTGGACTGGTGGCCATCACGGCCGAGCCGCTCACGCCGACAATCCTGCAGGCCATTGCCATCGGTGCGGTGGGTTCAGTGATTGCAACCTTCGGCGCCAAATTGCTCGAAGCTGTCCGGATCGATGATGTTGTCGGGGCTATCCCGGTCCACCTCTTCGCCGGCATCTGGGGCACGATGGCCGTGCCGCTGACCAATTCCGACGCCACCTTCTTCGGCCAGGCCGTCGGCGTCGGTGCCATCGGTGCCTTCGTCTTCGCAACCAGCTTCGCTGTCTGGCTGATCCTCAAGATCACGGTCGGTATCCGACTGTCGCCAGACGCCGAAAATGTTGGCGGTGACCTGTCCGAGCTCGGACATGACGCCGGCTCCATCTTCGCCAGTGACGTGGGAAAGACTTCAGCCCCGGCGCAGTAACGGCTCAAGCGGCCGGATCCGGAGAGCCCGTCTCTCCGGATCCCGGCCCGCCGCCGGACGGGGCCGTCCCGGAGCCAAGCCAGACTATGTCATCAACCGGTGAGCGTCGGTCTTCGCCGAGCCACCCACAGACACTGAAATCCGCACCGGTCATTACGCGGTCAACGGGAGAGCTGCGCTCTCGTCCTGCCGATCGGAGCCTCAGGAAATCCAGACCACCCACACTCGATCTTCCACCCAGGAGTAAGTCATGAAAATCAAGTATCTCGCATTGGGCCTCGCTGCCTGCGCCTTCACCGCCCCGGTTGCCGCCCAGGAAGTTACCGGCAATGTCGCGCTCGGTTCGGACTATGTGTTCCGCGGTATCACCCAGACAGATGGTGGCCCGGCCATTTCCGGCGGCTTCGACGTTGAGGCCGAGGGCTTCTATGTCGGTGTCTGGGGTTCCAGCGTCGACTTCTCGGACGACACCACGATGGAGCTCGACCTCTATGGCGGTTACGCCTTCTCCGGTGCCGGCTTCGATTATGATATCGGCGTGATCTACTACGCCTATCCCGACAGCCCGAGCGCTGGCGGAGACCAGAATTTCGTCGAATTCTATGGCGGTATCGGTCGCTCTTTCGGCCCGGTCGGCTGGGATGCCAAACTGTCCTATTCCCCGGAATTCTATGGTGAAACCGGCCAGGCCTGGTATCTGGAAACCGGTCTCGGCATGGAAGTGTTCGACGGCATCAGCGTCGATGGTCGCATCGGGGCAAGCCGCTTTGATGACGTGCCGGGCGCCGATTATGAAGACTATCAGCTTGGCGTGTCCGGCACGGTCTTCGGCAATGTCGGTTGGGACCTGCGCTATCATGATCTCTCCGACGGCGGAGATGAGAGCCTTGTCGTGACCTTCTCGCAGAGCTTTGGCGACTGATCATTCGTCAAACTGATTGTTGTGGTGCGTGAACGGGCCCGGCTGTTAGCCGGGCCCGCTTTCATTGGGGTCTTGCCCGCCAGACGCCGCCGTTCGCACCGATGATCCAGGCGGTTTCGCCCGAGGGCGAGACGGCGACTGCATTGGGCGCCTCGACCGGCCAGGCGCTTGCCTCCCAGCTGATCTGGTCGCCCTGCAGCACGCCCGTGTCGATGCCATTGGTGCCGACAGTCAACCAGTGACCGGAGGCCGCGACCACGTCCGAGCGGTAGCCACCAGGCGCGGCGCGGGCGGGAGCCCAGCTATCCCCGCGGTCATGCGACAGAGCGAAATTGCCGCTGGTGGCGTCGGGTTGTTGATAGTCGCCGCCGCTGATCGCAAGCAGACCGTCCTCGCTGATCGCGACGCCGAATATGCCTGCACCGCCGCTTCCCGCGGCCATCGGCGTCTCGAGCGCGGTCCAGCTGTCGCCGAAATCGCAACTGCGCAGTATCCGGGCGACGGCGCCGCCCCCGGTCCCGATAAAGGCGCATCCATCGGCGCTCAGCGCGATCGAGGAGTTGGAGGCTGCAAATCCCGCTTCACCGTCCAGCGGCGCTGGCAATGCCGGCAGGGCGGCCCAGCTCGTGCCGCCGTCGAGCGTTCGCAGGACCAGGAATGCGCCATCGACCGGATCGGAGAAGGCCAGACCGCGCTGGTCATCCCAGAAAGCGAGACTGTCAAAGAAAGCGGCCCCGGTTTCATCCTCCCAGATCAGCTGGAAAGACGCGCCGCCGTCGGCGGTACGCAGGATCCGTCCCGGTTGGCCGGCGGTGACGAAGAGGGCTGTGTCGGCGTCGAAGCCGTGCGCCGAGCGCAGGTCGGCACCGTCGGCGAGGTCTGTTGTCAGGACTTGCCAATGCTCGCCACCATCCACCGTACGCAGGACCTGCCCGTCCGGGGCACCAATCCAGACAACGTCATCGGACACGACGCTCAAACCTCTCAGCGAGGTTGAAACGCCACTTTCCTGGAGTGTCAGTGACCAGGATGCCGGAGCCGGTGCCTCCTCTGGCGCGGTGCAGGCGGCCAGCACTAGAAAACAGCCGGCTCCACCGGCCATGCGAGCCGTGTCCATCATTCGAGGCCGAGCAGGCTGGCGCTGTCGCAATGCCAGCACGTGTCCGCTCCGATCGGGCTACCCGGCGGGATGCGGGTCTCGACCAGTTCCGGTGTTTCACCCGCATCGTGGCGATCGAGTCCGGCCTGAGCCGCCCGGGCCAGCCAAAGTTGGTGGGCCGCTGCGGCGTCATCGCGCCGACGGGAGGGTTCATTGCGGGCAATGGCCTCGAGCCGCAACCGCGCCGCGGACGCCGGAACGGTCGGGTCAGCGGCCAGGACTTCCATCAATTGCGCGACATATTCAGTCTGCAGCGCGTGCCGGATCGGGGCCAGCCGGGCCGCCTCATCGCGCGGCGCCTCGAATAGCTGCCCCTCAACGGCGTCCAGCAGCTGGGCGAGGTCCATCCGGCTGCTGTCCCGGGCCGCCTGTTCGGCCAGTCGCGAAAGCCGGGCCGGGTTGAGCAGGGCCTGCAAGGTGATGCGCCCGGATGCGGCCGCCGCGCCGCTGCGGGAGAAGGCCGGATAATCATTGGAGCGGAAGAGTTCACGGGTCGCCGCGGCGTCGTAATCGGCGAAAGCGGCCGGCATCATCAGCGCCAGGATATCGTCCGACAGGTCCAGGGCCTGAGGGTCCAGCGTCGCGAGCAAGGCCGCAAGCGCCCGGTCCTGATCACCGGCGGAGATCGGCTCCATCCGGACCAGATCCGCGCGGTTGAGACCGTATCCGAAGGTGACGCCGCCAATGGATTTCGCCGCCGCTTCAACCTGGTAGCGATGATAGAGATAGATGGGAGACAGGACCTGGCGCAGCGCGCTGGCCGGTTCGCCATGGGCGAGAACATTCTGGCCGAAATCGGCGAGGGCCCGCTCGCGCACCGCCATCGTCTCGATCAGCATGTCGACGGGATCGGCGCCATTGTCCCAGAGATTGGCCAGTGGATGGCCGCTGGCATTGCCGCGGGCATGACGGTCAGTGATGTAGAGCAGGCCGTTGGCCGCTGCGTCGGTGAGGATGCGGTCGAGCGCGTCGGCCTCGGTCGGACCATCGCCGAACTCGCCATAGAGCCAGGAAATGGCTGTGCTGTCCCAAGCGCCAATGCCGGTGTCATAGGCCTGGCTGGTATCGATCTCGCCATTCCCGTCAAGGGTGACCAGCGGGGCTGGATAATCCATCACCGAGGCCCGGTCCGATATGCTGGCCGCGAAATTATGTGCGAGACCGATCGTGTGCCCGATCTCATGGGCAGAGAGCTGACGGATCCGGGCCAGGGCCAGTTCCAGAGGGTCATCAGCGGCGCCACTGCCCGTATTCTCGACCCCGACCAGGCCTTCGAAAATCATTCGGTCCTGGCGCACGCGCTGGGAGCCGAGGATGACATGCCCCTTGAGGATCTCGCCTGTACGGGGGTCGACGACGGAGCCGCCATAGGACCAGCCGCGGGTCTGCCGGTGCACCCATTGGATGACATTGTAGCGAACATCGAGCGGGTGGGCGCCCTCGGGCAGGAGTTCGACGCGGAAGGCGTCTTCATAGCCGGCGGCCTCGAAAGCGTCAGTCCACCAGTTTCCACCCTCGATCAGGGCGTCGCGGATCAGGGGCGGTGTGCCGCGATCGAGATAATAGATGATGGGTTCGACGACTGGGCCGGATTGTGCCGACGGATCAACACGTTCGAGGCGATGACGCAAGGCCAGGGAACGCCGGACCGGATCGGTCAGCGGGGTCGCCATGTCGTAGAAACTGCGCGTGATCGCGCCGGAGCGGTCATCGGCCTCACGCGGTTCATACCCGCCATCCGGCAGGGCAACGAAGGAGTGATGGACGGTCAGGGTCACCGAATTCGGAGCCGGGGTCACGGCCCGGACTTCGGACCCCGGACTGGACCCGGTCAGCGTCAAAAGTGTATCGATTTCAACATTATCCGGGAAGACGAAAGTGCTGTCCGTGATGGGTGCGGAGCGATCCTCTGCGATCGAGAAACTGCCCTGTCCGCTATTGCTCAGCCGGTTGATCGTGCCGACCGGGTCGCGCTTGAGAAAGCCCGACAAGTCGATGAGAATCTGTCCGTCTTCCTCTGCCAGGACAGGGGTCGACCAGACGATGGAACGGGCAAAGGAATTGCGGGTGGCCGCTGCTTCTTCCGGACCGGCACCGTCGGCGCGGTAGCCGGTATTTTCAAACTCGGCGAAGACCTGGTCGTTCACACGGAAAAAGCGAAGGATTTCAGAGTTTGAGCCCAGTCCGCGATCAATACCGATAGGGTTGGAACCGAGACCGGATGTCATGCGGGCCGTATAGATCATGCGGCCCAGATCGTCGCTGTCCCCGGTCTCCAGACGGGCGAGGATGCGGCCGTCGGATGTGTCGATGTAAAGCGGGATGAACCCGTCGCGCAGCTCAAGGTTTTCAGTCGTCTCCGCCCAGCTGGCGGCGTCCTGGGCGGCCGCGATCGGGGTCAGGGCCGAACCGGCCAGGGCGCAGGCAGCGATCATCGTCAGCATCTTCGTGGTGGTCTTCATGGTGGTCATCTTCCCCTTCTTCATGGCGACGCTAGACGAGCTTGGCGGGAGTGTCACCCGACCGGCTTGACCAAATTGGATATTGTATCCAATTTGGGAATCATTCGATTTCTACCGTCGAGAGTGACAGGCTGAAAGTTGACCGGGCCGGCCGTCAGCCGGACCCGGGCCAAAACGAGGCGGGCCAGAACGAGGCGGGCCAGAACGAGGCGGAACAGGGATCAGGGCACGGCCTCAAGGCCGGCTCCGGGTCGAGAAGGGACACACCATGACCACAGCAAACTGGAGCGGCGTCTTTCCGGCGGCGACAACACAATTTTCCGAGGACTTCTCGGTCGATCTCGATGCGACGGCGGCGGTGGTGGCCGGGCTTGTCGAGGACGGCGTGCATGGCCTCATCGCCATGGGCACGGTCGGCGAGAACAACTCCCTGACCGCCGAGGAAAAACGTCAGGTTCTTGCCCGTATCGTCGACACGGTCGACGGCCGCATTCCGGTCCTGACCGGCGTGTCCGAACTGACCACTGACCTCGCCCGGAGCTATGCCGTGGATGCAGCCCGCATCGGCGCAGACGGGCTGATGCTGCTGCCCGCCATGGTCTATGTCCCGACCGAGGCCGAGCTGGAAGCGCATATTCGCACCGTCGCCGGCGCTACGTCCCTGCCGGTCATGCTCTACAACAATCCGCCCGCCTATCGCGTCTCGATTTCCCTCGACACGCTGGAGCGGCTGGCCGATGTCGAGACCCTGGTGGCGATCAAGGAAAGCGCGCCCGATCCGCGCCGGATCACCGATATTCTCAATCGCTGTGGCGATCGCTATCTCGTCTTCGCCGGCCTGGACGATGTGGCGCTGGAGGAGATCCTGCTCGGCGCGGTGGGATGGGTCTCCGGCCTGACCAACGCATTCCCGGCCGAGTCGATCGCCCTCTGGGATGCCGTGGAGAGCGGTGACCTGGAAACCGCTCGCGCCATCTATCGCTGGTTCATGCCGCTGCTTCATCTCGATGCCGAGCATGATCTCGTGCAATCGATCAAACTGGCAGAACAGGTCATGGGCCGCGGTTCGGAACGGGTCCGCATGCCGCGCATGCCGCTGAGCGGAGACCGCCGGGCGGCGGTGATCGGGATGGTCGAGACGGCGCGCGACACGCGACCGCTCAAACTGCCATCCGTCCTGGCCCACTAGGCCTGGAGCGGAGCGCATCATGCGCCATGTCTTTCAATGCCTGGACGGTCATGCCTGTGGCAATCCGGTTCGCCTGATCACTGGCCCGCTGCCTTTCCTCAAGGGGGAGGACATGGCCGCCCGGCGCGTGGACTTCATGGCCCGCTTCGACTGGATCCGCCGCTCGCTCATGTTCGAGCCGCGCGGTCATGACATGATGTCCGGCGCGATGTTTTATCCGCCCTGCTCCGAGGATGCGGACGCCTCGATCCTGTTTATCGAGACGTCCGGCTGCCTGCCCATGTGCGGCCACGGCACGATCGGTGCGCTGACCCTGGCGCTGGAAAATGGCGTTATCACCCCCGCTGACCGGCAATATGTGAAGCTCGACGCTCCGGCCGGCCGGGTCGAGGCCGAGATTGACTGGCAAGGCGACCGGGTCGCCGGCGTGCGGATTCGCAATGTCGCTTCCTATCTCGCCGTCACCGGTCTGATGCTGGACATCCCCGGCTGGCAGCCCCTCACCGTCGATATCGCCTATGGCGGGAATTATTACGCGATCATCGAGCCCCAGCCCGGCTATGCCGATCTCGACGAGGTGAGCGTCGCCGACATCTTGCGCCTCAGCCCCCTGGTTCGCGCCGCTGCCAATGCGGCTGTCACGCTGAGCCATCCCGATGATCCCCGTGTCGCCGGCGTGAGCCATGCCTTGTGGACGGGGCGGTCGCGCGATCCCAAAGCCCATGCCCGCAATGCTGTCTTCTATGGCGAGCGTGCGATCGACCGGTCACCCTGCGGCACGGGGACCAGCGCCCGCATGGCTCAGCTGTCCGCGCGCGGGGACCTGAAGCCGGGCGATGATTTCGTCCATGAGAGCCTGATTGGCAGCCTGTTCGAAGGGCGGGTCGAAAGCGCGACCACCGTCGGCGACCACGCCGCCATCATCCCCAGCATCAAGGGATGGGCCATCCAGACCGGCATCAATACGATCTGGGTCGATGATCGCGACCCCTATGCGGACGGCTTTACGGTGGGGTGAAACCCGGCGCCCCCATGACACGCCCGTCACCACTCCACCTCCCCGATCAAGGGCGAGGACATCGCAGCGCTTCTTCGCTCACGCCCGCCAACCGGCCGCTAACCCGCGAACGCCTTCTCCAGCGCCCGCCGCGCTGTCGCAATGTGCTGGACCATGCGGTTGGCACCGGCGATCGGGTCGCGGCTTCTCAGCGCGTCCAGCAGGCCGTCATGCTCGCTATTGGCGGTCTTGCGGGCATTGGCGCCGAGCGAGAGCTGGAGGCGGACATAGCGGTCGATATGCTGATTGAGGGAGAGCACGATGGCCTGGGTGCGCGGGCGGTCGGCCGGGGCGTGCAGGGCGGCGTGGAATTCGCGATTGAGGGCGCCGAGCCTGGCCGTATCGCCCTCTGCCAGGGCTGCGGTTTCGCGGGCCCGGATCGCCTCGACGGCCGCAATATCGCTGGCGCCGGCGCGTTCGATGGCCTGGGCGAAGAGGCCCGGCTCCAACTGTTGCCGGATGTCGAAGAGTTCGGACATCTCTGCCGCAGAGACTTCCGAAACGGTGACACCGCGATTGGGGTGAAAGACGACCAGGCCTTCCACTTCCAGCCGCCGCAGCGCTTCGCGGATCGGCATGCGGGAGACTTTGTAGACGTCGGCCAGGGCTTCCTGCCGCAGGGCTTCGCCAGGCTTGAACTCATTGCCCAGAATGCGGGCGCGAATCCGCGCCGCCAGCTGGTCGACAACCGAAGCCGGGGTGATGGGGTCGGAAAACTGGATGTCGGTGCCGGGCACGCGGCGCTCCGAATCTGACGTGGGACGAGTCTCCAGACTAGGCGGGCCGGTTGTCCCTGTCATGCGGCCCCTGCCATGCGGCCTGCGAACCGCCTCAGTCGAGGACAAGAATGTCGACCGGCTCGCCGGCGCGCAGTGCCGGGGCATCGATCGGGCGCGGGATGAGAAGTTCCGCCATTGCGAGGGCCGAGACCAGCCCGCTCTCCTGACGGCCAGCCGGGCGAACCCCGCCTGTTTCGGGATCGAAACGACCACGTATCCAGGTTTCCCGCGGACCATTGGCGGCCAGATCGGCAGCCAGAAATGCCGGCCGCAATCGTGCGCGGGGCGTCTCGCCCGACAGGGTCTCAACAGCGGGTCTCAGCACCAGCTCCGCGACGACCAGAGCCGATACGGGATTGCCCGGCAGACCCAGGACAGGCGTGTCGGGCAAGTGTCCGAACCAGGTCGGCTTGCCGGGTTTGAGCGCGATCTTCTCGAAGGCGAGCGCGCCGCCCATCTCGGCGAAAACCTGGCGCAGATGATCATGATCGCCGACCGAGGCACCGCCGATGGTCACCAGGAGGTCGAGATTTTCGGCTTGCTCGAGCGACGCCCGGACCGCGTCCAGTGTATCACGGGCAATGCCCAGATCGACCGGCTCGGCTCCCCATTGGGTCAAAAGCGCCGCCAGGGCGGGAGCATTGGAATTGATGATCTGTCCCGGGCCTGGCGGCGCGCCGGCCGGAACCAGCTCGTCGCCGGAGGCCAGGACCCCGATGCGGGGCTTGCGCGTGACGCTCAGCTCGCTTGCACCACCGGCTGCAGCCAGGGCCAGGCGGGCCGGTGTCAGCCGGGTGCCGGCAGCGAGCAGGGTGTCGCCATCGGTAAAATCCTCGCCCATGGCGCGGACATGCCGCATCGGCTGGGACGTGTCGTTCAGCGTAATGATGTCCTGCTCGCGGACGGTGTTTTCCTGGATGACGACCTGGTCGGCGCCTTCGGGCAGGGCCGCGCCGGTGGATATCCGGACCGTTGTCCCGCCACGAATGGCGCGGTCGAGGCCGTGACCGGCCGCCGACTCGCCGTCCAGCGTCAGATCGACCGGGTTTTCGCCCAGATCACCGGATCGGACGGCATAGCCATCCATGGCCGACGCGTGAAAGGGCGGTTGGGTGAGCCGGGCTTTCACGGCTTGCCCCAGGACGCGGCCAGCGGCCTCGCCCAGGCCGATGGTTTCCCTATCACAGGCGGTCAGACCGCTGCGGACGCGCGCTATCGCGTCCGTCAGGGGGATCACGTTGTGCCCTCGCGCTGCCAGTCGCCGGACTTGCCGCCCTGTTTCTGCTCCAACTGGATCGTCGTGATACGCATGCCCTTGTCGAGGGCCTTGGCCATGTCATAGAGCGTCAAGGCTGCGACCGAACAGGCGGTCAGCGCTTCCATCTCGACCCCGGTCTTGCCGTCGGTCCGTACAGTGGCCGTGATCGCAAACGCGGTCTCGCCGGCGACCGGTTCGATCGTGACCTCGGCCTTGGTGATCGGCAGGGGGTGGCAGAGCGGGATAAGGTCCGACGTCTTCTTTGCGCCCATGATGCCGGCGAGCTCGGCGGTCCGGCAGGCATTGCCTTTCGGTCCCTGGCCATCGCGGACGGCGATAAAGGCCTCGGGGCTCATCTCGATCCGGGCGCTGGCGGTCGCGGTGCGGCGGGTGACAGTCTTGTCTCCGACATCGACCATTCGGACACGGCCCTCCGCGTCCTGATGGGTCAAATTGCTCATCAGCTTTCTCCGAGGCGCGGCAGGATCTCGACCAGATTGCAGGGTTTGTGCGAGGCGTCGAATTCATGTCGCAGAATGCCGTTCCAGGCATCCTTGCAGGCGCCCATCGACCCCGGAATGGCGAACACATAAGTGGCCTTGGCGATCCCTGCGAGCGCACGCGACTGCAGGGTCGAGACGCCGACCGACTGGAAGGAAATCTGATGGAAGACGACCGAGAAACCGTCAATCTCCTTGTCGAGCATCGGCCTGACCGCCTCCGGTGTGACATCGCGACCGGTCAGTCCCGTCCCGCCCGTGGTGATCACGGCATGGATGGCCGGATCATCGAGCCAGGCCTGCAGCTGGGCGCGGATGGTCTCGATCGTGTCGGGCACGATGGCATGGTCGATCACGGTATGGCCGGCATCGCCGATCTGCTCACGCAACCAGGGCCCGGTCTTGTCGCTGGCAGTGTCACGCGTGTCGGAAATTGTCATAACGGCAAAGCCGAGCTGCCGGTCGGGCATCAGGCATCCTCCTGGGCGATCTGGTCGCGCCAGTATTGCGACGCGGCGGTGTCGCTGTCACGGGCCTCGACCCAGTGCCGACCGCTTGCGGTGTGTACGCATTTCCAGAACGGCGCTTCGGTCTTCAGGCGATCAATCAGGAAGCTGACCGCTTCCAGGGCGGCGCGGCGATGGGGGGCGCTGGCGGCGACAAGCACAATGGTCTCGCCAATCTCCATGCGGCCGACACGATGATGAATGATCGCCTGGCTGAGTGACCAGCGCGAAATGGCCTGCTCGCGCAGGGCCCCCAACGCGGCCTCGGTCACTCCGGGATAGTGTTCGAGTTCCAGCGCGACCAGGTCGCCATCGGCCCGGACCTGGCCGACAAAGCTGGCGACGGCCCCGTCATGCGGGCTCTGGCCGGTGAGGGCGGACAGGCGTTCGGCGGCGGCAATCGGTTCGACACTGACCTGGATACCCAAAGGCATGGTTCAGCCTCCGGTGAAAGGCGGGCAGAAGGCCAGGCGGTCGCCATCGGCCAGCGCGCTGGGGCGGGTGACGATGCGGTCATTGCGGATCAGGCGGATCTCCGGTGCCGCCAACGCCGCCGCTTCCGCGTCGGATCGGGTCAGGTGGGCGATCAGGGCTTCGCTGTCGGTGATGTCGGCAGGCAGGTCGTGAGCGGTCTCGCCATCGCCAAGGCGGTCGCGCAGGGCCGCCATATAGCGGATATGAATCTGCATGATGTCAGCCCCCCGTTGTCGCCATGCTGCGTGTCACGGACGGTGCGGCGCCGGGACGGACGTCGAAATCATGGGCTTCCGGCTTTTCGGCCACGGCCTGGTCCAGCGCCTCATGGAGACCTGCCGGGCCGCGCTCGCGCAGGGCGCTGCGCAGATCGACGGAACCCTCCTGGCCCAGACAGGCATGCAGCTGACCGGTACAGGTCAGGCGGACGCGATTGCAGCCGGCGCAGAAATTACCGGTCAGCGGCGTGATCAGACCCAGCTTGCCACCGGTCTCCTCGATCCGGTGGTAGCGCGCCGGTCCGCCGGTGGTCTCGGCCAGCGGAGTCAGGGTCCAGTCTTGCTCGAGGCGCTCGCGCACGGCGGTCAGCGGCAGGAATTGAATGGCGCGGTCCAGGCCGACATCGCCGATCGGCATGACCTCGATCAGGGTGACATCATGTCCCTGGTCATGGGCCCAGGCGATGAGATCCGGCAATTCGTCCTCATTCTCGCCCTTCATGGCGACCGCATTGAGCTTGACCTTGAGACCCGCCCGGCTGGCGGCGGTCAGCCCGGCCAGCGTGTCTGCAAGCTGTCCGCCCCGTGTCAGGCGACGGAAACGGTCCGGATCGAGCGTGTCGAGCGAGACATTGATGCGGCGCATGCCGGCATTGGCCAGGCGGTCGGCAAAGCGGGGCAGCTGGGTGGCATTGGTGGTCAGGGTCAGTTCGTCCAGCCCGCCCGTCTCGCCGAGACGCCCGCCGAGGCGTTCGATCAGGGTGACCACATCGCGCCGGACCAGGGGTTCACCGCCGGTAATGCGGATCTTGGAGACGCCGCGATCAATAAAGGCTCCGGCGACCTGCTCGAGCTCTTCCAGGCTCAAGAGCTCGGACTTCGGCAGGAAGTCCGGCTGCGCCTTCATGCAATAGACGCAGCGCAGGTCGCAGCGATCGGTCACCGACAGGCGCAGATAGCGAATCTGGCGACCGAAGCTGTCGATCAGGGGCTGACTTGTGGCGGCGGGGCTCATGGGGTGAATTTGGGGGGTGTGCTGCTGCGGGGCAAGCCGTTTTGGCGGAGCTGGCCGGTCCGCCACGCGATTGTGACCGACCGGGAGCCGTCCGCCGGGCTGACGTCCTGCGACTTTCCCGATCGGCGCATGCTGTCTCCAGCCCGGGCGGGCATCGGGCGCAATTCTGCGGCATTCGCGAGCAGGGATGCACCATTCTTGCGCGCCGCCGCTTGGATCCGCGAACCAATTGAGCGAAGTATTTGCGAGATTGGCAATATCAGCGCTATTGTTTGGCAATGACATTCCCTGAAGTGCTGTTTCAGGGCATAAAATCCCATTTCGCCGCAGGGTCGCCGACTTGTGCGAGTGCGAAGTGTGTGCTGCATTAGCGAACTTTTGAAGCTGAGACGGGGGCGGGATTGCTCAGATTTGTGGACATCGACCAGGCCTATCCGGACAAGCGCTCGGAGAGCGAACGGCGTAAGGATTTCAATGAGATCTATCGCGGTTTCTCGACCGAGGCCGCGGCCGACCAGGCCTCGCGCTGTTCGCAATGTGGCGTGCCCTTCTGCCAATCCGGCTGTCCGCTCCAGAACAATATCCCCGACTGGTTGATGCTGGCCGGAGAGGATCGTCTGCGCGAAGCCTATGACGCCTCCGCAGCGACCTCGACCATGCCGGAAATTTGCGGGCGCATCTGTCCGCAGGACCGCCTCTGCGAAGGGTCCTGTGTGGTCGAGAAGTCAAGGCATGGCGCCGTCACCATCGGCGCGGTCGAGCAATACATCACCGATACCGCCTGGAAAGAGGGGTGGGTCGAGCCGCTCAAACCCGGCCCGGAACGGGGCCAGAGTGTCGCCATCATCGGGTCCGGTCCGGCCGGCCTCGCCGCTGCGGAACGCCTGCGCGAGGGCGGTTTCGCCGTCACTGTTTATGAACGAGCCGACCGCGCTGGCGGGTTGCTGATGTATGGCATTCCCGGCTTCAAGCTGGAAAAACACGTGGTCCAGCGTCGGCTCGACCGGCTCTCCAGGGGCGGGGTTGTGTTCAAGCTCGGATTCGAGGTCGGCCGCGATGCCAGTCTCGACGACATTCGCGAGCAGCATCATGCTGTCCTGCTGGCCACAGGTGTCTATCAGGCCCGCCAGCTGACCTGTCCGGGCTCCGGCGATGGTGTGCTGGCAGCGCTCGACTATCTCACCCGCTCCAATCGCGATGATCTGGGCGATCCGGCTGCCGATGACAGTGAGCTCGACGCCGGCGGCAAGGATGTGGTCGTGGTCGGTGGCGGCGATACCGCCATGGATTGCGTGCGTACCGCAGTGCGCCAGGGCGCCAGGTCGGTGACCTGCCTCTATCGACGTGATCGCGCCAACATGCCGGGCTCGGCCCGCGAAGTGAAACATGCCGAGGAGGAGGGCGTCGTCTTTGAATGGCTGTCCGCGCCGCTCGCCGTGCTGACCAAGGGGGAGGCGATCTCTGCCGTTCGCGTCCAGGGCATGCGTCTGGGGGCTCCCGACGCCTCCGGCCGACGCGCTCCGGAGGCTGATCCCGGCAAGACCTGGGACCGCCCGGCCGACATGGTGATCTCCGCCCTCGGCTTCACGCCGGAAGACCTGCCCGTCCTCTTTGAAGCGCCGGACCTGTCCGTGCATCGTGACGGTCGTGTCGAGGCGGATCGCGATACGCGCATGGCCAGTCTCGACGGTGTCTTCGTCGCCGGTGACCTGCACCGTGGCGCGTCACTTGTGGTGTGGGCGATCAAGGACGGGCTCGATGCCGCGCACTCGATTGAATCCTACCTCGATGATCGCATGCGTGTTCTGGGAGCGGCCGAATGACAGACAAGACCTGGACCGAAGCCGCCCATCGCCAGGGGCTGGAAACCCTCACCCATGCCGGCCTGATCGACCCGCGGGACGAGCGCGACGCCTGCGGTGTCGGCCTCATCGCGGACATGAAGGGCCGCGCCCGCCGCGATATCGTCGAGCTGGCCATCGATGCGCTCAAGGCGGTCTGGCACCGCGGGGCGGTGGATGCCGATGGTCTGACCGGCGACGGCGCCGGTCTGCGGGTCGGTGTGCCCCAGGATTTCTTCAAGGCGGCGGTGTCGCGCACGGGTCACGAGCCGGAGCGGGGCGATGTGATTGTCGGCATGATCTTCCTGCCGCGGACGGACTTCGCTGCCCGCGAACGGGCGCGCGCTATCATCGAGGCGGAAATCCTGCGCGAGGGGTTCGCCTTCTATGGCTGGCGCCAACCGCCGATCGACACGTCTGTTCTGGGTGACAAGGCGCGGGCGACGCTGCCGGAAATCGAGCAGGTCCTGTTCCGCGATCCGCGCGATCGCGACAGCGAAGCCGTCGAACGCGTTCTCTATATCGTGCGCCGCCGCATCGAGCGCCGGGCGCGTGAGGAAAACCTGCGCGATCTCTATGTCTGCTCCCTGTCCTCGCGTGACATCATCTACAAGGGCTTGTTCCGGGCCGAGGATATCGATGCGTTCTATCGTGACCTGCAATCGTCGGATTTCGTCTCGCCCTTCGCGATCTTCCATCAGCGCTACTCCACCAATACCTTCCCGGAATGGCGGCTGGCCCAGCCTTTCCGCATGCTGGCGCACAATGGTGAGATCAATACGATCCGCGGCAATATCAACTGGATGCGCAGTCATGAGGTCCACATCGCGGAGACGGCTTTCGCCGACGCCGAAGACGATGTGAAACCCGTCATCCAGCAGGGCGCCTCTGACAGTGCGGCGCTTGACCAGACTTTTGAAATCCTGGTGCGGGCCGGGCGGTCGGCGCCGATGACCAAGACACTCCTCATCCCGGAAGCCTGGTCCAAGCGGGCCGATGTCATGCCCGAGGGCTGGAGCCGGATGTATGAGTATTGCAATGCCGTGATGGAGCCCTGGGACGGGCCGGCGGCCATTGCCGCCTTTGACGGACGCTGGGCGATTGCCGGTCTGGATCGCAATGGCCTGCGTCCGATGCGCTATGCGCTGACCAATGATGATGTGCTTGTCGCCGGCTCGGAAACCGGGATGGCCCCGGTCGATCCGGTCACCGTCACCGAGCGTGGGTCGATCACGCCGGGTCGCCTTATCGCGCTGGATATCGTCGAGGGAAAATTCTATCGCGAGCAGGACATTCTCAACGAGCTGTCCGAGCAACATCCCTATACGCGCTGGCTGGGCGAGATGGAGGATCTGGAGACCGTCGTTGGTCCGGGCGCGGAAGACCAGGTCTTCTCCGATGCGGACCGAACGCGGCGCCAGGCCGCGTCCGGCTTTACCTTCGAGAATATCGAGCTGGTCATCAAGGCGATGGCCGAGGATGGCAAGGAAGCCGTTGGCTCGATGGGCGATGACGCACCGCTGGCCGTGCTGTCGGAAAACTACCGCCCGCTCTCCCATTTCTTCCGCCAGAATTTCTCCCAGGTCACCAATCCGCCAATCGACCCGCTGCGCGAAGGCCGGGTGATGGGGTTGAAGACCCGTTTCCGCAATCTCGGCAATATTCTCGGTCAGGGCGAAGCGCGCGCCAGCGTGCTGGTGCTCGACAGCCCGGTTCTGTCCAATGGCAGTTACGAGCGCTGGCGCGGCCATATGGGCGGCGCGGTCAAGGAAGTCGACTGCCTCCTGCCAATCCGGGACGCTTCGGGCGACGGCCAGACCCTGCGCCAGGCCATTGATGACGTCATCACCCAGTGCGTCGCAGCCGTGCGCGATGGCGCTGCCCATCTCGTCCTTACCGATCATCGCCAGGACAGCGAGAATGCGGCTCTGCCGATGATCCTGGTGGCCGGGGCTGTCCATTCAACCCTGACCCGCGAGGGTCTGCGCAATTTCTGCTCGCTCAATGTGCGCGCGGGCGAGTGTTTCGACGCGCACTACGCCGCCGTTCTGATCGGGCTCGGTGCGACGACGGTGAACCCGTATCTTGCCTTCGACACGGTGACGGCCGGTCGCGAGAAAGTGGGCGGCGAAAACTGGGCCCGCGCCCGAGCGGCGCGCCTGAAGACCGCACTCGACGGCGGTCTGCTGAAAATCCTCTCCAAAATGGGGATTTCGATCATTTCCTCGTATCGGGGCGGCTGCAATTTCGAAGTCCTCGGCCTCTCCCGCGCGCTTGTTGAAGCCTATCTGCCTGGCGTGGTCAGCCGGATCTCCGGCATCGGACTGCCGGGCCTGGAAGCCCGCACGCTCGACCTTCATCGCAAGGCCTGGACTGGCGAGGCGCGCCTGCCGATCGGCGGCTTCTACCGCCAGCGCTCCAGCGGTGATCGCCACGCCCTGAACGCGCCGGTGATCAGCGCGCTGCAAGGCGCGGTCCGTGACAATGACCCGGTCGCCTGGAAGTCCTACCGCGAGGCCGTCAAAGCTCAGGGCCCCATCCATTTGCGTGACCTCATCGACATGCGTCCGATCGGGCCGTCTGTCGGTCTGGACCGGGTCGAGTCGATCAATGGCATCCGACGTCGCTTCGTGACCCCGGGCATGTCGCTCGGCGCGCTGTCGCCAGAGGCCCACGGCGCGCTCAATGTCGCCATGAACCGGATCGGCGCGAAATCGGTGTCAGGTGAGGGCGGGGAGGACCCGGTCCGCTACAAGCCGATGCCGAATGGCGACAACATGAATTCGGCGGTCAAGCAGATCGCTTCCGGACGCTTCGGCGTCACGGCGGAATATCTCGGCCAGTGCCGCGAAATGGAGATCAAGGTTGCCCAGGGCGCCAAGCCCGGCGAGGGCGGGCAATTGCCCGGCTTCAAGGTCACCGACTTCATCGCCCGCATGCGTCTGGCGACCCCGGGGGTCAGCCTGATTTCGCCGCCGCCACACCATGATATCTACTCGATCGAGGATCTGGCCCAGCTCATCTATGATCTCAAGCAGATCAATCCGACCGCCCGCGTCGGGGTGAAACTGGTTGCGGCAGCCGGTGTCGGCGCGGTGGCGGCCGGTGTGGCCAAGGCCAATGCGGATATCATCAATATTTCCGGTTCGGTTGGCGGGACGGGGGCCGCGGCCCTGTCCTCGATCAAGTTCGCCGGTGGACCGCTTGAGCTCGGCCTCGCGGAAGCGCATCAGATGCTGTCTCTCAACGGGCTGCGCGAACGCGTGACCCTGCGCGCGGATGGCGGTATCCGGACCGGCCGCGATATCGTCGTTGCCGCCATGCTGGGTGCCGAGGAATTCGGCGTCGGCACGGCCTCGCTGATTGCGCTGGGCTGCCTCATGGTGCGCCAGTGCCATTCCAATACCTGCCCGGTCGGTGTCTGCACCCAGGATGATGATCTGCGGGCCCGTTTCGGCGGCGCGCCCGACCATGTCGTCAATCTGATGACCTTCCTGGCCCAGGATGTCCGCGAGATCCTCGCGGGCCTCGGAGCCACCTCGCTGGAAGATGTGATCGGGCGGGCTGATTTGCTCGACCAGGTCTCGCGCGGTTCGGAATCGCTCGACGATCTCGACCTCTCCGCGATCATGTCGCGGGCCGATGCGGTGGAGCGGCCGGCCCGCTCGACCCGCCTGTTGCGCAATGATGTGGCGCCCGCCCTCGACGAGCAGATCATCACCGATGCGGCGCCCGCTTTCGATCGCGGCGAGAAGATGCAGCTGGATTATGGCGTCAAGAATACCGATCGCGCTGTCGGGACGCGGACCTCGGCCGAGATCGTGCGCCGCTTCGGTCCGGACGGGCTGGGCGCGGACCATCTCACCCTGCGCCTGCGCGGCTCGGCCGGTCAGTCGCTGGGGGCCTTTTCGGCCAAGGGGCTACGGATCGAGCTCGATGGCGATGCCAATGATTATGTCGGCAAGGGCCTGTCCGGTGCTAGTATCATCGTGCGGCCATATGGTGGCGCGACCGAGGCCAATGAGGAACACGCCATCATCGGCAACACCTGTCTGTATGGTGCCACCTCCGGCCGCCTCCTGGCAGCGGGCCGCGCCGGTCAGCGCTTTGCTGTCCGCAATTCCGGTGCCGACGCTGTGATCGAGGGGTGTGGCACGAACGGGTGTGAATACATGACCGGCGGTATGGCGGTGATCCTCGGGCCGGTGGGCGATAATTTCGCGGCCGGCATGACGGGCGGCGATGTCTTCATCCATGACCCGAGCCGCCGCCTCGATGCCCGCCTGAACCGCGAAACCGTGCTGGCCTTCGAGTTGGAAGGTGAGGCCGAGCGACGGTGCCTGGCCATGATCGAGGCCCATGCGAAAGAGACCGGATCGCGCGTGGCAGCCCGTCTTCTGGCCGCCTGGTCGACGGAGCGGGAGCATTTTGTGCACCTGCGCGGCGAGGAAGTGGTCAAGCGTGAACGGGCCGCCCTCGCAGCGGCCAATGACAGCCAGACGGCCTGAATGGTGTTGTTTTCGCACCTCAAGAATTGATATTGCGGCGCAACACGGGCATTGGTCGCGCCAGAAATCGGGCGTAAGACATCGCCTGGACCAGCCGCAAGGAGCATGTGATGCGGATCGACAAAATCCCCGCGGGCGAAAATCCGCCTGAGGACATCAATGTCATCATCGAAGTCCCGGTCGGCGGCCAGCCGGTCAAGTACGAGATGGACAAGGATGCGGGCACGCTTTTTGTGGACCGTTACCTGCACACGCCGATGAGCTATCCGTGCAATTACGGCTTCATGCCGCACACCCTGTCGGAAGACGGTGACCCGATCGATGTGATGATCGTTGGCCACACCACGCTGGTGCCCGGCTGCGTCGTGCGCGCCCGTCCGATCGGCGTGCTGCTGATGGAAGACGAGAGCGGGATGGACGAGAAAATCCTGGCCGTTCCGCATCCCAAATTGTCGCCGCTATACGGCAAGGTCAACGAGCCGGAGGACATCCCGGAACCGCAGCTGATGCGCATCAAGCATTTCTTCGAGCACTACAAGGATCTCGAGCCCAACAAGTGGGTGAAGGTGATCGGCTGGGGTGATGCGGCCAAGGCGCGCGAGCTGATCGTCGAATCGATCGAGCGCGAGAAGGGCTGAGCCTTTTCGCACCGCCGACACGAAAAAGCCCCGGACTGGCTGGTCCGGGGCTTTTCTGTGCGCTGGCGCGCCTATCCCATCCGCTTGCCGAAATCCTTCAGGATCTCGCGGGCGGCATTATGGCCGGGCGCACCGGTGACGCCGCCGCCGGGATGGGTGCCGGAGCCACATTGATACAAGCCCTTGATCGGGCTGCGATGATCGGCATGACCAAGCACCGGGCGGGCCGAGAAGAGCTGGTCCAGGCTCAGCGCGCCATGAAAAATGTCGCCGCCAACGAGGCCGAAGGTCCGTTCCAGATCCTTCGGCGTCAGGGCCTGGTAGCCCAGCACGCTGTCCTTGAAGCCGGGCGCCCAGCGCTCGACCGTGTCGAGCATGACCCGGGCGACCTCGTCACGATGATCATCCCAGTCGCGACCGCCGGGCAGTTCCGGCGAGACGTGTTGGCAGAACAGGCTGGCGACATGTTGGCCGTCCGGCGCCAGGGTCGGGTCCAGCGTTGAGGGGATCAGCATCTCGATGATGGGCGCCTTTGACCAGCCATCGCGGCGGGCGTCGACATAGGCCTGTTCCATATAGGCGAGAGAGGGCGCCATGATGATGCCGGCGGTGAGATGATCGCCCTCGCCCGGCAGGGCTGTGAAACTCGGCAGCCGGTCCAGCGCGACATTCATCCGGAATGTGCCCGAGCCACAGCGATAATGGCGGATGCGCTCGCTGAAATCATCGGGCAGGGCGGCCGGGTCGATCAGGGATCCGAACAGGAGTTTGGGGTTGAGGTTGGAGACCACCGCCCGGGCGCTGAGCGTCTCGCCGCTTGCCAGTCTGACCGCGCCCGAGCGTCCGGCGTCATCGACCAGGACATTCTCGACCGCGCATCCGGTGCGGATCTCGACCCCGCGTGCCTCACAGCAGCGCGCCATGGCCTGGGTGATGGCCCCCATACCGCCGATGGCATGACCCCAGGCGCCCTTCTTGCCATTCACCTCGCCGAACAGGTGGTGGAGCAGGACATAGGCACTGCCCGGCGTGTAGGGGCTGGCGAAATTGCCGACAATGCTGTCGAAACCGAACAGCGCCTTGATGGCGTCACTCTCGAACCAGCCATCCAGCCAGTCTCCGGCCGATTTGGAGAAGAGGTCCAGCAGGTCACGGCGCGCCGTCATCGACATATTGCCCAGTTTTCCACCCAGATTGGCGGCTTTCAGCAAGTCCGGAATGGCGCCCAGGAAACTGCCCTCCGAGAGATTGGGCGGGGTCTCCAGGACCAGCGCGCGCAGCGTGTCGGCGACGACTTCAAGACGGGCTTCATAATCCCCCAGCCGTTCGGCATCGCGGGGCGAGAATTTGGCGAGATGCTCGCGGGTCAGTGCGTCGCCGGCCAGCAGATAGCGATCGTCTTCCAGCGGCAGGAAATTGCCGATCCGCCGCTCGACAATCTCGAGGCCATGCCCGTGCAGATCGAGATCGGCGATTACTTTCGGGTTGAGCAGCGAGACGGTGTAGCTGGCGACGGAATTGCGGAAACCGGGATGGAATTCCTCGGTGACCGCTGCGCCGCCGACCATGTCGCGGCGTTCCAGCACGGTCACTTTCAAACCGGCCTTGGCCAGATAGGCGGCACAGACCAGACCATTGTGGCCGCCACCGACGATGATGATGTCACGGTCGGGACGGGCGCCGTCGGCAGGGGTGTGGGCGGTTTTCTTGAGGGCGTTCATGGCGCAGGAGATTGGCCGCGAACCGGAAAAAGCACAATGCAGAGTGCAAGTTGTGCCGGCGGAGCGTGGCTCAGGCCGTGCTGGCAAAGGCGCCGGCGACATCCCGGGCCAGCACGAGGGCGCGCCCTTCGGCGATGATGTGCCCGCTTTTGGTGACGCAGGTCGTGGCCAGATCGACGAGATGCTTGTCGGGGCGCAGGCGCGTAATCTCGATTCGGGCCGTCAATTCGTCGCCCAGCGGCGCCGGCGCCAGGAAGCGGGTTTCCTGCTTGAGATAATTCGTGCCCTCACCCGGCAGGTCGACGCCCAGAAGATAGGAGAAGAGGCCGTTGATCAGGGCTTCCGGCACGGTGTCGCCGGCGAGCGGAGCGCCGGTGAGTGTGTGCAGGGCGTCGGCATCCTGCGGCGAGAAGGTGCGCCGCGTGATCGCGCTCTGACCGATCGCGAGCGGCTGACTCATACCGTCACCTCGGTCTCGCCGAGGCAGGTGATGACGCCGTCCGAGAGGCGTGTGACTTTCAGTGCGATCGTCACGCCGTGTTCTGTTTCGCCCACTGTTTCGGCCTCGAAACGAAGCGCCTCGCCCGCCGGGCTGGGAGCCGGATATTGCGTGTTCTGTCTCAGCTGGCGTCCACCGGGCATGATTGTCTCCACCAGGCCGCGCAGGACAGAGCACAAAAGCGCGCCATGGGCGACGGTTCGACCGAAACGGGTCCGGGCCGAGAATTCCGGGTCGACATGGATCGGGTTGTCATCGCCCGACAGGCGGGCGAAGGCGTTGAAATCGGCCTGGCTGAAAGTCCTGTCCAAGACTGCATGGTCACGCGCCGGGACGGGTTTCGGGGCCGTCATTCAACCCCCTCCGGTCGGGGCAGGAGATGCTTCTGCACCTTGCCGGCGGCGGTGCGCGGAAACTCGTCAGCGCGCAGGAAGTGCCGGGGCAGCTTGTAGCCCGCCAGCCGTTCCCGGCACCAGGCGCGCAGGGCCTCGTCGGTCACCGATTTGCCCGAACGCAGGATGAGATGGGCACAGCCGACCTCCCCCCACTTCTCGTCCGGCACGCCGGTCACCGTGGCTTCAAGGATGGCGGGGTGTTCGTCGAGGACATTCTCGACTTCGGCCGGATAGACGTTTTCGCCGCCCGAGATGTACATCTCCTTGATCCGGCCGGCGATGAAGCAATAGCCATCGGCGTCGAAACGGCCCAGATCGCCGCTCTTGAGCCAACCATCGGCGGTGAAGAGCGATGCGGTTTCGGCGTCGCGATGCCAATAGCCCGGCGTCAGGCCCGGTCCGAAGAATTGCACCTCACCGGTCTCGCCCGTGGGCAATGGCGCGCCGTCTGGCGTGGCGATGCGCGCATTGATGAGGAGTTGCGGCTTGCCGACAGAGCCAATCTTCGCCAGCGCATGCTCGCGATCCATCAGAAAGGCGGTCGGACCGGTCTCGGTCATGCCGAAGCCGTTGCAAACGATCGCTCCGCGGGCAGCAAAGGTCTCGATCAGCACGTCCGGCATGGGCGCACCGCCACAGGCCCAGTGGCGCAGCCGCGTCAGGTCTGCGCCCTCGAAGGCCGGGTGGACGGAGAGTTCGCGATAGACCGCCGGAACGCACAACATGACATCCAGGCGGCCCTCATCGATCAGTTTGAGAACCGCGCCGGCATCGAAGCCGGACAGGATGTGATTGAGTCCGCCTGCCATCAGCACGGGCAGGGTGTGAAGATTGATGCCCGCCGTGTGGAAGAGAGGCAGGAAATTGACCGTCGCATCGCCGTCCCGCAGACCAATGGCCTGGGAGATGTTGACGTAGTTCACCAGCGCCATGCGATAGGTCTGGATCACCCCCTTGGGACGACCGGTCGTGCCGGATGTATAGATCAGATACCACGGCTCATCACCGGGCCAGGCCGGGCGCCCCGGGTGCGGGGCTGCTGCCTTGCGCGCGCTTGGCCAGTCATCTTCCAGATCGACGCAGGTCAGCCCGGTCGGGGCGGCGGCCTCGGCGGCGGCGTCGGCATCCTCCGCACCGGCCAGAAGCAGGACCGGATCACAATCGGCGAGCAAGTCGCTCAATTCACGTGCCGGCATGCGCCAGTTGAGCGGTGCGAGAATGGCGCCCAGCTTGGCACAGGCAAACAGCGCCTCGAAAAACTCGATCCGGTTGCGGCACAGGATGGCGACGCGGTCCTTGGCTTTCACCCCGCGTCCAGCCAGCACGCTGGCCGCGCGAGCGCAGCGGTCTTCAAGCTCGGCAAAGCTGACCGTCTCGCCGGTTTCAACCCTGTGGAAGGCGGTCCGGTCGGGCGTCAGCGCCGCGCGCCTTGCGGTGATGTCGGTGATCATATCCATCAGCCGGCCTCCGCTCTCGGACCGAGGAAGGCAGCCATCCGCTCACGCGTTTCCGGGCGGACGAGGAGGCGGGTGAAGGCTGCCAGCTCGCGGTCGAGACGGGTCGAGAGCGGGTCCCGGACATCGCGCGCTTCGAGCAGGCGGCGGGCGGTCACGGCGACGACCGGGTCGTGGCTGGCCAGTCCGGCGAGGAGTGTTTGCACGCCGTCCGTGAAGTCCGCGGCCGGGTAGAGCATGTCGGCCACGCCCATCTCGAATGCCGCCAGAGCGCTGACGCGATTGTCGAGGGCAAGCCAGCTGGCGGTCCGTGCCGTACCGATCCGCTCCGGCAGGAGCGCGGTCCAGCCGCCATCGGGCGCGAAGCCCATTTTTGCGTAATAGGGCTGGATGAAGGCGTCCTGGCTCATCACCGTGATATCACAGGCCAGCATCAGGCCGATCGCACCGCCGGTCACCGGTCCATTGACCGCGGCCACGGTGGGGCAGGGCAGAGCGCGCAGGGCCAGAATCGTGCGGTTGAGCGCGGACACAACGGCAGTGCCGAAGGCCTCAAGGGCTGCCGGATCTTCGGCGCGGGCGTGAAATTCGCGGATATCGCCGCCCGACGAGAAAGCCCGGCCTTGCCCGGTGAGCACAACCGCGCGGGCATCAACACAGTGCGACAGCGCTTCGGTGAGGGCGTCGAGCAGGTCGGGCGTCAGGGCATTGGCACGTCCGGGACGGTTCAGGCGGACCCAGGCCGTATCGCCGTCACGGTCGAGAATGACCGGCATTATGTCCGGCATTTCACTCATGGTTTCAGGCCATTGGCGATGAGGTCGGAGACGGTGCGGGCAACCTCTTCCGGGTCGCGATCCCCTTCCCAGATACCGTATCGGAGCCCCATGAAAACGCTCATCCCGATCAGGGCCCAGGCGCGCGTACCCTGGTCGCCGGCCCGGACCTCGCCCCGCGCCGCGGCGTCTTCCAGATTGCGCTGATAGCGTTCGAGGAAGACGTCGTAGTGAGCCTTGTAGGCGTCCGGCGCGACGAATTGGCTCTCTTCGATGATCCGGTAGAGATTCGGGTGGGCGCGGGCGAATTCGATATAGGCGACCAGACCGCGATGTTCGGTCTCCAGGCGGTCGGGCGCACCCTTGACGCGTTCGGCGATCCAGCCGCGTGTCATGTCGCCCATATGCGCCACCAGGGCGCGGAAAATTTCGTCCTTGGAATCGAAATAAACGTAGAAAGTCCCCAGGGCCACCGAGGCGCGGCGCGTAATATCGCCGATCGAGGTGGCATGAAAACCATTCTCCCCGAAAGCCCCTTCAGCCGCATCCAGCAACCTGTTCCGGGTCCTTTGACCGCGTGCGGTCTTGGGTCGTTTATCGACCGAGCTCGTTTCAGAAGTTGACATATGATTCAGTTTTCACAAAATGGATCCTAAATCAATATGGCACGATCCAGCGAAAATTGGACGGCCAAGGGGAGTTTGAGTTTTGGCCAACCCGCAGCCGCAAGGTCCGGAAAACGGTGAGCGCATGACGCGTCACCTCACCCTGCGTGACGGGACGGTTCTGGCCTATCGCGATATCGGTAGCGGACCGGTGCTCTTCCTGGTCCATGGCTGGGCGGCGTCGGGCATCTTCTTCGAAGACATCGCGGCCCGACTGGCAGACGAGTTTCGCGTCATCATTCCGGACCTGCGCGGTCATGGCGATACGCCGGCCGGGCCCGGGAGGGCGACAATCACCGACCTGGCCGATGACATGGACGAGCTTATCGCCACGCTGGGCATCGCCCCGATAATTGCGCTCGGCTGGTCAATGGGGGCCACGGTATTGTGGTCGATGATCGAGCGTCATGGCCATGACCGGCTGGCCGGCATGGTCATCGAGGATATGAGCCCGCGCATCCTCAATGATGCGAGCTGGACGCTCGGCATGTCGAGCGGCATGGATGTCGAGGCTTCGGTCCGCGCGACCGCAGCCATGCGGGCCGACTGGCCTGCCTATGCCGCCGCCTTTGCCCCGCGCATTTTTGCCCGCGACCGGGCGGCTCGCGAGCCGCAAATCGTCGCGGAAGCCCTGACACTCCTGGTCGCCCGAAACGCCAATTCCATGGCGGATCTGTGGGCGTCCATGGCGCAGCAAGACCTGCGCGCAACCCTTCCGGGAATGGCCATCCCGGCGCTGATCGCCTTCGGCGAACGCAGCGATGCCTATGGCCCGGAGACGAGCCGCTATCTCGTCGAAACCCTGCCCGCCGCAACGGCGCACGGGTTCGCCCACTCCGGGCATGCACCGCATCTCGAACAACCGGAAGAATTTGTCGACGCGGTCAGAAACTTCGCCCGCCAGGCCCTGGCGCAGGCGGCATCCAACGACACCATCGAGGGGAGTACCCAATGAAAAAGTTCAAGACCCTGACGGGCAGCGCGCTCTTGCTGAGCACGGTTGCCACATCAGCCCTGATCACGGCTCCGACCGTGGCCCAGGACAATGGCGCGTCCCAGGACCGCGAAGTCATCACCGTGACGGCTCGTCGTCGCGAGGAAACACTGCAGGACGTGCCGCTGTCTGTCTCGGCCATGTCCGGGGAAGATCTCGAGCGCATGGGCGCGCTCGACATCGTCGCCATTGCTGACACCACACCGAATATCACGCTGGAAGTGTCCCGCGGCACCAATTCGACCCTGTCCGCCTTCATCCGCGGCGTCGGTCAGCAGGATCCGGTTGCCGGTTTCGAAGCCGGTGTCGGCATTTATGTCGACGACGTCTATCTCAACCGTCCGCAGGGCGCTGTGCTCGATATCTATGATGTCGACCGCATCGAAGTACTGCGCGGCCCGCAGGGCACGCTTTATGGCCGCAACACAATCGGTGGTGCCGTCAAATACGTCACCCGTCGCATCGACCCGGATCAGCCGACCCTGTCGACCCGGGTCAGCGTCGGCAGCTATGGCCAGCTCGACACGGTCCTGTCCGGCAGCGCCCCGCTCGACGACACATTCCGCATCGGTGCGACAATCGGCCGTTTCACGCGCGATGGCTTCGGTGAGAACCTGAATACCGGCGAAGAAAACTACGACAAGAATGTCTTCGGCTACCGCGTCTCCGCCGAATGGGAACCGACGGACACCTTCTTTGTTCGCCTGGCCTATGACAGCGTCTCTGACACATCGAATGCGCGTGGCGGTCACCGCCTGATTCCGGGCGCCCTGTCCGGTGCGCCTGTCCTGGACAATGTCCATGACACCCGCGCCGGCCTGAATGTCGTCGACCAGGAAGTCGAAGGCGATGGCGTCGCCTTGACCGCTGAATGGGAGATCAATGAGAATTGGACGATCCGCAATATCCTCGCCGATCGCTCCGACACCTCGATCACCCCGATCGATTTCGACAACCTGCCGTCCGGCGATCTCGACGTGCCGGCGATCTACGAGAACGAGCAGTTCTCCGAAGAGTTCCAGCTGCTCTACTCCGGTGAGCGTCTGAACGGTCTGGTTGGCTATTACTATCTCGACGCCAATGCGACGACGGTCTTTGATGTGCTGCTGGAAAACCTCGGCGCTGCAATCGCCCTGCCGGGCCTGAACGCCCAGACCTTCGGCGATGTCGACACCAAGACCTGGTCGGTCTTTGCCAACTTCACCTATGACCTCACCGATGAGTTCTCGCTGACACTCGGCGGCCGTTACACCGAAGACGAGCGGACATCGACCGTTCTGCGTCGGACCTATATCAACGGTTTCTCCGAGTTCTTTGGTGGCGCCGGCATTCCGATCGCCACGACATCGGACTTCACCGGCACCAATTCCTGGGATGATTTCTCGCCGACCGCCTCGCTTGCCTGGCAGCCGAATGCCGAGAACAATTTCTACGTGACCTATTCCCAGGGCTTCAAGGGTGGTGGTTTCGATCCGCGCGCCCAGACGACGGGCACACCGGACTTTGACCAGAACGGCACGATCGAGGCCGATGAAGTCTTCCAGTTCATGAGCTTTGATCCGGAGACGGTCGACAGCATCGAGATCGGCTGGAAATACCAGGGCAATGGCTATCGCCACAGCCTGGCCGTCTTCAACATGGACTATACCGACATCCAGGTGCCGGGTTCTGTGGGTATCGATACCGATAATGACGGTATCAACGACACCTTCACCGGCGTGACCACCAATGCCGGCGCCGCCACCATTCGCGGTATCGAATATGAAGGCTCGCTGGATCTCGGTCAGGACGTGTTCGCCCAGGGCGACATCATGACCCTCGGCTGGGCCGTCGGCCTGCTGGACGGCGAATACGACCAGTTCATCAATGCCTTCGGTGTTGATGTCTCTGATCAGGTCGTGATCCAGAACACGCCGGACACCACGGCTTCGGCCACGCTGACCTACATCACGCCGCTGCATGGTGGCGATCTGTCGGTCATCAACACGATCAGCCATCGTGGTGACTCCAGCCAGTTCGAATTCCCCTTCCCGCTGCTTGATCAGGGTGCCTACACCCTGTGGAACGCATCCATGGTCTGGGAAGGCGAGGACGGTCACTGGCAGTTCGGCCTGCATGGCCGCAACCTGACCGATGAAGAGTATCGGGTCTCCGGCTATGACTTCGTCAACAATACGACGCTGGCACCGGAACTGGGCCTTGAAGGTACGCTGGTTGGCTATTACGGCCCGCCGCGCACGGTGACGGCCACGATCTCCTGGCGCTACTAGGCCTCCTGGTTCGGCGGACGGGACCCTCCCCTGTTCGCCGGTTCCGGACTATCCTGACGGCGGCGCCCAGACCGGGTGCCGCCGTTCTTGTTTTCTCAACTCACGGGGTCTGCCATGCGCGTCCTGATCGCTCTTCTTCTCGGTGTCTTCTTCCTCGTGGGTGTGGGCGTCTACGTCCTGACCCAGATGCGCCAGGACGCGGCAGGGCCCGCCGATGGCGGTGTGGACCTGGCGGAGGGGCCCGGCATCGACTCGCCCTGGTGGAGCGAGGCGGACCGCCTGGTCGATGTCGCCGGTCAGCCAACGCGGGTCCGTATCGAAGGCCCTGAAACAGCACCGGTCCTGATCCTGGTGCACGGTTTCTCGCACTCCCTGGAAAGCTGGGATGCGTGGGCGGCGGATCTGTCGGCCGACTACCGGGTTGTGCGCATGGATCTGCCCGGTCACGGACTGACCGGACCGGACCCGCAGGCGCGTTACTCGGTTTCGCAGACGGTCGAGTTTGTCGATGGTTTGATGGACGCGCTCGACATTCCCGACGCGACCCTGGTCGGCAATTCCCTCGGCGGGCTGGTCAGCTGGCGCCTGGCTGTTGCGCATCCGGACCGGGTCAACCGGCTCGTCCTGCTGGCACCCGGCGGCTATTCCATCAATGGCGTCACCGAAGAGCCTGTCGACGTGCCAATCCCGGTTCGCTTCTTCCTGACCCAGGCGCCGGAACCGGTGATCAATGCGGCGACCCAGGCCCTGTTCGCAGACCCGGCCCGCATGCCCGAGGGCATGTCCGGCCGCGTCCATGAATTGATGCGCGGGGAAGGCGTGGGCGAGGCGATGGTCGAACGACTGGAAGTGTTCACCCTGCCCGAGCCGTCCGCCGATCTCGCGCGTATCGCGGTTCCGACCCTGATCGTGTGGGGCGAAGCCGATCGCATGGTGCCGCCCTCACACGGTCCCCTGATGGCCGCCACCATTCCGGACGCGCGACTGGTCACCTATCCGGATCTCGGACACGTCGTGCATGAGGAAGCGCCCGCTCGAACGCTGGCTGACATGCGGGAGTTTCTCGAGGCGCCCTAGGGCTCAGGCCTTGCGGCGCTGAGCGATCTCGGCCTGCAGATCGGCCCAGTCCTTGGGGTCGACATCGCTTTCGCGCAGAACCACCACGCCGAGACCATTCTCGCCACCGGCCTCCTCGCCGCACAGGAGGCGGCCGAGGGCATGGGTGCGGGCGGTCTCGCGATTGAGGCAGGGACGGTAGACGATATTGCGACCGGCCTGCTGACGCTCGACGGCACCCTTGCGGCGCAGGCCGTGCAGGACAGCCAGCGTGGTGTCGGCCGGCTGGCGGGTCGCCATGGCGAGCTCGCTCACGGAGGCGCCGCCACGATCCCAGAGGATGCGCATGGTGGCGTTCTCGTCGTCAGTGAGGCGTTCGCTCTGGCTCATCATCATCATCCTTCCACATTTCCGGCCTGACCTGAAACGTGACAGGTCTGGTGTGTTAAGGATTTGTTTGCAAAGCTCGCGCCGCAGATCGCCATCAAAGTCATGCGATCAGTCTGGGGGAGCACATGGCACAAGACAAGTCATCCGCGCGCAAGGCCTATTGGCGTGCCAATCTTGGCCTCATGGGCGTTTTGCTCGCGATCTGGTTTACCGTATCCTTCGGCTTCGGCATTCTTTTGCGTCCCTGGCTGGACCAGGTCTCGCTGGGCGGCGCGCCGCTGGGTTTCTGGTTCGCCCAGCAGGGATCCATCCTCGTTTTCATCGTGCTGATCTTCTACTACGCCTGGGCCATGAACCGGCTCGAGGCGCGCTTTGCCGAACAGCTTGGCAGTGATGACATGACGCCCGCCGCCGCGACGGATGCGCCTGACCAGGAGGACGCGTCATGACGGCAACCCTGTTCTGGACCGGCTTCTTCGTCATCACGTCCTTCGCGCTTTATATCGGTATCGCGATCGCTTCGCGGGTCGGCTCGACCGATGAATTCTACGTCGCCGGCCACCATGTGCCGCCGGTCTTCAATGGCATGGCCACGGCGGCGGACTGGATGAGCGCCGCTTCCTTCCTGTCCATGGCCGGCCTGATTGCCTTTTCCGGCTATGACGGTTCGGTTTTCCTGATGGGCTGGACCGGCGGATATGTCCTTCTGGCCCTGCTGCTCGCGCCCTATCTGAGGCGGTTTGGCAAATTCACCGTGCCGGACTTCATCGGCGACCGCTATTATTCCGACACGGCCCGTGTGGTTGCGGTGATCTGTGCGATCTTCGTCTCCTTCACCTATATCGCCGGACAGATGCAGGGCGTCGGTATCGCCTTCTCGCGCTTCCTGGAAATCCCGATCGAGGCCGGCGTCGTGATCGGCGGGCTGGTGGTCCTGATGTATGCCACGCTCGGCGGAATGAAGGGCATCACCTACACCCAGGTCGCCCAGTATTGTGTGCTGATCTTCGCCTTCATGACGCCGGCGATCTTCATCTCGCTGCAGCTGACCGGCACGCCGGTCCCGCAGCTTGGCTTCATCGGCAATGCCAGCGATGGCATGCCGCTCCTCATGAAGCTGGATGGCATGCTGACCGAGCTCGGATTCGCCCCCTATACCGACGGTTCCAAATCGACCTTCGACGTCTTTGCCATCACCCTGGCACTGATGGCGGGAACCGCGGGTCTTCCCCATGTCATCGTGCGCTTCTTCACCGTGCCCAAGGCCGCCGATGCCCGCAAATCGGCCGGCTGGGCGCTCCTCTTCATCGGCATCCTCTACGTCACCGCGCCGGCGGTTGCCGTCTTCGCCCGGACCAATTTCATCGAGACGGTGAATGAGAGTGTCTATGACGCCGAGACCACCGCCCTGGTCGAGGGCGAGAGCGAGACACCGGACTGGTTCCATCGCTGGGAGACGACCGGCCTCCTCGCCTTCGAGGACCGCAATGGCGATGGCCGTATCCAGTATCGTGCCGATCCCGAGGCCAATGAGGTCACCACGCTCAATCGGGATATCTTCGTGCTGGCCAATCCGGAGATTGCCAATCTGCCCGCCTGGGTGATCGGCCTCGTCGTCTCCGGCGGGATCGCCGCAGCCCTCTCGACCGCGGCCGGCCTCCTGCTGGTGATCTCATCCTCGATTTCGCATGATTTGTGTCGCAAGGTCCTGTTCAAATCCATCACCGACAAGCAGGAACTCCTGATCGCCCGGTTATCGGCGACGGGGGCGGTGCTGATTGCCATCCTCGCCGGCATCTATCCGCCGGGCTTTGTCGCCTCGGTCGTGGCGCTGGCCTTCGGACTGGCGGCCGCCAGCTTCTTCCCCGCTATCCTGCTGGGCATTTTCTGGCAGCGCATGAGCAAGGAAGGCGCGATTGCCGGCATGGTGACGGGGCTGGGGGTCACCGGCGCCTATATTCTCACCTACAAGATTTTCGGCTGGGTCCCGAACAATGCGGAGCACTGGATACTCGGTGTCTCGCCGGAAGGCTTTGGCACGATCGGCATGGTCATCAGTTTTGCCGTCTCGGTGACGGTCTCCCTGCTGACGCCGGCGCCGCCCCCCGAGGTGAGAGAGCTGGTCGAACGGATACGCGCACCCTAGGTTCATGGCATGATCCCTTATCTCCTTAATCTCGCTGTCATCCTTGGCGTCATGGTCCTGACATGGCCGTTCAGCGTGCCCCGCAAGGACCCGTCCTATATCGACGCGATCTGGCCGCTCGGCTTTCTCGTGCTGGCGCTGTCTTCGCTGCTCTTCGCCGGTGCGGACGGCTCGACCTGGTATGTCGTCCTGGTGGCGATCTGGTCCCTGCGCCTGGGCAATCATCTCTTCACACGCTGGCAGCATGAGGGGCCGGACAAGCGCTATCAAAAACTGCTGGAGCGCTCACCGCCGGGCAAGGAAGCGATCTTCATGCTGGTCGCGGTCTTCCTCTTGCAGGGCGTTCTTCTCTGGGTGACGGCCCTGCCGGTCCAGCATGCGGTCATGGAGGGCGCCAGCTATGCCGCGCCCGCCGCGATCGCCGGGATTGTTCTCTTCGTGGTCGGTCTTGCTTTCGAAGTGATCGGTGATCGTCAGCTCGCCGCCTTCAAGGCCGATCCGGACACCAAGGGCCAGGTCATGGACAAGGGTCTGTGGCGCTATACCCGCCATCCGAACTATTTCGGCAATGCCGTCCTGTTCTGGGGGCTGTGGCTGATCGCCGTCGCCGATGGCGATGGCTGGTGGACAATCATCGGCCCGCTCTTCCTCACCTTCACCCTGACCCGCTGGACCGGCGCCAAAATGCTGGAAGAAGGCCTGCACGAAAGCCGGCCCGGCTATGCGGATTATGTCGCGCGGACATCGGGCTTTGTGCCGTGGTGGCCGAAGCGGGGGTGAGGGGGTTCGACCCGGACTTCATCTCAATTGCGCCGTATTCTCGACCGGATCGACAGCTTATCCTTGCTGCCGGGAGTTGGAGGGGGTGTTCATGCGTTTGTTTCTACTTGCGGCAGCGACAGCCGTTTTCGCGGCGGGCAGTGGTTGGGCGCAATCGGTGTCAGGGTCCGAACGGTTTGATGAGTATTGGCGCGACTCAAACGGGTCCGGGAGCGCGCTTTATGAATGCCGATTGTATGCCGACGACCTGACGCTGGAAGAGGCTCAAATCTGCCGGGAGAATGAGGATGCGTACGAGACGCGTGTTGCAGACGGGCCGACTGATCTCGCCTTCTACTTCCAGGAAGCCATCATGCGTGGCGGGGGCGAAGCTGCGATCATCCGGCGATTTGCGGACCAGCTCGACATCTCTGTCGAGGCGGCTGGATTGGCGGTCGAGCTTCTGATCGAAACACGTCGTTTTCGGGGAGATTGTGGCAATATCTATTTCGGTTGCGCTTGGCCTGCGGATAGCGTCTTGCCAGCGCTCTGGGAGCAGGTTCCGGTACTGTCAGAAGCGCCTTTGCTCTTTGCGTCCTTTGGACGACAGCACTCATTCAAGCTCAATTGGGTGCGAATGAGCGCGAGTTGGGTGTCAGCGGGTTCGACGCTGGAATTCCTTCGGGACGAATACAGCTACACTCAGGATTTTCGCATTCTGGTCGCGCTGGATGAGGGCGCACTTGATCTTGAATTCCTGCAGTCTGTTTTCACGCGGCCGCCCGGCGATGTCAGTGAGGTTGATCAATTTGCCTATCTGACCTGGTTGTTGGAGCATGCGCCGGGGCGGGCTGTCGGGCGCGCTGAACGTCTGGTGTTGAAGGCGCTTGTCATGCGTAGCGCGATCCGTGTCGGGCAGCATGAACGTGCCTTCGGCATGTTTGTCGCCTTGAGTTCAGATGAGCAGCGGCAACTCTGGTCCCTGACCAGCCATTCGCCATCAGGGGCAGCCGAATCGCAAAGGTCACGCCAGCAAACCTATGAGTTGATGGTCTGGCTCGCAGCATCGGCGATCGATCAGGCGCGACTGGATGTGGCGGCTGACTTGCTTGAGCAAGCGGATGATATCGCCGTTTTTAGCGAAGAAGATGCGGCGATTGCCGAGGCCTACGCGTCAACGCAGCGCTACGGGAACCGGCGGACCCGGATTGCAAGTCACGCTGATGCGGCGCTTGGGGCCATGTTGCGGGAGGCCATGTCTCCGCAATTCTCGCCGAATGAGCGCTATAATCTCTTTGTGCTGGGTGGGCCGACGCGCGATGTCATGCGTCCCGACGAACGCGGTATGGCCCGAGCGACGGCGGGCTGGCTCTGGCTGATCCCGAGCGCGCCCCTTGTTTTTGGTGATATTGCGGTCGATCTGCTGGAGGGCGCCGAAGATACCGACGCCTTGGCTGCACATCTGGTTCGCGCTGATGCGGCCTCGGGCAGCGGCTGGAATCAGGACGTTGAACTGGATCTGGACATCCCCGGCTTTCTCGCTTTGCGAGCGACTGCCGAGTCCTCCCCAACTCCGGCCACTGTCGAAGAAAACACGGAAGTCGTGCCGCCGCCTCGCCTCACGGTCTTCGAGGAATTGCCACTGCCAGAGGGAGTCAGCACGGAACCTGCAATCATGTTCCCGGAGCCAGCAATAGTCCCGGATGGGGTCGTCTTGCCGGTTAGTGAATGGCAGGTTGCCCGGCTGGAACCGCGTGGTGAGGTCTGGGACCTGATCTACACCTCCACTGAACTCGACCCGACGGGTGAGGTCTCAGCTGGCGGGTATTGGTACGTCCAGAGTGAACCGGGTGGCACCGATTGGCAGCAGCCGGTCTATCTCGGTCTGCAACCGATGTTCCCCTACGTCATCCTGCCTGGGTCGAGTCTGCCCATGATCGTCGATGACCGCCTTCAGCTGGCCGTCGTGGTTCGTCAACTGGACCCGGCCAGCATCACCTTCCCGCCGATCGGCCTGGCGCTGAAACGGGAGGAGGACGGTCTTTTCATCACGGCGCGGCTCGCTGTTCTGACCCGGGACCAGGATGAGGACGGGCTAACGGATGTTTTTGAGCATCGGATCGGGCTGGACATGACGAACCCCGACACTGATGGCGACGGGCTTGATGATGGTATCGACGGATTGCCGCTCACGCCCTTTGATCCGGCGCGTGTGCACGAGGCCGAGCTGATCCGCCTCATGATCAGCGAAGTCCTTGGCCACGATGCGGCCGCCATCCGGGTTCCGGTTCATGAACCGGGCGCCGGGCTTGAGCAGATCATCGGGAATGCTCTGGCGGGGCGTTCGGTGCCACCTTCGAGCCGGTCCACATTGATCTTGAAGGGTGATCCGGATCTGTTTGCAGGGGTGATCAGTGATCAGCGTCTGATTGTGCTGGATGGCGACGCTGAAGCCCGGATGAGTCCCGATTATGGCATCACCTATCCATTGGGCTTTTCGGCGATTCTGCCGAACAGCGACCGCAGTCAGGTTTATGTTGTCTGGAGCGCCGGATGGACGGGTGGAGAATTCTATATTCGTCGTGATGATGTCGGCGCCTATGAGGTGACCGTTACGAGTTCATGGATCACCTGATCAGGACGGGTGCTCGATTTCTGCGGCATAAGGAGGGTTTCGATCTTGGTTGAAGGCGCTCGCCGGGCGCTCACCCCGCCATTCATCACTTGCCGAGATGTCGCCGTATCCGGTTTTCCAGGTCAAGGGCCGCAAAGCGGCCGCTGCGCGGTTTCACCCTTGAGCTGGAAAATCGGATGCGGCTTGCTGGCTGACAAGGGATCAATGGATGATTGCGCGCGGTTGCGCCCGGAATGAACCGCGCGGGACGCTGATTGTCTCCGGTCTCCCCCCTCAATGAAAATCCCGGCTCCTGGGCAAGATGTCTTCCAGCCGTTCGCCCTGCATGACGCGGCGGTAGAGGGCAACGGTTCGGGGGTCGGCATTGGGGCGGGCGATTTCGTCGGCATGGGCGACGGCTTCAGCGAAATCAGCCCCGTCAGCGAGCGCGGCGAGGCGCCAGGACTGGTCAGTGAGGCGGTTGGCGACGACATGAATGACGCGGCCCTCCTTTTGGACCCGGCCGGTCACGCCGAGCAGTTTCGATGACATGACAATGCGGCGGTGCCGCTCGAAACAGCTTGGCCAGACGATGATATTGGCGATGCCGGTCTCGTCCTCCAGCGTGGCGAAGATCACACCCGAGGCCGAGCCGGGGCGTTGGCGCACGAGGACCAGCCCGGCCAGGGTGACCCAGCGGCCATCGCGCATGTCACTGAGGGCGGCGCAGGGCACATGGCCGGTCTCGGCCAGCTCGCCGCGAAAGAAGCTCAGCGGGTGAGCCTTCAGGGACAGGCGCAGGGTGGCGTAATCCTGCGCGACCTGTTCGCCGCCGGTCAGTTCGGGCAGGGCGACGGGGTGTTCGGCGCCCCAGCTGTCGGCATGCTGGAAAAGGGGAAGCGGCTTGCCGGCCTCGGCCAGGGCGGTCCAGCTCGCCTTGCGCCGGTCCATGTCCAGGGAGCCGACCGCATCGGCATTGGCCAGCCGGTCGAGTGAGCCCTTGTCCAGCCGGGCCCGGCGGGCGAGATCGGCCAGGCTTTCGAAACATCCCTCGGCCTGGCGCGCGGCGACCAGGCGGGCGGCGGCGGGCTCTTTCATGCCCTTGATCTGGCGCAGGCCCAGCCGCACGGCAAAGCGCATGCCGGTGCCGTCGCGGCGCGGGATATCGGTCTCTTCCAGCGTGGAATCCCAGTCGGAATGATTGATGTCCGGCGGACGCACATCGACGCCATGTTCACGGGCATCGCGCACCAGCTGGGCCGGGGCGTAAAACCCCATGGGCTGGCTGTTCAAGAGGGCGGCGAGGAAGACGTCGGGATAATAATGCTTCAGCCAGCAGGAGACATAGACGATGAGGGCGAAGCTGGCGGCATGGCTTTCGGGAAAGCCGTATTCGCCGAAGCCTTCGAGCTGTTTGAAACAGCGCTCGGCAAAGTCCGGCTCATAACCATTGGCAATCATGCCATGCATGAGTTTCTGGCCCATTTCATGGATTGTGCCCGAGCGTCGGAAGGCGGCCATGGAGCGGCGCAGCCGATCGGCCTCCGACGGGGTGAAACCGGCGGCCACAATGGCGATCCGCATCGCCTGTTCCTGGAAGAGCGGCACGCCGAGCGTCTTGCCCAGTACCTCCTCCAGTTCGCGTGAGGGATATTCCACGACTTCCTCGCCGCGGCGCCGGCGCAGATAGGGATGGACCATGTCGCCCTGGATCGGTCCGGGCCGGACGATCGCGACCTCGATCACCAGATCATAGAAATTGCGCGGTTTGAGCCGGGGCAGCATGGTCATCTGGGCGCGGCTCTCGATCTGGAAAACACCAACCGTGTCGGCCTTGCAGATCATGTCATAGACGCGCGGGTCCTCGGCCGGGATGCTGGCCATGGTCAGATGGCGGCCATGATGCGTGGCCAGCAGGTCGAAGGCGCGCGCGACACAGGTCAGCATGCCCAGACCCAGCACATCGACCTTCATCAGGCCGAGCGCGTCGATATCCTCCTTGTCCCATTCCAGCATGGTGCGTTCGGGCATGGCGGCATTGTGCAGGGGCACGATCTCGTCGAGTCGGGCCCGGGTCATCACGAAGCCGCCGGGATGCTGGGCCAGGTGTCGCGGAAAGCCCATCAGCTCGCGGGCATAGCGCAGCGTCATGGCCAGGGCCGGGCTGTCCGGATCCAGGCCCAGCTCGTCGCGGATACGGCTCTCCTGGATTTCGCCGGACGACCAGCCCCACAGGCTTTTCGACAGGGCGGAGATGACATCGCCGGACAGGCCGAACACCTTGCCGACTTCGCGGATGGCGCCGCGCGGACGATAGCAATTGACCGTCGCCGTCATGGCGGCGCGGCGGCGTCCGTATTTCTCATAGACATACTGGATCACCTCTTCGCGGCGATTGTGCTCGAAATCGACATCGATATCGGGTGGCTCGCCGCGCTCGGCCGAGACGAAACGTTCGAACAGCAAATCAATCCGGTCCGGATCGACCTCGGTGATGCCGATCGCGAAACAGACCGCCGAATTGGCCGCCGAGCCACGCCCCTGGCACAGGATTCCGCGGGAGCGGGCAAAGCGGATCACGTCCTGGACGGTGAGGAAATAGGACGGGTAGTCGAGCCCTTCGATCAGATCCAGCTCGCGCGCGACCGCCGCGGCGATCCTGTCCGGTGCGCCGCCGGGATAGCGGGTCATCAGACCTTCGGCGGCGAGACGGCGCAGGGTCTCGTTCGGGGTTTCATTCTTGCCGATCACCTCATCGGGATAATTGTAGACCAGCTCGTCCAGCGAGAAGGTCAGGCGGCGGGCGATCGCGACAGAGCGGGCGACGGCCTCCTCATATCCGTCAAACAGGCGATAGATCTCGGCTGCGGGTTTGAGGTGGCGTTCGGCATTGGCGGCGAGGTGGAAGCCGGCCTCGTCAATGCGGACATGCTCGCGGATACAGGTGACGACATCGGCCAGGGGTTTGCGGCCCGGCGCGTGATAGCGGGCATCGGTGCTGGCGACCGTGGTCAGGCCCCAATCCTGCGCCAGCATGCTGAGCCGGTGCAGGCGTTCGCCGTCGCGGCCATCAAACCAGCGCGTCAGGACCAGATGGGTCTCGCCTTTCAGCCCGGGCAGGAAGGTCGTGACCCTGTCCTGCCAATCCTGGCTCGGCTCGCGCGGCGGGATCAGCAGCAGAAGCTGGCCCGTCGAGGCGTTCGCGACCGCCTCGGCGTGCAATTCGCAATCGCCCTTGCTGGCCGCGAAATTGGCGTCGGTGAGCAGGCGGGTCAGCCGGGCCCAGGCGGCCAGATCCGTTGGATAGGCGGCGATTTCCAGTCCGCAGCGGGTGACAAGACGGGTGCCGGGAAGCAGCGCGATACCGGCATCCTTGGCGGCCAGGTGAGCGCGGACCATGCCGGCAAAACTGTTGCGATCAGCCAGTCCGATGGCGGCCAGACCCAGCGCCCGGGCCTGGGCCACCATCTCGTCAGGATGCGAGGCGCCGGTGAGGAAGGTGAAATTGCTGGCCGTGAGCAATTCCGCAAACTCACGGCTCATTACGCGTCCTCCGCAAGGCGGGGGATTGGGTCCGGCACCTTGCGGCGGGTCGATGGAGGTGTGTCGGCCAGCGCGCGGCGAATATCAGCCACAACCCGGTCAAAGTCCTGAAACACGGCCTCATTGGACACGCGGACAAGCGTCCAGCCCTGGTCGGTCAGCCAGTCCGTCCGCGCCGCATCATACAGGACCTGCCCGGGGCTGAGATGGGGCGGGCCATCAACCTCCACAACCAGCCGCGCCGACAGGCAGGCAAAGTCGACGATATAGCGTCCCAGCGGATGCTGGCGCCGAAAGCGGAACCCGTCGAGGCGGCGTCCGCGCAGGCCCTGCCAGAGGCGGACTTCGCTCATCGTCATGTTCCGGCGCAGGTGGCGGGCTTGCCGGGTGGCGCGTTCGCGGTCTTCTCGCATGTCTGACTCCTTTCTTTTCCCTCCGTCTCGCTGCGCTCGACACCTCCCCCGCCTTGCAGGGGCGGGTCATGACGCGCCATGGACGAACCATTGGGGGCGGGTGGTTTCGAGGCCGTAGAGGCCGTCGCGATAGAGCCAGAAGCGGCGGCCTTCGCGGGTTTCGACGCGGAAATAATCGCGGGTGCGGGCCGGGCGTTCGGTCTGCCAGACACCCTCCCGCCACCAGTCCGGGGCGAGGCGTTCCGGGCCTTCAGCACGGTCGACCTGATGACGGACCCGGCGCCAGATGAAGCTGCGCGGCGGGCCGTCGGGGATTTCAGCGACCGCTTCGGCCGGTTCCGGTCGGGCCAGGATGAGCAGGGGGCGTTGTGGCGGTGGCAGGAGCGTGGATTGCGGTGCGGGCTCGGCGACAGCCAGCATGGCGGAGCGGCGTGAGGCAGAAGGGACGGGCGGGGATGCCAGCGCCGGGCGCCAGAGGGCGGCGCGATCAGGCTGATGGCTGGCCCGGCGGGCGGCGCGCTGGACCTTGTCCTCACCCAGGCGCACGACCAGGCGATCGGTCAGGCGGGCCAGATCGGTCTCGTCGATCCGGCCATCATCGACCAGCCCGTCCTGGCGTTCGCCCAGACGCTGGGTGGCGCGGGCAGTCAGCTCGATCATTTCGATCCCGAAACCGATATCGATCTCGGCCCGGTCGAGCTTCTCGTTGAACAGGCGGGCGAGATGACCGGCCTCGCGGGCCGGAGCGGCGGTGCCCAGGGTGAGGAGATGGGTCTTGCCGTCGACGCGGAAGAGGTGGAGGTCGAGCCGGGTGACGCCGCGCCCGGCGGCTTCCAGCGCCTCGCACAAACCCTCGGCCGTGTCCTTCACCCCCTGTTTCAACCCGTCCAGCAGGAGGAGGGCATCGACATAGCGGGTGCGGGCGCGAAAGGGCGTCACCGGCTGTAGCGGATTGAGGATTTCGCGGGCCCGGCCGGTCGCCTGGTCGAGCCGGTCGACCAGCGCGCGGCCGAAGCGGCGAACCAGGCTGGCGCGCGGCAGGCTGGCGATATCGCCGACCCGTTTGAGCCCGAAACGGCGCAGGGTGGCGGCGGTCTCGCCAATGCGCAGGGCGGTGACCGGCAGCGGGTTGAGGGCAGCGATGTCCTTGACCACGACCTGGCCATCCGGTGCGTCGGGGGCGGTGTGACGGGCCAGACCCCAGGCCAGGCCGATCGTCGGCGCGATGGCGCCATGGGCCTTGTGGCCCTGGCGGCGCAGGGCGGTCAGGGCTTCGGTGAGCAAGGCCGCCTCGCCACCGAATAAATGGGCGCAACCGGTGATTTCCAGCAGGATGCCGTCCTCGCCGGGCTGGCCGGGATCGGGGGCGGTCCAGGGCGACCAGCGACCACAGCCTCGCGCCAGCGCGGCCAGGCGGCGGATATCGCCAGCCGGATCGGCCGGGCGCAGTTGCAGGGTCGGCTCGAGCGCCTTGGCATCGGAAACCGCCTGGCCGGGCTGAAGGCCGCATCGGACCGCGTCGGTATCGAGCGCATAGAGGCGTTCGCCGCCCGTCGTGGAGTGGACAAGGGCGAAGGGGGACTGCCGGGTCGGCGTCCCGGTGTTGTCCAGCTTGCCTGACGGCCCCGGTGAGGCCGGCTTATCCGGTGAGGCGGATGAGTTGGCCGGCCAGGGCCGGGCCGAAACCGGCCGGAGCCGGGCTGGCGGGTCGGGTATAGGGCTCGGCATTGCGCTCGGGCGATGCCGGTCGGTCGGCCAGCGGGGCAGGCTCAAGGACATGAAACGACGCATGTTTCCACTCGATCTCGTATTCCTGTGGCGGGCCGCCCCTGACCCGTTCCAGTGCGGCGTGAAACCGCGGTTCTCCCAATCCCGGCAGCCCTCGTGCGCCGATCCAGGCCCGTGCCGGGGACGGGCGGGCGGCGATACGCCAGCGACTGAGCGCGGCGCTGGGCGCAAGGCCCTCATGCGGTCGCAGGACCAGAGCCAGGGCTCCGGCCCGCCGCGCCGCCTGGTCGAGCCGGCGCGTGGCGGTCAGGTCATAGCGGGCCGAGGGCCCGGTCTCGCCGATCACCACGGCGCCGGTCTTCAAACCCTCTTCCAGCGTCCACAGCGTATCCGTCTCGCTGCCCGTCTCGACCAGGATGAGCCGGGCCGGATCGAGCCCCCATTGCGCCAGTGCCGGCGGGTAGGGGCGACCGAAATCCTGCCCGGTGCCCATGGAGCGCCGGACCCAGAGCACCGGGCGTTGCGCCAATTGCTCGCGCCCGCCATGGCCTTGCCCTGCACCGCCCAGATGGGTCGCCATGAGACCCGCCTGGAAAGCCAGGGCGGCGGGCGTGTCGAGATAGCCGGCCGGACAGATCTCGTGCAGGCCCGGCGCCAGCTCGAGCGGATCATCACCACAGCGCGCCGCATCGCCGCAGCGGGCCGGCCCGGGGTTTGCCACCGCACCGTGGTTTGCCACCGCACCGGGGTCCGTCACCGCACCGGGGTCCGTCACCGCACAGGGGTTCGCCACCACACCGGGGTCCGTCACCGCACCGGAATTGGCCGCAGGCCCGGCGCCCGCACGCACAGTCTCTCCCGACCGTCCGATTGGCGGTTTGCCCGACGTTTCAGGCGATCCGCTTTCGCTCATATCCAGGGCCCGTATCTGACGGCGCAGCTCGGCAAGCTGCTGCCGCCGGTCAGGACGTGACGGCACAGTCATCAGGTTTGGCTCTCGCTTGATGTTCTACTTATGTTCTCATCTGAGGAAAAAGAGTCAAGCAGCGAATCCGGGTGCTTTCGCAGGGCCGGCCAAACGCGCTAGACTCCCCGCCATGTGTGGACGCTATGCCCTTGGAAAGCTTGAGTGGTGGATCCTGCAGGAGACGTTCAAACTCCAGCAGGGCGCGCTCAACATGGAACCGCGCTGGAATATCGCGCCGACCCAGCGGGCGCCGATCATCCGCCGTGAGGATGGCCGCACCGAAGCGGTCATGGCGCGCTGGGGGCTGGTCCCCTATTTCTGGCAGAAGCCGCTGAAAGCGATGAAATACTCGACCTTCAACGCCAAGTCGGAGACGGCCGCCTCGGCCCCCAGTTTTCGCGTCCCCTTCCAGAAGCGCCGCTGCATCATCCCGGCCGTCGGCTTTTACGAATGGACTGGCCCGAAAGGCGCCAAAAAACCCCATTTCATCACCGTGAAAGACCAGGACTGGTTCGGCTTTGCCGGTCTGTGGGACCGTGTCGAAATCGAGGGCGAGACGATCGAGAGCTTCACCATCCTGACCACCCAGCCGAACGCGGCCATGGCGACGATCCACACCCGCATGCCGGTCATTCTCGGCCCGGAAGACTTTGACGCCTGGACCGATACCGACAATCTGGAGGTCGAAACCCTGCTCAAGGGATTGCCGTCCGACGCGATGGTCATCCGCGAGGCCAACAAGGCGGTCGGCAATGTCCGCATCGACGAGGACTGGCTGATCGAACCGGGTGATGGCCCGCAGCGGGTCGGGCTGATCTAGGCGGGTGTATTCAGGGAGTAGCGCGGACCGGGCCGGGCTCCGGATCGGGCCCCGGGTCAATCTCGATGGGCATGTCCCAGACTGACCATGTGGGTACTTCGACCGGTTGGTCCTCGCGCCAGCGCTTGTAATAGACGGTGAAGGCCCGCTCCCAGGTCTTGTCGACCCGGGCCGTCGCCTCGCATTCCAGCTCGCCGCCATACATCCCCATCCAGCGGGGGATCATGATGGCCCGGAAAGTTCGGTCATATTCGGCCTGCAGGGCCTCGGCCTCGTCGAACAACGGGTCATCGTAGTCAATTTCCATGCCGTAGATCGAATCCTGGATTTCCTCAGAGACCGCCACTTCGACCCCGAAATACCAATTCATCACCGGCCAGCCCGTGACCTCTTCCTGGAACCAGTCATAGACACGGGACTCGTCGGATTGCGGGCGGAACATGCCCCACTGGAAGACGCTGATTACCACCATCCAGAAGATCATCTTGCCCTGGAAAAAGCGGATCCATAAGGGGATGCGTTCGCGTTTGGGGCGGACAATGAGGACGCAGAACCACAACGCCAGGGTAACCGCATAAAGGCTGGTCCATTGCAGCGTCGCCATGCCGATCATCTCGCGTTCGAACCACCAGTCATGGATCTCGCGACAACTAAAGGAGATGGTCGAAAACAGATGGAGCAAATACCAGAAGAAGGCCGCCAGCATGATGATCCAGGTCGTCATCCAGGCATGGCGCACGGGAAGTGGCGCGGACCGTTCAACCTTGCGGCGAAAGCGGCGCCTCATCCAGCATCATCGGGCTGCGCCCGAGCGGACAACGAATGTCCAACGGCCAGCCAGTTCTGGTCCTTCAGGGCGCGGGCGATACGGGCGAGGATCATGGCGCGCTCGCCTCGCGAGCGCTTTCCGGCAGGGCGGCGAGTACATCCCGTGCGCGCGCCAGCGTACCTTCATGCCAGACGCGATTGGCGAGATTGGCGCGGATGGTCAGGCGGGCGGCGACAAGCAGGTCGGGTGAGCGGCGCAGGTCTGCGGGTGCGGCCGCGAGATGGGGCGGCAGCGTGTCGATCTCGGCGACCGTCCAGGTGCTGGCTTCGAGCAGAATGCCGGCATTGTCAGTGATCAGGCGGGCCAGCGAGGCATAGGCCAGTTCCTGGCGTCGCACCTGCTCGTCAAATTCGACCAGCGCCGAGCGCAGGGCTTCCGACCGGATCAGGCGCATTTCACCGGAGGCGAGCAACTCGGCATAAGTGGCTGACCGGCCGGCGGGAACTGGCGTGCCTATGGCGTTGACCATGGCGATATAGAAGTCGGTCGGATCAACCTCTTCGGGCGGCTGGACCAGCATGGCTTCGAAGGCCGAGCCGGCCTCGATCCGGGTTGTTAACTGGGTCACGGTCTCGGCCGTGCGA
>NZ_CAJQOO010000012.1 GCF_905480005.1 uncultured Maricaulis sp.
GGCATGGCGTAGAGCTCGGCGGCGGGAAACTCGATCAGTTCCAGACCCGGCGCATCGGTCTCCGGACGGGCCGCGCTTTCCGACACCCAGCCGGTCGCCGCGCCGCCCCGCGAGACCGGTTTGCGGAAGACACCGGATGCGGTCTGGCGGACGCTGGCAATGGCGCGGATCGGACTGGCTTCGGCCAGCAGGCGGTCAATGCGCGCCTCGGTCTCGACCGGGACGACATGCCCGCCCTCGCCCGGCATACCGGCATTGAGCGACTTGCCCTCGCCAATCTCGCCGCGGCGCAGATAGGCGGAAAAGCCGCGCGCTGCGGCCGAGGGTTCACTGCCCGGCGCCAGGCCCGGGCGGGCGGCCTCGTGAACCAGCCGGTCGAGCGCGGACTTCTGGACGTCCAGCGCCTGGTCGATGCGGGCGACCTTGTCTTCCAGCAAGACGTCGGCGGCGGCCCGGGTCTCGATCTCGGCGAGGCGCTGGTCATTGGCCTGTTTGAAGTGTTCGAAGGCGGCGAGCAGCTCGCCCATCACGGCCCGGCTCTCGGCGGTGCTGTCCGTCATCTTGGTTTCCTTGTTCATGGGAACTCCTGCTTGGGTGAAGGGATTGGGGATTGGCGGGCTCAGGCCGCCACGCGGGACGGCTGCGGAGCGACAAGACGCAGCCGCGCCTGGGGCAGCATGGGGAAGGTCACGATGGAGACTTCCCAGAGATCGAGCGCGGTCAGCACCCGCCCGCGCGCCTCGCGGGGCCGCGAAGCGCGGGTGCGAAAGCCGATGGAGAGCCCGTCCACCGCGCCGCGCCGGACCAGGGTCGAGGCGGCGCGGCCACGCGGGCCGGTCGTCAGGATCTCACCGCGCACATGCAGGCCGCGCGCGTCCTCGGTGATCGAGGTCCACACGCCGATCGGCTCGGACGGGTCGTGCTGGAAGAGCATCGGGATGGTGCGGCGCGTGGCGAGCGAGGCGGCAAAGGCGCCACGCGCCACCACATCGCCGCCAAGGTCAGCCAGCCCGAACAGGCTCGCATGACCCTCGATGACGAGGGTGTCGGTCATGAGGGGGTGTCCTTGTTGGGGGGAGGTTGAAGTCACTCACCCACCGTCATCCCACGGCCGGCGCACAGCGCCGGTCCGGGGGACCCCGGCTAACCGGCTGGCGGGATGGTTGAGGTCCCCCGGACAAGCCGGGGGATGACGGTGGTTTGTGGTGTTGGGTTTGTGTTTGAAATCTAAGCGCCGCCGGCGCGCAATCAGCCATGGATCACGTGTCATCCCTGACGGACGCCCCGCGAAGGCGGGGCGAAGGTCAGGGACCTATGTGGTTGCAACCTGGTAGGTCCCCGCCCTGCGTCCGGCCTTCGCCGGACATCCTGCGGGGATGACAAGGTTTGAGTGAAGGCGCCCCCTCACTCCTCCATCCGCCGCTCGATCCGCACCAGGCTTTCCCGCGCCAGGCGCATTTCGGCTTCCAGGCCGGCGAGGCGTTCGGCGAGCGGGCTTTGGCGGTCGCTGATCTGTTCGAGCTGGTTGAGGCGTTCGCCGACACGGCCGGACCAGATCAGGGCACCGGAGGTCTGCAGCAGGATGGCGAAGATCAGGCCGAGCGTGACCTGCTTCTGCATGGTCCAGTTATCGATCTCACGCATGACCGGCCTCCCCGCTCTCCGCGAGCGCGGCGAAGTCCGCCTTGATCTCGAGGTCGGGCCTTGACCAGGGCCGCAGCCAGACACTCAACGCCCGCGCCATTTTCATCACCAGGGGCCGCACGGTCTGACGCAGGAAGGCGGCATTGGCCTCGGCGTAATTGGCGTAGGTGTTATCGCCGGGCAGACCGAGCAGAAGCGGCGGCACGCCCAGCCCCAGCGCCATCTCGCGCGCGGCTTCGCGGCGGGCGGTGGTGAAATCCATTTCCGCCGGGCTCATCGCCATTGGCGTCCAGTCCAGCCCGCCTTCCAGCAGCAAGGGCCGCCCGGCATTGCTCGGGCCGGTATGGCTGGCTTCCAGCTCGGCCTTCAGCCGTTCGAACTGGTCCGGCGAAAGCTGGCCATTCTCGCCCTTGAAGACCAGCGCGCCGGACGGGCGTGCGGCATTGTCGAGGAGAGCCCGGGCCCAGTCAGAGCCGGCCGTGTGCAGGTCCAGCGAGCGCCCCACCGCTTCCAGCGGGGACAGCCCGTAATGATCATCGCCGGGATGAAAGAGACGGATGTGGAAAACCGGGCTGCGACCGGACACGCGATCGCGCTGGAAGCGGCGTTTGCGGCCCGCCGCCGCATATTCCCAACCCTCCGGCCAACCGGTCGGACCAGCCAGCACGCGCATGCGGTCCGGGCGCAGAAGGTGGAGCGTGCGCGGCTCATCGGCCAGGCTGGCAAGCTCGAGATAGGCATTTCCCGCCAGCTGTAGATAACCATAGAGGCTTTCCCACAATTCGGGCCCGGACTGGTCCGGATTGGGCATGTCCAGGAGCCGCGTGATGACCCCGTCCGTCGCCGTCAGCGGCACCGAGGCCGCCGCTTCCGCGGTCAGTCGGACACAGCGATGGACAATGGCATTGCGGGCATAACCCGCCTGCATCATCGCCGGCAGGGCGCGCGGCGACCAGCCGGTCTGCGCGCTGGCCGTCAAGGCAATGAGACGGCTCGACAGGGCGGATTTCTCCTCCCGGCCAAACAAGCGATCAAGCCAGTGGGGCATGGGGGGCTCCTTTGGGTTTTCGGGTCAGGTGAGACGGTCGGTCAGAGCCGCCGCAGGCGCGGCGCGCCGGTGCGGCCGAGCAGGAGTTCGCTGATCGCCCAGACCAGGGCATCGACCCGGTCGGGACTGGTCCTGGCGGCCTCGGGCGCGCCGAAGGCGCACATCTGGTCTTCCAGGCCGGGAAAGGCCCGCGCATGGCGGACCCGGCCGGCGGCATAGAGCGCGGCGACGGGTTCGGCCCTTGCCCGCTTGCCGCGTGAGGCATGAACCAGGCGGACGGGCAGGCCCGGCGCTGCAGCCTGCAGCACGGCGCGAACCATTTCCCCGCCCTGATTGGCCTCGGCCACCAGGGCGTCAGCGCCATAATCCTCAAAGGCCGATGCGGCCCGTCCGGCCCAGTCCGCCGGCAGGGCCGGACCGAAGGAGAGATCGGCCAGCACGATGGCCGACCGCGCCGGGCCCTCGCCATGAGCGCCGGCGACCACGATCCCGCATTCATCGGACCGCGGACCGCCACTGGCCGGCGGGTCGAGGGCGACCACGATCCGGTCAAGGTCGGGCAGGCCGGCCTCCAGGCGGGCGGCCTCGATCTGGGCCCGCGTCCACAGGGCGCCGTCGGGATCATCGATCAGAAGGCCTTCGACTTCCTGGCGACCCAGCATGGACCCGCCATAGGCCGCATTCAGCGCGGCCACGAAACCGGGGGCGAGATTGGCTTCATTGGCGGCGGTCGGTTGATGCGTCAGACGGACCGAACCGCCCTCCCCCGCCGCCCGCACCAGCGCCTTGAGCGCCGGGATGGGGCGCGGCGTGGTGGTCAGCAGGATTTGCGGGACACCGCCCAGCCGGACGCCCATGCGCAGCGTGTCGAGCACCCTTTGCGGGTCCGACCACGCTGCAAATTCATCGCCCCAGGCAAAATCAAACTGCGGCCCGCGCAGCCCGTCCGCATCCTCGGCGGAAAAGGCATAGGCCTGGCTGCCCGAGGGAAAGACCAGGCGTTTGCGGCTGGCCTCATAACGTGGCTGCTCATCGGGACTGCCCAGATTCCTGAGCCCGGACGGGCCTTCAATCATCACCTCGCGGACATCATTGAAGGTCGGCCCCACCAGGGCGATGCGGCTGACACTGCGCAGCGCGCGGTGGCGCACCCATTCAGCCCCGGCGCGGGTCTTGCCCGCCCCGCGTCCGCCCAGAAAGAGCCAGGTCAGCCACTCACCCGGTGGCGGGCGTTGCGGGCCCGTCGCGTGGTAGCGGAAGTCGGCCTGGATGGCGGCCCGGGTCCGGCGATCCGCCTTCCCCTTCCAGGCCTGCAAGCGCTCCCGCGCTGTCATGGTCCAGAATGTGTCGACGAAGGAAAGCATCGTCGCGAGCCTTTTGGGCGTCATCATCACCTGCCTCCTTCTCTGTCAAGTCTTCACGAGCTTGGTCAGCCTCCGCCTGAGCCTGGTCCTGCTTGAGGAGCGCCGCACAGGCATTGGCGAGGCGGATCGCCTTGGCGGGGTCGCCGATCAGGAACTCCACCTCCACATCGTCCCTGCGACGCTGCCGCGCCCGCTCGCGGATATCGGCGAGGGTTTTCTCGTCATAAGTCCGCAGCCGGCGCAAATGGCGGTTCACGGTACTACTGGCCATGCCAGAGAGCGTCGCCAGCTGCGGCCCCGTCGCTCCGCGGCGTGAAAGCAGCAGATAGGGGTACCAGTCGACGTCGTCTTTCGGCTTTGTCTGGGGAATTCCGGGCATGCCGAATATTAGCCGCGGCCCGTCACCGGTCGGATATCCGCCACGAAAAAACCCGCAACCGCCTGGGCGGTCACGGGTTCTTCGGGACGATAGGGGGGATAGCGGCGGGTTTGTCCCCGCCGTCAGGCCCCGTCGGGCTTGGTCACTGTTTATCTGGATCAAGGACGCGCTGGTGGCACCGCCCTGCCTGACCGCCCTTATGACGAATTTGGCTCGAATTTGAAACACCGGAGTGAGCGGGCGGTTTCGTCGTCGTTAAGCGGATTGTGAAAATGCCGGATATCGAACCAGCAAGCGCCCCTCCCACCGTCATCCCACG
>NZ_CAJQOO010000013.1 GCF_905480005.1 uncultured Maricaulis sp.
CAGGCGGGATCATCATGGACGACAGCGGCAGTTTCCTTTCCGGCATCATCGGGGCTGACCAGGCGGTCGCGGGCGAGGGCATGCGCTGCGTCTCTTTCGAGACCGCCTTCCTGCGCCGGATCGAACCGGGCCCGGCGGATATCGACGAGCTCGGTCACGTCAATAATGTCGTCTATCTGCGCTGGGTCCAGGATATCGCCATCACGCACTGGCATGCGGTCGCCCCGGACGACATGGTTGGCGGTGAAGTCTGGGTGGCGCTGAAACACACGATTGAGTACCGCGATCCCATCCTGCCCGGTGAAATCGCCGAGATCCGCACCTGGCTCGGCCGGCCCCATGGCCCGCGCTTTGACCGTCATGTGGATATTCGCAAGCCCGGCGCCAAACGTTTCTCTGCCCGCGCCACCACGGAATGGTGCCGCATCAGCCGCGACACCCGCCGCCCGATGCGAATTGGGGAGGATGTGATGGCGGCGTTCGGCCTTGTCGGGGCGGCGTTGGAGTAGGCGCTAGAGCCGTTCTGCCACACCCAGCGCTTCCGCCACCGTATTCAGCTGCCCGATCGTGACTTCATCCATCGGGATGCCTTCCTTGGCGCGCTTGCCGGCAATCGCACGTTCCGGGTCGCCGGGGTAGAGGACGGGGCTGTCCCAGTCCATGGGCGGGGAGGCGAGGGCATAGCGGGCCATGGCATCGGTCTCGGCCTGCATCCAGTCCGGTTCGCCAAAGGCCGCCGGATCAATGAAGATCGAGAACAGGCCGTTGCTGATCCCGCCCCTGCGTGGGGTGCCCGGCTGGATTGTGCCACCCCCGCCCAGGACGCCGGCCAGGAGTTCACAGGCGAAGGCGAGTCCATAACCCTTGTGCTTGCCCAGCGGGGTGAGGGCGCCTTCCAGTTCAAACCCGGCCATGCCGCTGGGGTCGGTCGTGGGCATGCCCCGGGCGTCGATCAGAGAGCCGCTCGGAAGGGCCACGCCGCGATTGGCAGCGATGCGCACCTTGCCCAGGGCGATCTGGCTGGTGGCCATGTCAAGAAGGAAGGCCGGCCGGGTCGCCGTGGCCGGATAGCCTATACAGACCGGATTGGTCCCGAAGCGCGCATCCGTACCGCGATAGGGGGCGACCAGGGGGGCATGGTCGGTGACATTGACGAAGTGGATCGAGACCAGGCCGGCCGCGGCCGCCTGTTCGGCATAGGCCCCAAGGCGACCGAGATGATGGACATGCCCAAGCGTGGCCGCGGCCAGCCCGTGCTCGCGCGCCTTGGCGCTGGCCCTCTCGACCAGGCGCTGACCCGCCGGAGCACCCCAGCCGCCATCGGCATCAATGCGCAGGATGACGCTGGTATCGGCCAGTACCTGGTCCGAGGCCTCCAGATTGACCTGGCCGCGCTCCATGTGTCGGAGATAGGCGGGCAGGAGGCCGGCACCATGGCTGTCATGGCCCTTGAGATTGGCATCAACCAGATGGGCGGCAACACAGGCTGCGTCGTCCTTGCTGGCCCCGCCCGCACTGAGAACAGTGGCGCAAAACTCCAGAAGACTGGTCGGGTTCAGGCGGCGTTCCGGCGTGCTCATCTCTGGATCAATCTGCCTTTCTCAATAAACCGGCTCTATGCATAAGATTTGTGTATTCCCGTTAGGGCTTTATTAAGCATAGATCAGATCGAAACCTGTCATATTTTGGCACAATCGGGGCTTCCGGGCGCGATTGCGGCTGTAAGTCTTTGAATTTTATCACATAAAAAATCGATCCAAAAGCCGCCTTTTCCACGTCGGTTTAAACGTTTGGCAACCGCTCTCATGCATTCTCCATCTCGTCGGGCAGCAAACGACCCGCATGAATTCAACACGGCGTTCGAACACGGGGAAAATCCCGGACGCGCCATTTTAAAATGGATGAAGGGTAAGTCATGAAAAAGACGGGAACCATGATTCTGGCAGCCGCGATGTCGGCTCTGGCTTTCACTGCGGCTCCGGCACTGGCTCAGGACCGCGAGCGTACCGCTGTGGAAGCTCCGGAATATCCGCGAGGCGCTGAGCGTCGCGGCATCGAAGGGTATGCTGTGGTCGAGTATACCGTGTCGGAAGACGGCTCGGTTGCCGAGGCCTCGGTTGTCGAATCAGAGCCGGAAGGCGTGTTCGATCGCGCCGTCCTGCGGGCCATTGAAGGCTGGGAATATGCCCCGGCTGCGGCGGCAACCGCAGGTGTTCAGCAGCGTTTCGACTTCAGCCTGGGCGGCTAAAGCCCCAAGGCCAAACGCTAATCAGCGAAAGAACTGAAAAGCGTTTACCATCATAAGAATTCATTTACGGCGGCGCGTTAGCGTCGCCGTATCTTTTTGAATCGGGGCATTAACCCTAGGGGCCTTGCAATGAATTCTGTGTTCGCCAAATTCTTCGACAAGACGACCAGTATACGGGTCCGGCTCCTCGCCGCTTTCGCGCTGACGTCTTTGATGACCCTGATTGCTGCGATTGTCGGCGTGACCGGCTTCAACTCGGCCAACCATGCCGTCGAGCAGATCACCAATCGCGCGATACCTGAAACCCAGGCGGTGGATCGCCTGTCCGAGGACAGTGTCGGCCTGACCGGTGCGCTCGGCCAGTTTGCCGGATCGACCACGGTTGAGGCCCGCCTCGAAAACTACAACCGCGTCACGGATTATCGCGACTCCCTGACCCAGAGCCTCTCGGAGCTCCAGGCCCTGTCCGGTACGAGCGAGACGGCAGCCCTTCAGGCCGCTGTTACCGATCTGAACGAGCTGGTCGAGGGCATGAATGAGGTGGTCGAGCGCCGCCTGCAGATTCGCGACAGCCGCCGCGATGTCACCGCCGCAGCTCGCACGGCCCGGGCCGATCTCGCCGCCAGCGTCGAGGGCGCCCTGGATTCCAGTGACGAGGCCGATATTGAAAGCCTGCTGCGGGCCCTCATCGCCGCCAACCAGATCATGATCCAGTTCAATGAGGTCGATACCTCCGCAACCACGGGTGAGGTTGATGGCGTTTTCGACTGGTTCGATGAAGCCGCCGGCGAGCTCGACGTCAATTTCGCCATTCTCGGCCCGATCGTGACCGACGTCATGCAGACCCAGGCCGACAATCTGATCAATTTCGGTGAAGGCCGGTCGGGCGTGTTCGAATTGCGCAAGGCCGAGCTGGCCGCCGTGGCCGCTGCAGAAGTCGTGGCCGAGGAAGCCCGCATCTCTGCGGAAACGCTGTTGGCCAGTGTCCAGGACTTCAAGTCGGAAGTCGCGGTTCGCGTGACCGATGCGACGGCCGCGGCAGACGCTGCCGTGATCACCGGTCGCATCCTGCTGATCGCCATCGCCGCCATTGGCCTGGTTGTCGCTGCCGCGATTGCCTGGTTCTACGTCAATAACATGCTGCTCACGCGCCTCAGCGCCATGGCCCGCACCATGGGCGTGCTGGCCGAGGGCAATAGCGATGTCAATCTTGGCTTCACGCCGGGCAAGGACGAGATCGGCGACATGGCGCGCTCGGTGGATGTTTTCCGCCAGAACGCCATCGAACGGGCCCGCCTCGAGGCGGAGACCGAAGAAGAGCGCCGCATGAAGGAAAAGCGCTCGGCTGCAGTCGAGAGCCTGATCCAGGTTTTCGAGCAGGCCTCCAGCGACGCGCTGGGTCAGGTGGCCGAAGCCGCAACACGGATGGAAACCTCGGCCCGGGCGATGAGCTCGACCGCCGCGGCGACCACAGGCAAGTCCGCCGCTGTCGCCCAGGCTTCGGAAGGGGCGTCCCAGAACGTTCAGACCGTGGCAGCGGCTGCCGAGGAAATGGTCTCTTCGATTGGCGAGATTTCCCAGCAGATCTCCCGCTCAACGGAAATCGCCGATTCGGCGGTTGACCAGGTCGAGCAGACCAATGGGGATGTCCAGCGCCTCGATGATGCGGCCAAGTCGATCGATAACATAGTCAGCCTCATCAACGATATCGCCGAACAGACCAATCTCCTGGCTCTCAACGCCACGATCGAAGCGGCCCGCGCCGGTGAAGCCGGCAAGGGCTTCGCGGTCGTCGCCTCCGAGGTCAAGGCGCTGGCCAGCCAGACCGGTGCAGCCACGCAGAACATCTCCGAACACATCTCGGGCATCCAGGGCGCGACGGCCAAGGCGGTCGAAGCGATGTCGTCAATTGGCGGCACGATCCACGAGATGAGCGAGATTGCCACGGCCATCGCCGCTGCCATGGAAGAGCAGCGTGCGGCGGCGGGCGAGATCACCCGCTCGGCCCAGGAAGCGGCGGACGGCACCAGCGAGGTCTTCACCAATATCCAGGAAGTCGACCAGGCGACCTCGGAAACCGGGGAGAGCGCAGGCGAAGTGCTTGAGGCGTCTCTGGCCGTGTCGCGTCAGTCGGACTCGCTCAAGAGTGCGGTTGAACGATTCCTCACAGAGGTCCGCGCGGCCTAACTGCGAGAGAACTGAAATCCGCCAGCGCCCACGGCTTGCCAGCCGTGGGCGCTGCGCGTATACGGCGTGCCTCTGCCTTGCGGAGAGGCAGGTGTGGCGAGGTAGCTCAGCTGGTTAGAGCGCACGACTCATAATCGTGAGGTCGAGAGTTCAAGTCTCTCCCTCGCCACCATTTCCCCCCTTCAGATCACGGCAGACCGACGCTCGAACAGGCCCGATGCGCGGCGTGCGACATATCCGCCTGCGACCGGTTGGCGGGTGGCAAGGTTCGGCGCGCCGACCCATATAGTCAGCTTGAAATATCCGGAGGCCTCGGCCATGTCGCGTTCCAATATCCTGTCCGTCATCGCAGCGGTCATTGTGCTGTCCATGTGCGCCGCTTTCGTGATCTTCGGCATGGTCAAGCTGTCCGGGGTGGAAATGACAATGCATGGCTGGATCGCTCTCGGTCTGGGCAGCACGGTCAGCCTCGCGCTCGGTGGCGTGCTCTCCGCGGTCCTCATCATCTCGCGCCGCCGCGGCTTCGACGAAGCCGCCTGGGACGCCTCGCGCCATTCCGAACCCGACCTCTGATCCCAGGCAAAAGGCGGGTCTCCGCGAGGCGGTTGGCTTTGCCCCGCGGAGACCCGCACCGTCCCGTCACGCCTTGCCTGACGACCGCGCGGCGGGGGAGATGTCGGCCAGCGGGTCAGACCGACGCCGGACAGTCGCCGCGAAGCGGGCGTGATAGTCCGGATTTTCCGTGCCCATCCATCGATCCCACCAGGTGAAATAGAGCCCGAAATTCGTGCCCGGCTGGGCGTGGTGAAGATCGTGATGGGTTACGGTCGTGACCCAGTCGATGAGCGGGCGACCATCCTTGCGCGCGGGGAAGATCTCGACCCCGCAATGGCCGATCGCATTCCGGGCGATCTGGTGGATACCCCACAGGAAAAGCACAGGGAGTGGCACGGGCAGGACCAGCAGGATGACCGGCAGGAAGAGCGCGTGCAGGGCGGCTTCGCCGACATTGAAGGCATAGGCGGTCCAGGGCGTCGGGGTTTTTGACTTGTGGTGCAGGCGGTGAAAGCGCCGGAACCAGCGTGGCTGATGCATGAGCCGGTGCGTCCAGTAGAACCAGGTGTCGTGGGCGATGATCAGGATGATGAGCGAGACAAGGAACCAGACCGGGCCGCGGGCCATGGGATCCGCATAGGCCTGGGAGACACCGGTGAGCATTTCCAGCACGACCAGCGGGCCGATGATCGCAAACACCGTGACGGATCGCAGCGAGGCCAGTATCTCGCGCCGGACCTGCCCCGGCCGGGGCAGGCGCGCCTGGATGCGTCGCGGTGCCAGGGTCTGGGCCAGCCAGACATGGATAATGAGATAGACGATCCCGGCGCCCAGGACATAGCGCAGGAGATCGCTCATGAAGAGATCCGGCGCGGTTGAGTAGGCCTCGATAAGGACGTCTGGCAGGGCGTCCGGCAGGGCGGGCGGATTGGTCGACATCTGGTACCTCCTGGCGTGTGTGAGGAGCCAGAATGCGTGCCGACCGGACGCCCGTCGCGGCGTTGGCGAACGCGCTCAATCTTTCTTGAAATCGATGCGAAAAATCCGGTTCTGATCAGGCGCGGGCGAGCGCGGCCCGGCGAAACAGGGTCGGCGTCGTGCCGGTCTCTGCCCGGAAGGCCCGGTTGAAAGGCGCGATGGAGCCGTATCCCAGATCGAGTGCAAGGGTCAGGACCTGGTCATGCGCCCGCTCCGGCGACGCCAGCAGGCGTTTGGCTTCAGCCAGGCGGTGCTTGTTCAGGAAGGCCGAGAAATTGCGAAAACCCAGGCCCTGATTGATCAGGCGCCGAAGCCGGTGCTCGCGCGTATCCAGATGCTCGGCGAGGACACCGACGGTCAGGCCGGGCTCCCGATAGAGCCCGTCCGCCATGGCCTGTTCCAGCCGTGCGGCAAGCGGCCTGTCCTCCGGCGCCAGCCGGGCCATGTCCGGGCCGGGCTGCCTGCCGGAGCTGTCGGGGGGAAAGAGGTCGGTCGGGGCGGCGATTAGCCAGCCGGTAAACAGGACTGCAAGGCCGAACAGCGTCATGCCATGGGCCTGGAAGACCCAGTCAGGGAAAACAGTCCCGGCAAAGCGCACTTCCATGACCGAGATCGTGATTCCCAAAATCGCCACGAGGCCGGCCAGGGCAATTCGAAAGCGGCGGCGCGGCTCGATCAGGTCATCCGGCCAGTCGCGGATCGCCAGCACGGCTGCGTGCGCCATCAGGAGGATATTCACCGCCTGCCACATCAGGATAGAGATCACGGACAGGCGCGACCCCTCTGCGGGCAGGAAGTGACCGGTGGCGGCCAGGATGATGAGACCGAGCGGTATGAGGCGCCAGCTCCGCCAGACGAAGCGATCGTCGAACAGGGCGGTGGCAAACCACCAGAACAGGACCCCGGTCGGGATGGCCAGCAGGTTCAGGGGCAGGGCGGCAGGGCCGAGAGCCTCGGAGATCAGGTTGGAGGAGACCAGCGCATAGCCGGCAACGCCGAGCGCGAAGAGCAGGCCGAGGCGGGCACCGACCGCATGGCCGGCATCGCGCAGGAAGATCAGCGCCATCATCAGGGCCAGGCCGGCTGTACCGCCGCGCGCAAGGATTTCCAGTATGGCTGCTGTTGTCATGGGCTCCGGCCGGTTTCCTGCGTGACTGTCCCGCTGCCCGTCCGTCTGTCAGGCGAGGCGGGACGAGGCATGCCCCGGTTGATGGCCCATTCGGCGGATCGTGTCTGCGCAATTTCGAAATCGATCGACCGTGGCGCTGTCATTGCGCGCCGACCTCGTTGGCCACCCAGGCAAGAAAGCCCGGGGCGCTGCTGTCAGCGTCGACGGGCAGGCCGATCAGGGCGGGCTCGTCATAGGGGTGGAGTTCCGTGAGGCGGATGAGAAGGGCCTTCGCGGCGCTCTGGCTCGTCTTGAACACGGCCACGCATTCGCTCGCCGTTTCGATCTCGCCCTGCCAGCGATAAACGCTGGTCATGCCGGGCAGGATATTGGCGCAGGCGCATAATCCTTCGGTGACGACCGCCGCGGCCGCGGCGCGTGCGCTGTCGGCATCCGGCCAGGTCGTGTAAATCAGGCGTAGGCTGTGCATGGTCAAAATTCTCCCCTTCGGTATATAAGCGCCGCATGAGCCAGACCTCCACCCCTGCAATCGCCAGCCGTTCGGCCCTGGTCCTGTTTTCCGGCGGCCAGGATTCCGCGACCTGCCTCGCCTGGGCGCTGGACCGTTTCGAGCGCGTCGAGACGGTCGGTTTCGACTATGGCCAGCGTCATCATGTCGAGATGGACGCCCGCCAGCAGGTTCGGTCCGGTGTGCAAAAGGCGTTTCCGGCCTGGGGCGAGCGCCTCGGTGAGGACTTCGTGGTCGATCTCTCCGGTTATGGCGCCATCGCCGAGAGCGCGCTGACCGCCGACCGGGCCATCGAGATGGAGGCCAGCGGCCTGCCCAGCACCTTCGTGCCGGGGCGAAACCTGGTCTTTCTCACGGTCGCGTCGGCGCTGGCCTATCGGCGTGGTCATGGTGTTCTGGTGGGCGGGATGTGCGAGACGGACTATTCCGGCTATCCCGATTGTCGACGCGAGACGATTGACGCCATGCAATCGGCGCTCGGCCTCGGTCTCGACACCGCGCTGAGCATCGCCACGCCCCTCATGCATCTCGACAAGGCACAGACCTGGGCGCTGGCCGATGAGCTTGGCGGTGCGGCCCTGACCGCCCTGATCGAGGAGGCCAGTCATACCTGCTATCGCGGCGAGCGCGGGGCGCGTCATGACTGGGGCTATGGCTGTGACGACTGCCCGGCCTGCGAGCTGCGCGCGCGTGGCCATGCGGCGTGGAAAGCGGGTGTGTCAGCATGAGCTATTCGGTGAAGGAACGCTTCCTGACCGTCCAGGGCGAAGGCGCCCAGGCCGGCCGGCCGGCAGTTTTCCTGCGCTTCGCCGGCTGCAATCTGTGGAGCGGTCGCGAACAGGACCGCCACAAGGCCGTCTGCAATTTCTGCGACACGGATTTCATCGGCATGGACGGGCCCGGCGGCGGGCGCTTCCAGACGCCTTCAGACCTTGTTGAAGCCGTCGCGGAACTCTGGCCGGGCGGCGGCGCGCCATTGGTGGTGTGCACCGGCGGCGAACCACTCCTGCAGCTCGACAAACCCCTGATCGACGCCCTGCATGCGCGCGGCTTCGAGATCGCTGTGGAGACCAATGGGACCCTCGCGGCTCCCGAGGGCATTGACTGGATCACGGTCAGCCCGAAAGGCTCGGCGCCTGTGGTCCAGACCTCCGGCCATGAGCTCAAACTCGTTTACCCGCAGCCGGAACTTGACCCGTCTGCATTCGAGGGCTGGGACTTCAAGCGCTTCTCCCTGCAGCCCATGGATGGGCCGCACATGATGGAGAATGCCCAGGCCGCCTTCGAGTACTGCCTGGCCCATCCCAAATGGTCGCTCTCCCTGCAGACCCATAAATGGATCGGCGCGCCTTGATCCGCTAGCCGGTCAGCTGCCGGGCATCGGAGCTGCGCCGAGGCTTTCGGCCAGCGCGGTCGAGAAGGCGTGGAAGGCAAGTCTTGTGTCTGTCCAGACGCCATAACCGGCCCCGTCACCACTGTCCGGATTGAACCAGGCATAGGTGAAGGCGGCGATCAATTCGCCGTTGGCATCGCGCAAGACCGCTTCCAGTGATGCGCCACCATTGGCGTGCTCGGAGTAATGCGCCGTGTCCATGACCTGGATCTGGTTCATGGTCGGCCGGTTTGGCACGACATCGGTAATGGTGACGCTCAGCACGGTTTCCCGGGTCGACACGCCATGCCAGTCGGCATCG
>NZ_CAJQOO010000014.1 GCF_905480005.1 uncultured Maricaulis sp.
GAAAAAGCGGGACAGACACAATTAATCCCGCTCACTCCCGCGCCGGGCGTGAATGTTTAAACGGCGCACCCAGCCAATTCCGCCCGCATTTCCCACCGTCATCCCGCGGTCGCGGCATCGCCGCGATCCGGGGGGGGCCAGCAGGTCGCGGGCCGCGTGAAGTGGGATGAGGGCAGGGTGGCGTGCACCCCCCAAAGGAAAACGCCCGACCAAAAGGCCGGGCGTTTCGTGTCAGTCTTGCGGCTTGATCGCGGGGATCAGGCGGCGACCTTCTTGGCGAGCGAGGTGGACAGCATTTCGCGGGCCTTCTCGTGCTCGATTTCCTCAACCGCGGCCAGTTCGCGAACCATGCGGTCCAGCGCTGACTCATAGAGCTGACGTTCGGAATAGGACTGTTCCGGCTGGTCTTCGGCGCGGTGCAGGTCGCGAACGACTTCCGCGATCTGGATCAGGTCGCCGGAATTGATCTTGGCTTCGTATTCCTGGGCCCGGCGACTCCACATGGTGCGCTTGACCTTCGCCTTGCCCTTGAGGGTCTTCAGCGCGTCCTTGACGATCTTGTCGCTGGAGAGGGGCCGCATGCCCGACGCTTCGGTCTTGGCGGTCGGCACGCGCAGCGTCATCTTGTCCTGTTCGAAGGTGACGACGTAAACCTCGATGTCGAAGCCTGCGACGCTGTCTTTTTCAACACCCGTCACGCGGCCAACGCCGTGAGCGGGATACACGATAAAGTCGCCCTTTTTGAAAGACTTGTCGTTTTTCGTCATGGATGCTCTCTCTTTGGGCCTTGCTCGCACGGAAACACAAAAGCTCGCAGATCGCTCTCAAAGGAATTCCGGCACCCACCCGGCTCTGAGATCGAAAAGTCTGCGCGCAAATCACCGTGTAGAAAGGCAGGCGGCGCGACAGGCGCTACCCATCAATCCCGAGAACATAGCACAAAATTCGGCTATTTCCAAATGGTAGGCGTTGGTTAACCCCTTGGGGCTAGTCGCCGCTGCCGGGCTTTTCGGAGAAGTATTTCTCGTATTTCCCGCTTTCCTCGGCCATTGCATCCGCGTCTGCCGGGGCATCCTTGCGAACCGTGATATTGGGCCAGGTCTCGGCAAATTTCGAGTTCACGGCCAGCCACTTGCCGTCCGGATCATCCTCGGTGTCGGGCTTGATCGCCTCGACGGGGCATTCCGGTTCGCAGACACCGCAATCGATGCATTCATCGGGATGGATAACGAGGAAATTCTCGCCTTCATAGAAGCAGTCGACGGGGCAGACTTCCACGCAGTCCGTATATTTGCAGCGCACGCAGGCGTCGGTGACAATATAGGTCATGTTGGCCGGAACTTCGTTTGGAACGGGGTTTTGAACGGTGTCTTGGGCAGGTATGTCGGGCGGGACATGGGCTGCGACGGGGTTTTTGTCAACGGGTGCGCAGCTTGGCTTCTGCACGTGTGCGCGCGAAGATGCGATCCCGGTCCTCAATCCCCAGAAGCGGCCCGATCCGGCGGATGAAGGCCTCCTCGAAAGGCGACTTCTCGCCATCGGCCAGGGCGACCAGCCAGAGCTGTTCGATCAGGCCGATCCGCTCCTGACGCGACAGGCAGGCTTTCACCACCTTGGTGAAGCGGTGGTGATCGACGGCGCTCTCGGCCAGTTCTTCTCCCTGCTCCAGCACGAAGGCGACGCGGGCCTCGGACAGGCCGAAGGCGCTGCCGAGAATGGTGCGGATCTGGTCCTGTTCGCAATCGGCATAAATGCCATCGGCCAGGGCGGCCTCCACCAGCAGGGTGCAGGCGGCAACATGCGGATCGGTTTCCGGACGCAGATCGGCTTCGGTCGGGGTGAAAAAGCTGCGGAGGGTGTCAAACATGGCTGGCTTCCGTCTGTTCATCCTCGACTTCCCGGTAGAGCGCCTGCGCTTCCGAAGCCGGACCGCGACGCGTGCCCAGGGCGAGGATTTGAAGTCGTACGATCCGGCCATTGCGCGGCAGGGTCAATGTGTCTCCTGCGCGCACCAGGGCGGAGGGCTTGCTGATCCGACGGGTCGTTCCGGCGCTGGTCAGCCGCAGACGACCCTTCTGGACCCCCATTGTGGCGAGGCTGCGCGTCTTGAACTGGCGCGCATGCCAGAGCCAGATATCAATGCGGATCGCCTCACCGGTTTCGCTCATCGCCGTGCCGTCATGCCTTGGTGTCGGGTTTTGCATCCGCGACCGGGGAGGTTTCGGCCGGCGCCGCTGCCTCGGACTTCGATGGGGTGTCTGCCCTGGCGCCCGCCTCGGCCTGACTCGTCGCCTTAGCTGTCGCCTGGGTCGCAGCCTGGGCCGTGTCGGCCTTGGGCTTGTCCTTGCGGCGCTTGCGCGGCGGGCGTGGCTTGCGCTTGGGCTGTTCCGGCAGGGCCAGTTCCGCCAGGGCGGCGAAAGGGCTGTCGGAGGGGATGACAGGCTCGGCAGCGCGGGCAGCGGGCTTTCGCGGTGCGCCGCGCTGGCCGGCATGCTTGCGACGGCGCCGGTCCCAGCGCTCGCCCTCGGCCTTTTCCGGGTCGGGGCCCTTCTGGATGCGGCGATAGCCCAGCTCGGTCAGCGTGCCGCGAATATCCTCGACGGAACAGCCCAGCAGTGCGGTCATGTCGGCGGTCAGCGGGAAGCCGGGCCCGTCATCCTTGCCGGCTTCGCGCAGCGTATCGGCCAGGCGTTCCAGCATGTCGAAACGCACGGCGCGTGGCCCGCAGGGCTGGAAGCCGATGGCGGCGTATTCGGCGCGGGTTCGCGAGCGGTCATTGGCGACCGACGTCAGGCCCGGCGCGGGCAGCCAGGCGAGATCGGTTCGGCCGGCGGCGATGGCGTGCAGCAGGGCGTTGAGCCGGGCCCGGGCCGGTTTGACCAGTTCGGGCACGTAGATCATGTGCTCGCCGATCCGCACGCCGGCCGCGCGCAGGGAGCGCCGCTCGACCTGGGACAGATTGCGCACATCATCGCTGATATCGTGACGAGGCAGGGCGCCACCGGCTTCATAGAGCCGCCAGGCGAGACCGCGGGCGAGACCGGGCATGTCGTCGGACTGGCCGGCATCGCGCAGTTTGAACAAGGGCGCGAGCTGGGTCTCGATATGGGCCGTCAGGCCGGCTTCGAGGCCGGCACGGGCACGCGACTGGGCCTCGGCCGCACCAAGGTCGCCGCCCAGCAGTTTGACGGCGGGTTTCAGCGGGGTCGGGCCTGGAATGAGCTGGGCAACGTCATCGCCGCCCCAGCTGATCTTGCCGTCATCGGAAAAGGTCAGGTCTTCCATCTTGGTTTTCGCCAGGGCTCCCAGCCGTCTGTTGATCTCAGGTCGCAAGGCACGCAGCGCTGCGGATTTCAGGGTCCGGGCAGCCAGTTCGCGACCGTCCGCATCGGGTTTGAATGTCAGGCCGGCCAGACGACCGACGAAATGGCCTTCTACCGTAACCTCCCCATTGCTGGCGACCCCGGCCAGCAAGTCTCTTTCATCACGCAGTCCCTTGACCAGCGCGCTGGTGCGCCGATCCACGAAGCGCTGCATCAGTCTTTCGTGCAAGGCGTCGGACAGGCGATCCTCGATTTCGCGGGTCACGCCGCGCCAGTGTCCCGGGTCGCGGGTCCAGTCGGAGCGGTGCGCGGCATAGGCCCAGGTCCGTACATGGGCGAGGCGGGCGGCGAGGGCGTCGACATCGCCGGACGTCTTGCGGAAACGGGCGAGCTGTCCGTTCATCCAGTCGTCCGGCAGGCGGCTGCCCGGACCGGTCAGATGCATGTAGATCGACTTGATCAGGCGGGCATGGGCATCCAGCGTTGCCTTGCGGAAATCCGGCAGGCGGCAGGCATCCCACAATCGCCGCACGGCGGCCGGCGAGGTCGCACGGTCGCGAATCTCGCGGTCACTGGAGAGCACGCCCAGCGCCCGCTCGTCGGAGGCCTCGCCAACGCGTTCCAGTGCCGGATCGCGTGAGGGTCTGCCGAGCGTGTATTGCAGGGCTTCCAGCGAAGTGTCGTCGAGATCGGGATTGCGCCATTGCAGGCGCTCGACCGGTGCAAAGCGGTGACTTTCCACGGCTTCAACCAGATCGGGATCGAAGGGGCGGCAATCCGCCGTCTCGCCAAATGTCCCGTCATTGCGAAAGCGACCCGCCCGTCCGGCAATCTGGGCCAGTTCGGCGGCGGTCAGCCGGCGTCGGCGGCGACCGTCGAACTTGCGGCTCTCGGCGAAGGCGACATGGTCGATATCCATGTTCAGCCCCATGCCGATGGCGTCGGTCGCGACCAGGAAGTCGACTTCGCCGGACTGGTAGAGCTCGACCTGGGCATTGCGGGTGCGGGGCGACAGGCCGCCCATCACCACCGCCGCGCCGCCGCGTCGGCGACGCAGCAATTCGGCAATCGCGTAGACCGCCTCCGCCGAGAAGGCGACGACGGCGGAACGTCGCGGCAGACGGGTCAGCTTGGCCGGACCGCCATAGGAGAGCTGGGAGAAGCGTTCGCGGAAGGTGATCTCTGCTTCCGGTACCAGCTCGCGGACCATGCGATACATGGTGCCGGCGCCCAGCAGCATGGTCTCCTCATAACCGCGCGCGCGCAGGAGCCGGTCCGTGAAGACATGGCCGCGCTCAGGGTCGGCACCCAGCTGGATCTCGTCGACGGCGACAAAGGCGACCCGCTTTTCCACCGGCATGGATTCCACCGTGCAGATGAAATAGCGCGCCGAGGGCGGCACGATCTTTTCTTCGCCGGTGATCAGGGCGGCGGCGCCCACGCCCTTGGCCTTGACCACCCGGTCATAGATCTCCCGCGCCAGAAGGCGCAGGGGCAGGCCGATCATGCCGGAGGCACGCCCCAGCATGCGCTCGACGGCGAGATGCGTCTTGCCGGTATTGGTGGGACCAAGGGCAGCGGTGATCTGCCCAGGATCGTTGCGGTGGGACGTCATCCCGCAACTCCTTCACGCACAGGTGCTACTGGCAGACCTAGGCAATCCGCGCGCACTTGGCGAGGGGAGAGGTTGTCAATTTTCCTCGATGGAGCGTGCCACGATCGTCGCGCCGCCAAAACCGGCATTGGTCCGGATGCGCACCGGGATGTGGACATCGCCGTCGTGGACGGGCGCGAGCCAGAAGGTGATGGGCCGTGAAATATCCTCGTCGGACGGATATTCGTCCGCCTCATAGCCCGAGACGGGCTCGTAATAGGCGTGGCAGACCAGCGCCTCACCGGACCAGGCGCGAGTGCGGACCCGGTCCGTCCCGCCATCCTCGAAGCGCAGATTATAGCGGGCCCGGCCATCAAAGACCGGCAAGCGGCCCGAGCAATGGCTCTCGCCGCGGGCCACGGCACCCAGACCCATGGCGAGCAGGGCGGAGAGCGGGTCGGCGGCCCCGGCGCGTTCTTCATCGGTCGCCGGCGGTTCACCCATCGAGCCGAAGGGCGGATTAATGTCCGGCATGGCGACACCGTCGGGGAAATCGATCCCGACAATGCGATTCTTGGAACTGGCATGATTGAGGTGACTATAGCGCCAGGGACGCAGCTGATTGTCATCGCGATAGCCACTGACGCCGGCCTCGATATCGGCATCGGTGAACAGCGCGGCAAGCCCGGCAGCGGTGAATCGGGCCGAGGCCTGGTAGGTATCCTCGGCGAATTGACCGGACACCACGATATTGGCGACCTGGAACACCATGACCGAGCCGGCATACTGAACGGTGACGCCCTGTATCGCAGCTGCGGAATCCACCTCGGCGCCAGCGTCAGCAGCATCATCGGCAGCAACGGTCGCAGTGCAGGCCAGGAGGCCCGCGGCCATAGCCCCGTAAATCCATGTCTTTTTCACGATCTACTCTCCAAGTTCGAGCCCCCGAGGCCCTAACGCATTTGTCCACCTAACTGCAATAACTGATCGAAACCCGCTGCAAGATGAACGCGGCAAGCTTGACGGCCCGCCTCCCCTCCTTTATCTCGCCCGCTCTCGCACTGGTCGCAATACCGGTGTGCACGGATTTTTATATTTGAAAGGTGCGACTATGGCGCGTCGTTGCGAACTGACGGGAACTGGCGTTTTGACGGGAAACAATGTTTCTCACGCTCAGAACAAGTCCCGCCGCCGTTTTCTGCCGAACCTTTGTGACGTGACCCTCGCTTCGGAAAAGCTGGGTCGTGGTTACAAGCTGCGCGTTGCCGCCAAGGCGCTGCGGTCTGTCGATCATGTCGGCGGTCTGGATGCCTTCCTCCTCAAGGCCCGTGACGAGAAGCTCTCGGACAAGGCCCTGAAGATCAAGCGCGACCTGAAAAAGGCGATGGTGGCTTAAGCCAGCCAGGTGCTGACGAATTAACAACGCCCGCGGCCTGTCGCGGGCGTTGTCGTGTGTGAAGACGCGCGCTAGCCTCCCGGCCAACAAGCGGGGAGGCTTTTTCATGCGCGCCAATCACTGGATGATTTCATTGTCAGTTCTGGCCCTGGCCGGCTGTGGCCAGACCGAGCCGGTTGAACCGGTCGATGAAGGCGGCAATGAAGCGCCGGCCAGCAATGTCGCGGACCTCGTGATCTGGGGCGGCTCGATCTACACCGCCGTGGATGACCAGCCCATGGTTCAGGCCGTCGCCGTGCGCGGCAACCGGATTGCCTTCGTCGGTGACGACGCGGCCGCCCAGGCCTGGATTGGCGAGGAAACCCGCCTTGTCGATCTCAATGGCGGCGCAATGTATCCCGGCTTCACTGACAGCCATATCCATGTCTATGGCGTCGGCCAGCGCGAGCGCACGCTCAATCTGGACAGTGTCACGTCGATTGCCGATCTGGTCGCCAGCGTCGAGGCGGCGATTGCCGACACGCCGGCGGGCGCGACGCTGAGCGGGCGCGGCTGGATCGAGACGCATTGGCCGGAAGACCGTTTCCCGACCCGTCAGGATCTCGACCCGGTCTCGCCGGACAATCCTGTCATCCTGCGCCGTGCCGACGGGCATGCCCTGATCGCCAATAGTGCGGCTCTGGACGCCGTGGGCATCACCCGCGACAGCGTCGCCCCGTCCGGCGGGGAGATCCTGTTTGACGAGACCGGCGAACCGACCGGCCTCCTGGTCGACACCGCCATGGGCGCGATGTCTTCCCTGGTCGAGGCGCCGTCTCCGGAAGTCGTCCGCGAGACCTATGCCGAGGGCGCACAGCGTCTGGTCAGCCTGGGCTGGACCGGGGCCCATGACATGTCGGTGCCGTGGTCCATCGTGCCGATCATCGAAGACCTCGCGATCAGTGGTGAACTGCCCCTGCGCAGCTATCTCTCGGTGGGACCGGAAGGGTATGCGCCGCTGGCGGCCGGTGGGCGCCGCTATGTTGCCGACGGGCGTGTCATCACGCGCGCGGTGAAACTCTATATGGATGGTGCGCTCGGCTCGCGCGGGGCGGCCCTTCTGGAGCCCTATGCCGACCGTCCGGAAACCTCCGGCCTTGCCATCGCGGAAGCCGACGAGACGATCGGCCTCTTCACCGACGCGCTGCGTCAGGGCATCCAGATGAATGTCCATGCGATCGGTGATCGGGGGAATCGCTACCTCCTGGACTGGGTCGAGGAAGCCCGTGCCCAGGTGCCGGAGGAGGAATGGGCGCTGGCCGATCCGCGCTGGCGTGACGAGCACAGCCAGATTATTGATCCGGCCGACATCCCGCGCTTTGCCGAACTGGGCGTGATTGCCTCCTTCCAGCCCAGCCACGCCATCGGCGATTTGCATTTCGCACCGGACCGGCTGGGTGATGACCGTCTGGTCGGCGCCTATGCCTGGCAGAGCCTGCTCGATGCCGGTGCCCACGTCACAGGCGGTTCGGACGCGCCGGTCGAACAGGGTGATCCGCGGATCGAGTTCTATGCCGCTGTGGCCCGCGCAGACCTGTCCGGTTTCCAGGGCGCGAACTGGCACGCGGAAGAGGCGCTCTCACGTGAGGACGCGCTCAAACTCTTTACCGCCTGGCCGGCCCATGCCTCCTTCCGCGAGGACGATCTCGGCACGATTGCCGTCGGCATGCGCGCCGACTTCACGGTCTTCTCCGCCGACATCATGACCATCCCGGAAGCGGAGATTCTCACCGTCGAAGCGTGGATGACCGTGGTCGATGGCGAGGTCGTGTATGAGAGCCCGGACAGTTTCCATCACGGGGAGTAGGGCGTAGCCAGCGGCGCTATTCGCCGCGTGCGGTGGCGGCTTCTGCGGCGCGGGGATCGTCTGATTCGGGCACGTAGAGTCCCACAAAAACCGTCGTCCAATTGCCCTCCGGATCACCCTGCTCGAAACGCTGGGTGACGGTGCCGTCGGCATTGGGGGTCCAGGTCCCGCGCAGCGGGGCGCGGGTGTCGGTCGGGATCGTGTAGGCCTCGCCGGTCAGGACCATGGCGCCGTCATCATCAAGCCCGCCGGTATAGTCGATATACCAGCCATTGCTCATCCAGACCTGGCGCCATTCGCCGACCAGGGGGTCATGGACATTGAGACTGTCGCCGACATTGCCGCTGGCGCCGACCCAGTGTTCGGTCACCAGGCAGCCGCCATTGATGCGCCGGATCTCGTTATGGCCGAGATAGGGGCCGGGCGTGTCGCCACTGTCCGGGGCGTAGACATTCCATGTCCCGACCCAGAAATCGAAGGCGTCCCAGGGCGCCCCGACGCAGGCGTCGGGCGTCGGGCTGGCGGTCTGGGCAACGCTCGAGCTCGTGGCCAGGAGGCCGAAGCTGGCGGCGATGAGAACGGATTTTGCTGAAACCATGGTTTATCCCCTTGGATCGTGCTCCCCAGCATCTTTCTGCGCACGAGGCTACTCAATCCACCGTATTCCTGCAAACGGGTCTGGCCCAAATAACGGCTTCGTGACAAATAATCGGCCCGCGGACAGGGCTCGCGCGCGTGCGGACCCGCAGGCGAGGAGGCTTTCATGGCCAATGTTACCGTGGTGGGTGCCCAGTGGGGCGATGAGGGCAAGGGCAAGCTGGTCGACTGGCTGTCGCACCGCGCCGATGTGGTCGCCCGTTTCCAGGGCGGTCACAATGCCGGCCATACCCTCGTTGTCGGCGAAAATGTCTACAAGCTCTCCCTGCTCCCCTCCGGTGTCGTTCGCGGCAAGTTGTCGGTCATCGGCAATGGCGTGGTCGTTGATCCCTGGGCCTTCGTGGCCGAGGTTGATCGCATCGCCGAGCAGGGCGTGATGATCACCCCGGATGTGGTCAAGATTTCCGAGACTGCCACCCTGATCCTGCCCATCCACCGCGAGCTCGATGCCCTGCGCGAGAACCGTGATGATGGCGAGCCGATCGGCACGACGCGTCGTGGTATCGGCCCGGCCTATGAGGACAAGGTCGGTCGGCGCGCCGTCCGCGTCATCGACCTGGCCGACCCGGCCGCCCTCGAGGCGCGGGTCAAGGACATCCTCCACCACCACAATGCCCTGCGCCGTGGTCTGGGCCATGCCGAATACAGCGCCGAGACCCTGGTCGCCGAGCTGACCGAGATCGCGCCGAAAATCCTGCCCTATGCGGCACCGGTCTGGCGCGTCCTGAAGGACGCCATCAAGTCGGATCAGAAAGTCCTGTTTGAAGGCGCCCAGGGCGCCCTGCTGGACGTCGATCACGGCACCTATCCCTTCGTCACCTCCTCCAACACCGTGTCCGGCCAGGCCTCGGCCGGGACCGGTGTCGGGCCGCGCGATGTCGGTTATGTCCTGGGCATTGCCAAGGCCTATATGACCCGCGTCGGCGAGGGTCCTTTCCCGACCGAACTGCACGATGCAGACGGCCAGATGCTCGGTGAGCGCGGGCATGAATTCGGCGTGGTCACCGGTCGCAAGCGTCGCTGTGGCTGGTTCGATGCCGTCATCACCCGTCAGACGCTGCAGGTCGGCGGCGTGCATGGCGTCGCCCTGACCAAGCTCGACGTGCTCGACGGCTTCAAGACGATCAAGGTCTGTGTCGCCTATGAGGTCGATGGCGAGCGCCTCGACCATCTGCCTGCCGGCAAGGAAGCCCAGGCCAAGGCCAAGCCGGTCTATGAAGAGCTGCAGGGCTGGGACGGCTCAACCGCCGGTGCCCGCTCCTGGGCCGATCTGCCGGCCGAAGCGGTCAAATATGTGCGCCGCATCGAAGAGCTGATCGAATGTCCGATCGCCCTGGTCTCGACCTCGCCGGAGCGCGAGGATGTGATCCTGATGCAGGACCCCTTCCGGAGCTGATCCGGAGCGGACCCGCTCAGTCAAAGACGTCGGGATCGGCCAGGTCGCCGCGCTGGAAGCGGTGCCAGGCGAAATTGGCCATGGTCGCCCAGGCCAGCGTGGTCAGCATGGCCGCGTTGAACAGGAGTGGCAGCAGCGCGCCAAGTGGCAGGCCGCCGACCAGAAGGGCAATCGGTGCGATGCAGAGCACGAGCGCCCAGATGATCGCGGCAATGCTTGCAATCCGCGAATGCCGGTAAATGCCCCAGGCAAGACCGCCTGAAATCAGAGCCGGGACGAGCAGGAGGCCTGCGGTGAGGCCGAGCCCCAGCAGGGCGCCCACACCGCCCGTCGCAAGCGCCGGGCCGAGTGCGGCGAGCCCCAGAACGCCGACAACCGCCCGGTATCCGGCATGGACGGCCAGAATGATGATGCCCGGCCGCAGGCTTTCATGGGCCTTTTCCGGCGTTGAAATATCGAAGGCGTCTTCGCTCTCGCCGCTGGCGGCCTCAAGCTCCGCCTGGCGTTCGGCGGTCGGCGCCATGACCTTGTTGCCATCAATTGACAGGTAGTTTTTCGGCGTGTCCATGCGTCCCCCCGAACGTGCGATCATGAGTTCTGCACGTTTCGGGAGTGATTTCCAGTCCCGGGTGTTTCAGCCTGCCTGTGCCGGCGTGGCCAGCGTGGCGGCAGGCTGCCGACCGCTCATCCGCGCCCGCAGGGCCATGGCCGGCTTCTCGACCAGAACACGCAATCCCCAGCCGGTTATCACGGCCAGCGGGAACATGATCATGGCCAATTCTGTCGTGGTCAGGCCAGGCATCAGGGAGAAAGCCATCATGCCGAGCGGCCAGTGCAGGATATAAATGCCGTAGGAGACGTCCTCGACATTGCGGACCTGCTCACCGATCCGGCCCGGAATGCGGGCATAGCCGATCAGGAGATAGCTGGCGGCCAGGGCGATATCCAGCATCATCCAGCCGATTGGCAGATGGTGTGTGGCGATGGCGGCAAGGATGGCCAGGCCGGCAAAAACCGGCGTCAGGCGCAGATATCGGCGACCGGCATGGAAGGCGGCGCCGACCATGAAGGCTGGTACAAAACGGGCCAGCGTTCCGATCGTCTCCTCGCCGATACCGCGATAGCCGAACGTCTCGACCAGCATGCCGAACACCAGGGTGAGAGCGGTCCACACAAGCACATGTGCATTCTGGCGGTAGAGACCGAACAGCATCAGCACGCCGACACCGAGATAGGCCATCAGCTCATAGCGGATGGTCCACAATGGCCCATTCATGTTTTCACCCATCGGCGACGCGTCGAACACGCCCGGCAGGCCGGCCATCGGGTCGATCTGGCTGATCAGCTTGAGCGGAAAGAGCCAGGTCTGAGAGCTGGCCCAGTACTCGGTCATGGGCAAGGTGGTGAAAAGCGGGCTAACGACCAGCCAGAGCACAAGAGCCGTGGCGATGAGACCCGGGAAAATCCGGAAGAAGCGGGCATTGGCATAACGACCGAGATCACGCGATTTCATGGCGCTCGCGGTGATCATGTAACCGGACAGGATGAAGAATCCGTCCAGGGCACACTGCACGATGAAGTCCACGCTAACAGCCCAGGCGCCCTCAAAGGGCAGGCCGAGCGGGATCATCAATGCGTGGCCATACAGGACGAATAACGCGAACAGGATCCGCATTGCGGTGAAGTTGTTGGACTTCTCTTCGAGATGGCCATGTCCGTCTTGAAACAGGAATTTCATTGTCGCCGCGCCTTTCCACTCCCCCGATCCCTGCAAGTTTCGCGCTAGAGGCGAGTTTCGCAGCGCCCGTCTGGCATTAGGGTTAATATATTGAAATTGTTGAAATATTGGGGCGCAGAATTGGGTCGAAGTTAAAAGCGGGCTGCCAGTTTCCTGCCAGATGTGGATCTGGGAGGGGCAAATGGCCCGAAATCGGACAAATATTGCGTGGATGGTGGCCCTTGGCTGGGCGGTCGGGGCCGCGGTCATTGGTCTCGGCGATGCTGAGGCCCAGTCAGCGGACTGCCAGCGCTATGGCCAGCACCGGGACAGCTATCTCAGGGGTGTCAGCGCCGGCATGGAACAGCAACTCGATGCCATGGCCGTGCAGCGACAAGTGCCGGTACAGGCGGCCGCCTTCTATTGGGGCGGTGCCCTGATGCAGGCCGGTGACACGCGCACCCTGGCTCAGCTGACCCTGGCCACCGCAGCCTGGCCCGGTCAGGCGGAACGGGCCGAGCGAGCGATGACGCGTATCTCCGACGAGCGGGGTGGCGATCTCGCAGCCTTGCTGGCCGGTTTGATGCTGTCGGACGGGCAGGGGATTGATGATCCCTATCGCGCGCGCGCCTATCTCACCGATGCCAGTCGCCGCGGCAATACGGACGCGACGGCTTTTCTCGGTCTGTATGACGCCTGCCATTCGCGCCGGGTGGCATTGAACTAGCCATTTGATCAGCCGGAACTGACATCTTAACAGCTCTTCATCATCCAATCATGCCGTGGCGGGCATCCCTGTCCTATCAACGGAATAGAGGGCATGATGAGACGTCAGACCGTTTTGGCAAAAAGCGCAGGGATGGAGGCGCGCCTGACCTGGTATAATCCGGGAGAGGCGATGCCGGTTCATGGACATCGTGCCCACCAACTCTCCTGGTTGCTGTCGGGCGAAATGTGCGAAACGAGCCGCGGCACCGCCCGCGAGCTTGTGCGCATCAGTCGCGGCATCAAGCCGGCCGGTTTGCCCCATGCCAATCTGTATGGACCGGCCGGAGCGCTGGTCCTGGCCCTCAATATCGAACCGGACGCGCCTTTGTGCACAGACCTGACCCTGCCCGGCGACTGGGACTGGTCGGCCCCGAGTGCGCAAATCTCGCATGAAATCCAACGCATCCTCGTGGCCCTGCACGATGGAGCGATCAGCGCAGACCTCGCCCTGTCGGACCTGGCCGGACGGGCGCTGGAGGGCGAAGGCGAGACGACAGGTCGCCCGGCAGCCTCTGCCGATCGCTGGCTCAACCGGGTGCGCGAGCAATTGCGCGATGACCCGGATGAGCCGGACATGCAGCAACTGGCCGCGCAGGCGGGCATTCACCGGGTCCATCTCTCGCGCCGCTTTACCCGCCAATACGGCCTGCCGCCGAGCCTCTATCGCCTTCGCTGCAAGCTGGGGCGGGCCATATCCGGCCTCATGCAAGGGGAGAGTGCCGCCGACGCGGCGCAGGCAGGCGGCTTTGCCGACCAGGCCCATTTCACCCGCGCCGCCCGGCGTCAGACCGGGATGACGCCCAGCCATTTGCGCGCCCTGTTGGCGGCCTGACCGGGTGCAGGGCCGGTTACATGCGTTCAAGACGTGCGGGCAGCGCGTCCGCTAGACTCCTCAACTGACTGGCCGAAGCCATGGCCGCCTGATGGAGAGACACAAGCATGCTGCGTAAACTGAGCCTGGCGAGCGTCGCCGCGATGAGCCTGACCACCATAGCGCCGGCGGAGACGCCGGAGGGCGCGGTGGAGAGCCTCGAAGCCTTTCTCGCGGAATTCCCGGATCTGGGACCGGGTTATGCCGTCGTCGTGGTGACCGCGGACGAGGTGTTGATGCGTCATGTCCAGGGCGAGCGGCGGGCGTCGAGCGGCGCGCCGATGACGACCGACACGCCGATCTATATCGCCTCCCAGACCAAGGCCTATATGGGCCTTCTGGCCGCGCGCCTGGACGCCGAGGGCATCCTGCCGCTGGACAGCACAATTGCCGACTACTGGCCGGATCTGGAATTGCCGGGAGAGTTGAGCGCGTCGGACTGGACGCTGCGCGATCTCATTACGCATCAGGTGCCAATCGACAATTCTGTCATCCCCACCGTCGAGGCCTATGCGGCGAGAATCGACCCGGCCGATTATCCGCGCATGATCGAAGCGCATTCGCAGGTCCGCGAGCCCGGCTTCGACTACAGCAATCTCGGTTTCAACATCTACGGCGCCATCCTGGAAACAGCGACGGGGCGGTCCTGGCAGGACTGGCTCGATCAATCCATTATCGATCCGCTGGACATGACGCACACATCTGCGCGCACATCCGACTTCTCGCTGGACGATTTGTCCTGGTCGCATTTCTGGATGGGTGAGCAGGAAGGCTGGTACGAAATCCGCCCGAAGACGGACCCGATGATGCAATCGGCGGGTGGACTGGTGACCTCGGCTGATGACATGGCGCTCTGGCTGCAGCTGCAATTGCGCGGTGAAGGTCCCGACGGGTCCGGCATTACCGCGGACATGGTGCGCGAAGCCCAGACCGGCTATGTCGAGACGCACCAGCAGGACCGGCGCAACGCCGCTGAGCTGCCCTGTTCGCACTACGCGCTGGGCTGGAATATCTGCGACTTCGAGGGGCATGACTTCTATGTCCATGGCGGCGGCTATACCGGCATGCGCACGCAGATGGCCTTCTCGCCCGACCTCGGTGTTGGCGTCGCGGCCTTCTCGAATTCCGACAATATGACCGGCTGGCTGACAAGCCGAACGATCAACATGTATTTCCAGTTCCTCACCGAGCACGAGACGGCAGCGCGCATGCGCCAGATCCGTGTCGAGCAATACCCGCAGCGGGTCGGGCGCTATCTCGGATACCGCCAGGAACAGCAGGCCGAGATGCGCGCGGATGAAAGCTGGGGCGGCTGGACCTGGGCGCCGGATGCGGAGGAATTGACCGCCTATGCCGGAACCTGGTCGACGGGCGAGCCCTATCTTGACGTGGATATCAGGGTGGAAGGCGCCGGCCTCGTCGTTCAATGGGGCGACAGGCAGTACGGATTGACGCCGGCGCGGCCCGATCTCTTTGCCGGCCAGGCGGATCCCTATGACGAGCTGCAGGCCTTCAGCTTCGAGCGCGATGATGCCGGTGAGCTTGTCCGGGTCAGCTGGGGCGAGGACGTCTATACGCGCCAATAGGGCAAATTGTGGGGGCTCGGCGGGCCGGTGACGATGGGTCACATGGCCGGTCGCGCCTCAATCTGCGATGCTGAGGCTTTGAACAGGGAGGATTTGCCCGTGTTTGATACAGCGTCCATGAGTGATTTCTGGCTGCGTGTTTTCGGCCTCTATTTCCTGATTGCCGGGATCGGCGTCTTCGTCCAGGCCGACCGCATGGCCGGCATGGTGACGGAGATGCGCGAGAGTTTCCTGCTCCGCTTCTTCGGTGGCGTCCTGGCCTTTGCCTCCGGCGTCCTGGTTCTGGCAACGCTGGGCGCCGCGCCCGGCGGCGAGGCAATGCTGGTCCGCGTGATCGGCTGGATTGCCCTGATCAAGGGTGTCTTCCTGATCATCGCCCCGCCCGCCCTGATGGGCGTCTATGAAGCCTTTGTCGCCCGCCCCGCGATGATGCGGATCTGGGCGGTCATGATCGCCCTTCTCGGGGTTGGCGGGCTGTATCTGGGGCTGACCGGCTGACAGGAAATGGCGCACGGCGCCGCTTGCCAAATCAGCGCGTCCCGTCCACGCTGCGCGCAACAGTTCCAAGGGGTGTCCTGCTGATGGTGTGGCAGGACTGAGACATCACCCTTAGGACCGGATCCGGGTCATGCCGGCGTCGGGATGGAGCAGGCCTTCGCGCCACGGGTACGCCTGTGGGCCGGGCCCTGGCTTTCTGGCCGCTGCCGTCTGACCGCCTGCGAGCGAGATGAGGCGGCGATGATGAGATTTCCTGGCTCTGCCCTGCGACTGGCGACCGCCCTGTGTGCGTCGACGTGTGCGTCGACCCTTTCGGCTGCGCCCGCTTTTGCCCACCCGTCCGAAGACGACCCCGCCACCGCGCATTTCCTCGCCAATGAGGCCATCCTGGTCTCGGCCGGCGAGACCCGCATCCTGTTCGATCCCCTGTTCAGCGTCTCCTATGGCTATCCGCTGGTGGCGCCGGATGTGCGCGCGGCGATCATGGCCGGGGCACCGCCCTATGACGGGGTCGATGCGGTCTTTGTCAGCCATGTCCATGGCGATCATTTCGACGCCGGTGCCGTCAATGCCTATCTCGCCGCCCATCCCGACGTGATCCTGGTCGGACCGTGGCAGGCGCGGCTGGACATGCAGGCGGCGGAGGGCTGGGATGAGGCCTTCGAGGCGCGCATCCAGGCTTTGCCCTTCATCGCCAGCCCGCAGGAGCTTGTCCTCGCGGCGGACGGTATCGAGGGCGCCATTCGCGTCGAGACCGTGCACATCCCCCATGCCGGCGGGCCGGGACGGGCGGGCATCCAGAACATGGCCCACCGCGTCACGCTCAATGGCGAAGC
>NZ_CAJQOO010000015.1 GCF_905480005.1 uncultured Maricaulis sp.
GCCGGCGCCATAGGTGGACTCGCCGATAATGGTGGCGCGCTCGAGGGCCTTGAGATGATAGGGAAAGGCTTCACCGGCTGACCCGGTCCGGGCGCTGGTGAGGACGTAGAGCGGCACATCAGGGCGATTGCCGGCCGGATGGGATGGCAGCGACCAGAGCTGGTTGGGATATTCCAGGTCACGGGAGACGAAGGTGTTGATCAGCGTGTCGCCGCCTGGCGCGAGGAAATGGCTGATCAGATATTGCACCATGGAGGGGGCACCACCGCCATTCTGGCGCACATCGAAAATCACCGCATCGGTCCCGGCGACAAATTGCAGCGCGGCGCGGGCCGTAGACTCCGCCGGCTCGATCGGAGCGAATTGGCGCAGGTCGATATAGCCGATATTGCCAGGCAGGATCTCGACGCTGGCAAATCCGAAATTCTGGCGACGCAGCGGGGCCCAGCGATCACCGTCAGACGGGCGCGGGCCGCTCTCGCGGGGGGCGTTGGCGGCGGCGACCGCCTCCGGGCCAACATAATTGACGCCGAAATGGCGGTCTTCTTCCGACAGGCGTGCGGTCAGGGCGGACGCCAGGGCCTCGGCTTCCTCAATGACGTCGAAGGCGCCGTCGGAACTCGCTGACCGCAGGTCTTCGGCGATTTGCGCCGCGCGCTCGGCGTCGAAGAACTCGTCCTCGATCACTTGTGCGAGAGCGGTGACTGCCGCGTCGCGCTCTGAGTCACTGATGGATGTCTGGGCTGATGTGGTTGATGAAAGTGCGAGAACCAGCGCGCCCGAGACCAAGCCTGTCGTGATTTGTTTGAGCATTGTGACCCCCTCTTGGCCCGCAAGCATCCGCCAAAACCATGTGGACTCAACTTAATTGGGGTTCATCAGGCTGCAATGGAGACGAATAAAAGCCTTTCAGGCATGGACCGGACTGCCTAGTGTGCTGCCGATCTTCAATCTTGTCCGGGGAGGGGACACGTTTTCATGTATCAGGAATCTACCGCGACGGAGGCTGGTTCGACGGACGGTTTGACCGCGCTCTACGAAACGGTCGTCGGCGGCATCGAGACCTTCAGTGATTTTCTCTGGGGCGGCAATTGGGGTGACCAGGTCATCCTGCCTGTCGGTCCGATCACTATTCTCCTTCTGGGCACCGGCCTGTATCTGATGATTGGCTTGCGCTTCATGCCGCTTCGTCAGCTGCCGCGCGCCTTCCGTTCGATCTTTACAGGCGGCCACGACAAGGAAGACGGCGCGATCTCGCCCTTCCAGGCACTCGCAACAGCCCTGTCTGGCCAGGTCGGCACGGGTAATCTTGCCGGCGTCGCAACCGCGATCACGCTGGGCGGCCCGGCCGCAATCTTCTGGATGTGGATCACGGCCTTGGTCGGCATGGCCTCGGCCTACGGTGAATCCATGCTCGCCGTCCGCTATCGCGAGCATCCCAAGGACGGCAATTCCAGCGTGGCTGGTGGTCCCATGTACTACATCAGGAACGGTCTCGGCCGCAGCTGGATGTGGCTTGCCGTTCTGTTTGCTGTCGGGACGCTGTTCTCGGCCCTGGCGACCGGCAACATGATCCAGTCCAACTCGCTGACCAACGGCCTCGTGACGGCGCTGGGTAATGGCGGCCTGATGGATCCGGACGCAATGTCCTCGAAGATGATCGTCGGCGCCATTCTCGCTGTCGTGACCTTCATCGTGATCATCGGCGGCATCAAGTCGATCGGCTCCGTGGCCGGCCGGGTCGTGCCAGCCATGGCCGTGACCTATGTCCTGGTCGCGCTTGTCACTCTGGTGATGAACATCGCAGAAGTGCCGGCAGCCTTCATGTCGATCTTCCAGGGTTTGTTCGAGCCGCAAGCTGCGGCGGGTGGTTTCCTGGGCGCGTCGATCGCCGCGGGCATCCGCTTCGGTGTTGAACGTGGCCTGTTCTCCAACGAGGCCGGTCAGGGTTCTGCTCCGATCGCCCACGCCGCCGCTCGTACCAAGGACCCGGTCCAGCAAGGCAAGATCGCCATGGTCGGTACCTTCCTGGACACGATGGTGATCTGCACCATGACCGCGCTGGTTATCCTCACAGTGACCGGTGATTTCGTCTATAACGAGGCCGGCGAAACGATCGGCTATGCCTGGCAGGCCGGATTGGAAGGTATTCAGGTCACGCAGGGTGCCTATGCCTCGGCATTGCCGATGGGTGATTGGTATATCGCGTTGATCCTGGCCTTCTTCGCCTTCACCACCATTCTGGGCTGGTCCTATTATGGTGAGCGGGCCATCGCCTTCCTCGGCGGTGAGAAGATGGTTCTGCCTTTCCGCCTCGTCTGGGTGGCGTTCGTTTTCATCGGCGCGCTTCAGCAGGTCGATGTGATCTGGCGACTGGGCGGCATTGCCAATGCGGCGATGGCAGCCCCGAACCTTATCGCGCTGCTCTTGCTCTCTGGAGCGATCTTCAAGATCACCAAGGAGCATGACGCCAAAATCGTCGATGGGTCGCTGGATGTCGATTACGACGCCAGTGCACATGTCGACGACGCTTCGGCTGCCGAGGCCGATG
>NZ_CAJQOO010000016.1 GCF_905480005.1 uncultured Maricaulis sp.
CCGATGATCAGGCGCGAGGTGAAGGTGCGGCCCGCCACGACCAGCGGGGTATCCTCGAACGGGGCCTTCACGGCCTGTGCGTCATCCATTTTCTTCAGTCTCCTTTTGGCGACGTGCATTGTCCTCGAGGTCGAGCATTTCAACTACTCGCCCGCGTGCGATCCGCACCGCACCCTCCGAAACAGTGAACTTGGTGCCCGCCCCCACTCTTCCCGCGAAGAACTGGGGATTCAGCAACGCGACCTCAGCCTCACGCTCGTCGCCTGGTCCTGCAGACGCTCCGTCGAGGAAACGGAACCATCCCGTACTGCCAACACCATCCCCCTCAAGCACGACCGGAACCCGATAGCCCGACCGCTTCACTTTTGCTTTGGGATCGCCAGTTCGCTCTTCCATATTCAAAAGCACCCGGAGGTCAGGACGGATATGTGCGGGAAACCTAAACTCGTCTTCCATCTCATCCACCTCCGACAAATGCGACTATCTCTATCCGGTCGCCATCGGCGAGCGCGGTATGTTCGTATTGCGAGCGCGGCACGATGGCCAGATTGCGCTCGACAGCGATCTTGCGGCGGTCAAGGCCAAGGATGGTCACCAGCCCTGTGACACTGGTTCCGGGCTCGACCTTGCGGCCTTCACCATTGACTGTCAGCTGCAGCATGGTCTTCGCTGGCCTTTCTCTGAGTCCCTCGTTAGACCCGTGGTAAATCCCGTAACCGCTGAAAAGCAAGGCCATGACCCAACCGATTCACATTCTCAACGGTCCAAACCTCAATCTGCTGGGCACGCGCGAGCCGGAAATCTACGGCGCGCTGACCCTTGGTGAGATTGAACAGGCTTGCTCTGCTCATGCCCGTGACCTGGGATTCGACATCCTCTTTCGTCAGTCCAATCATGAGGGCGCGCTCATTGACTGGCTGCATGACGCAAACGTCAATGCGAGTGCAGTGGTTTTCAACCCCGCTGCATTTACGCATACATCGGTCGCTTTGCATGACGCGGTTCGCGCTATAGAACCTCCCGTCATCGAAGTTCACTTGAGTCAGACTGCAGCACGCGAAGCATTCCGGCACCATTCCTATATCGCCCTTGCGGCTCGCGGATCGATTACCGGTCTGGGACTGCAGAGCTACCTGCTGGGTATCAATGCGGCTGTCGCCTGTCTCGACAACTGACGGAACCAAAGGCCTGACATCATGAGTTCTGATTCTCGAACCCGCTCCCCGATCAGCGCGAAGCTCGTCCGCGAACTGGCCGACATTCTTCGTGAAACCGACCTGTCGGAAATCGAAGTCGAGCGCGGCGACTTGCGCCTGAAAATTGCCCGTCAGCTCACTGCGGCACCGATTGTCCATAGCGTCGCTGCAGCAGCACCCGCAGCGCCAGCGGCGGCCCCGGCTGCCGCACCGGCTCCGGCGGCAATGGCCGCCGCCGCGCCCGTCGATGACAGCAATGCCGTCAAGTCGCCCATGGTCGGCACCGCCTATCTCAAGCCGAATCCGGATGCGACCAATTTCGTGAAGGTCGGCGACCAGGTGAAGAAGGGCGACACCATTCTCCTCATCGAGGCGATGAAGACCTTCAACCCGATCACCGCAGAGAAGGCCGGCACCATCACCGACCTCCTCGTCGAGGACGGCCAGCCGGTCGAGTACGGCGAAGCCCTCTTCGTCCTGTCCTGACGCGACCAGCAAGGCGAGCGACGACATGTTCGACAAGATCCTGATCGCCAATCGCGGCGAAATTGCCCTTCGCGTCCACCGGGCCTGCCGGGAAATGGGAATTCGTACGGTGGCCGTGCATTCGGAAGCCGATGCCAATGCCATGCATGTGCGCCTCGCGGACGAGAGCGTCTGCATCGGGCCGCCGCCGGCGAACAAGTCTTACCTCAACATTCCCGCCATTATCACCGCAGCCGAAGTCACCGGCGCCCAGGCGATTCATCCGGGTTATGGCTTCCTGTCGGAGAATGCGCGCTTCGCCGAGATCGTGGAGGCCCATGGCCTCGCCTTCATCGGCCCGACGGCAGCGCACATCCGCATGATGGGTGACAAGATCACGGCCAAACAGGCGGTCATGGACGCCGGCATTCCGGTCGTTCCGGGCTCGGATGGCGGCGTGGATACCTATGAAGACGCCATCCCGGTCGCCGAGAAGATCGGCTATCCGGTCCTCATCAAGGCGGCGTCTGGCGGCGGCGGTCGCGGCATGAAAGTCGCCGAAACAGCCGACAATCTCAAAGAGGCCATGGAGACGGCCTCTGCCGAAGCCCTGGCAGCCTTCGGCGACGGCACGGTCTATATCGAGAAATATCTTGGTCGCCCGCGTCATATCGAAATCCAGATTCTCGCCGACACCCACGGCAATGTGGTCCATCTGGGCGAGCGCGATTGCTCCTTGCAGCGGCGCCACCAGAAAATCCTCGAAGAAGCCCCCTCGCCGGCGCTCAATGACGAAGACCGCAAGAAGATCGGGGACGTCGTCCGTCGCGCTATCGAGGCGATCGGCTATCGAGGCGTCGGCACGATCGAATTCCTGTGGGAAAACGGCGAATTCTATTTCATCGAGATGAATACGCGCCTGCAAGTCGAGCACCCGGTCACCGAGATGATCACCGGCATCGACCTGGTTCGCGAACAGATTCGCGTTGCCGATGGACAGCCGCTGGACATCAAGCAGAGCGATGTCACATTCGAAGGCTGGGCGATCGAGTGCCGGATCAATGCCGAGAATGCGCGCACCTTCGCGCCCTCGCCTGGCACCGTCAGCGATTTCCATGCGCCGGGAGGCCTCGGCGTCCGCCTCGATTCCGCCCTCTATGCCGGCTACGCCATTCCGCCTTATTATGACAGCCTGATCGGCAAGCTGATTGTCCATGGTCGCACGCGTGAAGAAGCGCTCTTGCGGCTGCGGCGTTCGCTGGAAGAAATGGTCGTCGGCGGAATTGAAACCACGATCCCGATCTTCCTCGAATTGCTCGAGGAAGCGGATTTCGTGAGCGGAAACTATCATATCCGCTGGCTGGAAGACTGGTTGGCCAGCCGCGACGCCTGATCCGCCGGCCAACCAGATGAGGAGTTGGCATGCGCGGCTTTGGCGCCGAGGAATTGCTCAATTGCTATGCCCGCGGCGTCTTCCCGATGGCCGAGGGGCGCGATGATCCGCGCATTTATCTGCTCGACCCCGACGAGCGGGGCATTATCCCGCTCGACGATTTCCACGCCTCGCGCAGTCTGCGCAAGACGGTTCGCCAGAATGCCTTCCAGGTCACTGTGGACCATGACTTCACCGCCGTGGTGGCCGCCTGTGCCCAGCCTGCGCGGGGCCGTGAAGAGACCTGGATCAATGATGGCATTATCGGCCTCTACAGCGATCTGCACTCCGCCGGTTATGCACACTCGATAGAATGCTGGTCCGCCGGTGAGCTGGTCGGCGGTCTCTACGGTGTTTCACTCGGCGCGGCCTTCTTCGGGGAGAGCATGTTCTCGCGCCGGCGCGACGCCTCGAAGGTTGCGCTGGTCCACCTCATCGCCCGACTTCGCGCTGGCGGCTATTCGCTGCTGGATACGCAATTCACCACCGAACATCTCGAAAGCTTCGGTGCCATCACGATCGAGCGCAGCAATTATCGCGAGCGTCTGTCTGATGCGTTGATTTTCGAGGCGGACTTCAAGGCCCTGCCGGACGAGATTTCAGGCGATCAGGCCCTGCAATCAATCACCCAGACATCATAGACCGGATGTTCCAGCGGATTTTGCGCCGGGCGCGATGCAAACATCCAGCCCGAGAAAACCTGCTCACCTTCAACATCGACACCGAAACCATCCGTGCGGCGATCATTGATCTGCAGGAAGGCATAGGTTTCCGGCGTCTCTTCCGGGGGCCGTTTGCGGCAATACTGTGCCGTGATCGACAAGGCGCCGAAATCGACCGTGTCACCGATCGCGACTTCGAAATCACGGGTCCGGGCGGTCACCTTGTCGAGACCACGCAGGACAACAGTCGTGCCCGGTTCCGAGGAAAGCGGGCCACGCTCGGGCAGGGAGTCCGGATCATCCCGGCGCAGGAGTTCCGACGTATCCGGCGTGTCAGCGGACGAAGCGCCTTCATCCTGGGCCCAGACGGGCGCCACAATCAGGAGCGAGGCAAGCGAGGCGAGTATACTGGTTTTCATGACGCATACCCTGTCGCGGGATTGTGACGCGGTAAAGGCCGATCAGGTCTCGTCCGGAGACCAGGCCTGATAATCACCGGTGGTTGACTGTCGCGGGTCACGCGTCGCCAGCGAACCGGTCGGACGATAGGCGTGCACGGTGCCGGTGAGATTGGGATGGTGATCCTTTTCCCAGGACTGGCGCATCAGCGGTGTGTCAGTCGGCACCTCGTCAAAGGTGTGGTGAAGCCAGCCATGCCAGTCGGACGGCACGCGCGAGGCGTCGGCATAGCCCTTGTAGATGACCCAACGGCGTTTCTGGCCCTGGCCATCGGGACCGGTGACGCCGGATTCCTCGAAATAGCGATTGCCATACTCATCGGAGCCAACCTGTTTGGCGCCACGCATGCGCAGCGTCAGGAAGGTTCCCGGCGTGGCGTCTTTCCACCACACAAAAATCTTTGAGATCAGTCCGAACATTGTCAGCGGCTCCGAGTCGGTCGAGGCAGGCTTGGCCTATATGCCCTCGCACGGCGGGCGGGTCCAGTGTCGAACGCGGCGGGTTTCAGGCGAGAGACCCGGCGCGGTAGACTTGGGGGCTGCCCAAGCGATTCGGGCCATGGGAGGAAAGCCGCATGCAGGTCTTCGGTCGCATTGCCGATTTCATCGCCGACACGGCTTCCGGGAGCGCGCCGGAAACGCGCAGCCTGTGTGCCTTCGACGACTCGAACGGGGACGCCACCGAGGCGCGTGAGATCACCACGCCCGCGGATTGGAGCCTGACGGCGTCGCAGGCGCTCGCAGACCTGCTCGAAACACCGCGCCCCACCGCGACCCAGCCGCGAAAGAGCGCCAAGCGTTTCGGCAGCCTCCAGCCCCGCACGGCCGAGGGCGAGACTCGCCAGCTGGAAACCGGACTGCCGGATGTGACCGCACGCCTGGCCGGTTCGCTGGCCTGGTCGGCTGCCAGGCAAGGTGCGTTTGCCGATGATGACCAGGCCGAGAGTTTTGCGGCCGAGCTGGCAGCCAGCCTCACCGGACGCCTTGTCGTGCCGGACAGTCATCTGATCCGCGAGGGCGGCGTCGATTGGGCCTATGGCGACCCGGCCTCCAGCGAGGCCGCGCCAACGCCGGCACTGACGATCCGGGTCAATTCACGCCAGGCACCGGGACAATTGCGCCGCGTCGCGGAGACCGCATTGCGCGCCTCAGTCCTCGATGTCGGCGCCCGGGTTACGCGCGATCGGCTTGAGGCGATCGGCGAAGCCGTCCGGCGCTGTTCCGGCGATGTCGAGGAATGCTTCGACCCGCGTCGCAATGCCGCCCTGGCCCGCGCCATGCGCCGGGCCCTGAAAGACGGCGTGCCGGAGGAAGCCGTCGAGCGCGCCCTCGCCCTCGCGCGGCAGGGAACCGATGATGACGCGCTCTCTGCCTTGATCCCGGATGCGGTCGAGACCCGCCCGGCCATGCTCCATGTGCCCCGTGCCTTCAGCCACGCTGTGACGGCCGATGAAGCCTGGACCTTCGAGCAGGATGGCGGCGCGGTCCGGGCCCGGGACTTCCGGACCGGCATAGCCCGCACCGTGTGGAGTTTCGGAACGCCAAGCCTTGCCTTCCACGCCAGTCCGGAAGACACCGGACCGACCGTCTATCTCAACCTGCCGGCCTTCCTGGACGGCGAGAATGGCTTCCAGGCCGACCTCTTCACCGACTGCATCCGCTATTGGGCCATCGCCCTCACATTGAGCGCGCCGAAAGGCGCCGGCTCGGCAGGATCTGTCGCCCTGACCGGCGTTGGCGCGCTGCTGCTGAGCGCCGGGTTGCCCTATGGCGACGAAACGGCCCGCAATAGTCTTGCAGCCTTGTCGCATCTCGCCACTCGGGCTCTGCGCGAAGTCGCGATGGAGACCGGCGCTGCAGCGCCCGGCCTGGCCGACACGCCGCCCCTCGATACGCTGCCGGGCGCATTTGCCCTCATCGCGGAACGACTGACCGCGATGCCCGCCCCCTTCCTGCCGAAAGCCGCCCTCGCCCGTCCGGGACCAACCCTGATCTGCCGGGCACCGGACGATGATGTCGCCGCTCTTCTTGATGCGGACAGTGTTGGCGTCACACCGGTCCACACGGCCATTACGAGTGATGCCGAAATGGCCGGCGGACAACGCCTTCGTGACTGCGCCCGCTCCGGGCTGCTGGCTCTGGGATATTCCGTCACGGATATCGAACGGGCCGAGGATCACGCGGCGGGACATGGCAGCCTGCGAGGCGCACCGGGCATTTCACTCGAAGACCTGATGGCGCGCGGCGTGCCCGTCGATGCGCTCGAGCGTCTTGAGGACTCCATTGCAGAGGGCGCTTCGGTTCGTCACGCGCTCAATCGCTGGACCCTGGGAGATCGCACCTGCCGCGATGCCTTGGGTCTGACCAGCGATGTCATTGCCCGCGACGCCAACTCACTGTGTCATGCGATCGGGTATGGCGAAGACGATATTCGCGCCGCCGACGCCCATGCCCACGGTACAGGCGACCTGGCGGGTGCGCCGACTATCTCGGCTGCTGCGCGGCTCGTCTTCGAGGCTCCGACCGTGCAGGACCAGATGATGATGGCCGCTGCGATCGAAGGCCAGATCGAGGGCCGCTGCCAGACAGCCATCACGCTGGACGGTGACGCGACGATCGATGATGTCGCTGACCTGATTGACCTCGGCGGCGAGCTCGGACTTCGAGACCTTGCCATCAGACGCGCGGCGTCGGGTCTGTTTGATCTCCTGCCCGCCATCGATTTCGACAAGGGCGACTACGCTGCCGAGGCGCCACCGGCCGAACGGATTGTCGAACGCACGGTCGAGCGTGTGATCGAGAAACCGGCTGCGCGTCGCAAACTCCCCGACCGGCGCAAGGGCTATATCCAGAAGGCCACGGTTGGCGGTCATAAAGTCTATCTCCATACCGGGGAATTCGATGATGGCGAGCTCGGCGAGATCTTCATCGACATGCACAAGGAAGGCGCCGCCTTCCGGTCCCTGATGAATAATTTCGCGATCGCGATCTCGATCGGCCTGCAATATGGCGTGCCGCTCGAGGAATTCGTCGACGCCTTCGTCTACACCCGATTCGAGCCGGCCGGCGAAGTCGAGGGCAATGATTCGATCCAGCACGCCACATCGATCCTGGACTATCTGTTCCGGGAATTGGGCGTGTCCTATCTCGGTCGCGATGACCTGGCCGAGATCTCGCCCGACACGGTCGATGCCGGTGATCTGGGACATGGCGTCGAGCAGGAGAAACTGGGTCAGGAAGATGCCGCGAAATTCATTTCACGCGGTTTCTCCCGCGGCCAGGTGCCCGACAATATCCTGATGTTCGCCAACGCTCCGAAAAAGGTCGCCACCGGCGACGGCTCGGGCGACCAATCCGGCCATTACGAGATCGAGGACCAGCGTCAGAGCCGTCCGGTCTCACGCGACATCTCGGTCTATAATGGTGCCCCCTGCCCGGAATGCGGCCATTTCACCGTGGTCGAGGACGAGGATGCGGGCCAGAAGTGCGATGCCTGCGGCTGGTCCGGCGGCTGACCGGCCCGATGCGCGCGACCAAGACGGCACGAGGCTTGCGTCGCAAGGGTCCGACACTGTACGGGAGCGCCAAAATGACACGCATCATTGCCCTTCTGGCGATGCTGGCCCTGATGCCAGGGGCCGCCGCCGCGCAGGATGCCGGACAGATCGCCCGTGTTCAGGCCGGACAGTCCTGCCCGGGATGCAATCTGTTCCAGGCCGAGCTGGCTTATCTTGACCTGCCCGGTATCGACGTGTCCGGGGCCCGTCTCCGCCAGGCCAATCTGGCCCTCGTCACGATGAATCACGCCCGTTTCGACGACGCCAATCTGTCGATCGCCAATCTCTTCGGCGGCCGTTTTACCGGCGCGAGCTTTCGCAATGCGGACCTCACCCGTGCCAATCTGGTCGGCGCCTATTTCGGCAGCGCTGACTTCTCCGGCGCGACCCTGAACGGTGCGACCCTGTCCGGTGCGGAAATGGCCAGTGCACGCGGCCTGACGCAGGCCCAGCTTTCAAGTGCCTGCGGCGATGCGTCGACCCGATTGCCCGCTGGCCTCACAGTCCCGTCTTGCGGCTGACACCCTCATCTGGCCACTGGCCATCCCACACGGTCCCTCATAGGATATACCTACGGATTACCGTGAATTAAGTCGATTTGCCGGGGTGTCTGGCCTATCGGTGAGGCTATGCGGAACAGATTGAAGACATTCGCCTCTGCCACCGCGCTCCTCGTAGCCGCGGTTTCGCCCGCCTTCGCGGGGGGCGATGATCACCCGCGCCGGGGTCTTGCCATCGGCGGCGAATGCAATGAGTGCGACTTTTCCAACAAGAACATGGCCAACGCCGTTTTCATCGGCGCGAATTTCGAAGGCACGTCCTTCGTCGAATCCGAACTGCCATCCGTGACGATGATCGAGAGCCGGTTCAATGACACCGACTTCAGCGACACGATCATGGTCAATGCGCGCCTGACCGGGGTGACCTTCTCGCGCGCCGATATGAGCGAAGCGACGCTGACCAATTCGGTCATCGAGCGCGTGAATTTCTCCTCCGCAGATCTGGGCGGAACAGATTTCACCGGCTCCCAAATGGTGTTTGTGACCTTCATCGGCTCATCGCTGAACGACACGCTGTTTGCCGATAGCCGCCTGCGACAGGTCAATTTCCTGCGCGCCGACCTGCGCGACACGAATTTCCGTGGCGCGGAATTGCGGCGTGCCAATTTTACCGAGGTCAGTGGCGGTGACGTGAACTTCCAGGATGCCGACCTCACGGGCGCCAATTTCGAGCATGCTGAACTGCGTGAAGTCGACTTCACCGGCGCTATCCTGGCCGGCGCGAACTTCTCCGGCGCGGAAATCAGTGATGTTGCCGGTCTGAGCAAGGAAAGCCTCGCCGGCGCCTGCGGCGATGACGCCACAATTCTGGGTGAGACCGTCTCCCTCCCGGCCTGCGACAGCCTGCCCCTTCAGAGCCTTGAAAGCGCGCGCTTTGATTACGCCCTGCGTTTTTCGGCGCCGGAACGCACCGGTCGCATCGTCGAATTGCACGCGCTCGAGAATGCGCGGATCGAGATCCTGTCGGAAATCGGCGCGGCCTTGCAGGTTCACGCCACCGAGCTCGACCAGGACGCCATCCGCGAAGCCGCCAATGAGGCCATGCGCGAGATCGCCCGGGCCGAACGCGAATTACGCCGCATCGAACGCGAACGGGCGAGCCAGCGTCAGGCGATCAGCGAAGAGCGCCGCCGGATCCTCGAAGATGCCCGTCTTGAGGCCCTCGATGCCAACCGCGCCGCCCGCGACGCGCTGCGCGACCAGACGCGCACCCTTGTGCGAACTTCGAGCCGCGCGACGGCTCGCATCGAGACCGAGGATGGTGTCGTCATTCTCGAACTGCCGAATACGGATTCCAATGGCGTCTGGGTGTTTGGCGAGCAGGACAATACCGTGCGCCGCATCGGACCCTTACAGCGCGATGACGTCCCGCCTGCCCCGCCAGCCCCTCCCGCCCTTCCCGATGGGGTCGCCGAGCCGGACGGGCATGATCCGCACTGACCCCGTCACACGCGTATCAATCCACGCCATAAAAAAAGGCCGGTCCTGAGGGACCGGCCTTTTTGCGTTTTACTGTGTCGGGCGGATCAGCCCTTCTTCGCGTCCGGCACCACAGTGCGGATGTGCAGCTCGCGCAATTGCTTCATTTCGACCTCGGCCGGCGCATTCATCATCAGATCGCGGGCCTGCTGGTCTTTCGGGAACATCACGACTTCGCGCAGATTCTCGACACCGGCGAGCAGCATGACGATGCGGTCCACTCCCGGCGCGATCCCGGCGTGCGGCGGAGCGCCATAGCGGAAGGCATTGAGCATGCCACCGAATTCTTCCTCAACCGTCTCCGCATCATACCCGGCAAAGGCGAAGGCCTTGAGCATCACGTCCGGACGGTGGTTCCGCACAGCACCGGAGGACAGCTCCACGCCATTGCAGACGATGTCATACTGATAGGCCTTCAGGCCCAGCAGCGCGTCGGCGTCGGTATCGGCATCCAGCTGCAGGAAATCATCCGGGTTGATTTGCGGCATCGAGAAGGGATTGTGCGAGAAGTCGACCTTCTTGTTGTCTTCATCCCACTCATACATCGGGAAATCGACGATCCAGCAGAACCGGAACGTGTCCTTTTCGCAGAGGTCGAGATCGGTCCCGATGACATCACGGGCCCGACCGGCAAAGCTGGCGAACTCCTTGGGGTCGCCGGCCGCGAAGAAGACGGCATCACCAATTTCGAGGTCCAGCGACTGGCGCAAGGCTTCGGTCCGCTCCTCGCCGATATTCTTGGCGATCGGCCCGGCGGCTTCCATCGCGCCCTCCTTGTCGCGCCAGAAGATATAACCCATGCCGGGCTGACCTTCCTTCTGCGCCCAGGAATTCATCCGGTCGCAGAATTTGCGGCTGCCACCCGTCTTGGCCGGAATCGCCCAGACCTGAACCTTGGGATTCTTCTCCAGCATGCCGGCAAAGACCTTGAATCCGGAGTCCCGGAAAGTGTCCGACGCGTCCGACATCTTGATCGGGTTGCGCAGGTCCGGCTTGTCCGATCCGTACCAGCGCATGGCGTCGTGATAAGCGATCTGCTCGAAGGGCTCGTTCGGGACATGGCGGCCATCGGCGAACTCGTCAAACAGGCCTTTCATGACCGGCTCGATGACGTCGAAAACGTCCTGCTGCGTCGCGAAGCTCATTTCCATGTCGAGCTGGTAGAACTCGCCCGGTGCGCGGTCTGCGCGGGCGTCTTCGTCGCGGAAACAGGGTGCGATCTGGAAGTAGCGGTCGAAACCGGAGACCATGATCAGCTGCTTGAACTGCTGCGGCGCCTGAGGCAGGGCATAGAATTTGCCCGGATGGACACGGCTCGGGACCAGGAAGTCACGTGCGCCTTCCGGTGAGGACGCGGTCAGGATCGGCGTCTGATACTCGACGAAATTATCGTCGACCATGCGGCGGCGAATGCTGTCGATGATTTTCGACCGCAGGACGATGCGCTTGTGCAGGCTTTCCCGGCGCAGATCGATATAACGGTGCTTGAGACGAACTTCCTCGGACCAGTCAGGCTCTCCGAAGACCGGCAACGGCAATTCTTCCGCTTCCGATTGAATGGACAGCTCAGCAAGGCGAAGCTCGACTTCACCGGTCGGCAGATTGGCATTCACCGTCTCGTCCGAGCGGGCAATGACCTTGCCGGTCACCGTGATCACGCTCTCGACACGCAGACGCTCAAGAGTCGCAAAATGCGGATTTTCCGGCTCGAGCACGACCTGGGTCAGGCCATAATGGTCCCGCAGGTCGATGAAGAGCAGACCGCCATGATCGCGCTTGCGGTGAATCCAGCCGGAAATCCGGGCCGTCTGGCCGACATGGTCCTTGCGCAGTTCGGCGCAGGTATGGGAGCGGTATGCATGCATGGAAAAGCGTCCGGTAAAACGGGGTTAGACAGGTTGCCGCGATGTGCCGGTTTGCGGGGTGAAATGTCAAGCTGGCCGGGTTCTGGGGCGCAGTTGCCTGCCCGGGACGCGTGAAGCCATCGCCATTGTCCGGGCTGGCCCTGATCCTCGCCCTGGTCCTGGTCCCGGCACTGATTCTATCACCCCCAATATCGCCATGGCGGTTTGGGCAGACGAGGCCTTGGAGACGCTGTGCCGTGAAACCCGGCATCGGCAACGCCAGAGCGGATCGGAAAATCCGGCCTCGAGCGTCGTGACTGCGCGTAAAAAGGGGGGTGCCGAAGCGCCCCCAGTTGCACGCCCTTGCGGGCCGCGCCACCAGAAAGAATGTTTTTGTCCGTGCCGCTGACTAGCGGAAATACCCCAGGATGGTTGCGGGTGCGGAATTGGCGATGGAGAGCGCCTGCACACCCAGCTGCTGCTTCACCTGAAGCGATTGAAGCCGGGCGCTCTCCTTGGCCAGATCGGCATCGACGAGATTGCCGATCCCCTTCTCCAGCGCATCAGACAACTTGCCCACGAAGGCCTTGTGAATGCCCAGCGACTTCGACCCGGTCCCCAGCCGCGCCAGGGAGGCATTGAGATTATCCAGCGACGACTCGATCGTCGCGACCAGCGTGCTGGCATCGCCTGCCGAGGCAAAGGATGACGTCGCCGCCACTGTCACGACAGCGCCGCCCAGCGACAAGTCCTCCGCCGCAATGGTGAGCGTCGAGGTCCCCGACGCATTGGCGAGGGCCGAAATCTGGGACAATGAGCCATTGACCAGATTGGTGCCATTGAACTCAGCCGTTTCGACAATCTTGCCGATCTGGTCCCGCAAGGCCTTGAAATCTTCGTTGAGCGCATCCCGCGACGCCTGGTCGAGTGAGGAGTCGGACGCGCCGAGCGCCTTTTCCTTCATCTCGACGAGAATGTCGGAGATCGCCTCGCCGCCGGCCAGGGCGACATCAACCGTCGACGCTGACAGGTCGAGCGACTGGGCCACGGCACTATAGCTGCGCACATCGGCCCGCATGGATTGGGCGATCGCATACACGCCGCCATTATCCTTCGCCGAGCCAACGGCCAGGCCGGTATTGATCCGGGCCTGGACAGTTTCCAGGTCCTGATTGGTCTGTCTGAGATTCTGCAGGGCGACCATGGCCCCTGCATTCGTGTTGATCGTCGCCATTTCTTGGCTCCCCACGCTTTCTGCATTCCACCACCGGTCCGGCCTGGCCAACCTGTTTTCGGTTGATCTCACATGCCGATCAGTACGATGACGCGACCCGGTAATATTAAATTATTCGCTAATCGACGGGCCGGATTAGCGTGTGTGGCAAGGGAATATTGAAATTCAGGGCGCGCTTTCAACGCGTTGAAGCCGAGTCCGGGATATCGAAACCACGCCGCCATCGCCCCGGAAGAAGCCCCGCACCCAGCAGATATTCGCGCTTTTGCGTCACTCCCCCAGCCAGTGATCTCAAAGAAAATCGCGATGTAAGTGACTATTCACTTGCATGCCCGAAAACGCCTCGCTATAGAGTGTGTAAATGATCATTCACTTACAGCCCTGAGGGGGATGGGACATGACCGGAATGCTTCGCGAAGACCTGTTTGAAGGCTCGAACCCGAATATCGGTGTGACCGCCAAGACCGGGACCACCAAGGCCAGGATCGAACGGGCCGCCCTGCAGCTCTTTGCCAGCCACGGCATGGACGGCGTCTCGATCAAGCAGATCGCCGAGGCCTGCACGATTTCCGATGGCGCCATGTATCGCCACTTCAAATCCAAGGACGCCCTCGCCCGCCTGATGTTCGAGGCGATCCACAAGAAACTGCTGGACATGGTCGCCAGCCATCTGACGCCGGACGCTTCGCTGGAGGACATCTCCCGCGCCCTGGTCACCGCCTATTGCAATCTGGCTGACGAAGATCCGGCGCAGTTCACCTACCACCTAACCCACCGCAACTATTTCATCGCGGCCTCAGGTGATGGCGGCGCCGATCCATCCGACCTGATGACGGAATGCATCGCCCAGGCCATGGAGCGCGGCGAAATTCCGAAGGGCGATCCGGAACTGCGCTCGGCGATGGCGCTGGGTGTGGTGATGCAGGCCGCCGAATACAGCCTCTATGGCCGGATAGAGCGGCCTCTCTCACAGCATATCGACCAGTTCACCCGCGGCATCATGGCCGTGCTGCGCTCCTAGGCGCACCAAGGATTTTACGGAGAGATCATCATGCGCTCTTTCATCTTCAACATCGCCTACTGGTCGCTCTCCGGCGTCTACGCCATCATCTGCGCCGTCCTGGCGCTCTTTCCCGGCCGCACTGTGCTGATGCACGGCCTGCGCTCCTATTCCCGCGCCACGCTGCACCTGATGCGCTGGATTTGCGGAATCCGGGTCGAGGTCCGCGGCACGCCGCCCAAGGACCAGCCCGTCGTGATCGGCGCCAAGCACCAGTCCTGGGGCGATGGCATCGTGATGATGGCCAAATGTGGTGACGTGAATTTCGTGTGCGGCGACCACATGCTGAAATTCCCGCTGATCGGCTGGGTGCTCAAGCGGTGCGGCGCCATCGTCCTGTCCAACCAGGGCGGCACGGCAGCGCGCGAGAGCATGATGGCGGGCATTGCCCGATCCCAGGGCGAAGGCCGCCCCCGCCCGGTTCTGATCTATCCGGAAGGCCATCTGACGGCCGTTGGCACCGGCATGCGCTATCGCTCCGGCGTCTGGCACATGGCCCGCGTCCTGGACCGTGCGATCATCCCGGTCGCGACAAATCTGGGACAGTGCTGGCCGCAGCAGCAATGGTCCAAGTTCAAGGGCACCGCCGTGATCGAATTCCTCGATCCGATCCAGCCCGGCGAAGATCGCGATCTGGCCCTGGCCACGCTGGAACGTCGGGTCGAGACCCGCTCACGCCAGCTCGAGACCGAGTTTGCCCCGCGCCACAAAGCGTCGCAGGGTGAGCCCCGCAGCTCGACGGACGAGGCCCGGATCTGCGCGTAAGCTGCAGTCCGCCTTGACGATTCTGGGAGGATCCGATGCGTTCGACCCTGTTCAATCTCGCATTCTGGCCGGTGCTGGGCGTCTTCGCCATCATCGCCTGGCTGATCGCCCTCACTGGCTGGCGCAGCGGCCTCAAGGCCGTCATGCGCGCCGCCTGCCGGACCGTGCGCGGCCTGATGGCAACGCTGCTCGGCGCTCCCATCGAAGTTCGCGGCACGCCGCCGACCGGTCTGCCTGTCATCATCGCTGCCAAGCACCAGTCCTGGGCCGACGGTTTCCTGATGATGGCAATCATGGGCGACATCAATTTCGTGATCGGCAATGAGATCGGCAAATTTCCGCTGATCGGCCGCATCGTCCGGACGTCCGGCGCGACCATGGTCAATTCCCCCGGCCTGACCGGTGCCCAGGGCGGTCTGCAGGCAGCCATCGATGCCGCCGGCGATGATCCGCGCCCCTTGCTGATCTATCCGGAGGGCCGGCTGCCGGAAGTTGGCGAGAGCTATCGCTACCGCAAGGGTGTTCACCTCATGTATGAGACACTTGGACGGACGGTCATCCCGGTCGCCACCAATACCGGGCTGCGCTGGCCGCAGAACCGGTGGACCAAACACCCCGGCCCGGCGATCATCGAGTTTCTCGACCCCATTCCGCCCGGCCTGCCACGTGACGACTTTCTGCCACGCCTCAAACTGACCATCGAAACCCGCACCCGCGCCCTCGAGGCCGAGGGTCAAACCGCCACGGAGACAGTGTCATGAGTGCCAAGATCGCCGCCCAGCTGATCACCCAGCGCCGCTTCCTGCCGCTTCTGCTCGCGCAGTCGCTCGGCGCCTTCAATGACAATTTCTTCCGCTACTCACTGGTAACCCTTGTCACCTTCGGCGGGCTGACCCTGTTCGACCTCGACCGCTCGATGATGGTTCCCATCGCCGCCTCACTGTTCACCGTGCCGATCTTCCTGTTCTCCGCGATTGCCGGGCGCATGGCCGACAAGTTTGACCGTACGCGCATCATGCGCTTCGCCAAATTTGCCGAGATCTGGCTGATGGTGATCGTGGCGCTCGGCTTTTTTCTGGAGCAACCGCTCCTGTTGATGGTCGCCCTCTTCCTGATGGGCACCCAGTCAGCCTTTTTCACGCCGGCCAAGAATTCGGCTCTGCCGACTCTGTTGAAGCCGGAAGAGCTGGTGCCGGCCAACGCCATGATGTCCGGCCTGCTGAATGTCTCGGTACTGGTTGGAATCGGGCTGGGAACCTGGCTGGTGATGCAGTCCTTCGGCCCTGAACTTGTCGGGATGGGCCTGATCGTGATGGCAGTCCTTGGCTGGCTGGCCAGCCGCCAGTTGCCTGAAGCCAAGGCGTCACAGCCCGACATGCCGCTCAGCTTCAATTTTGTCTGGGAAACCGTCCGGGTCCTCCGCTTTGCCTTCATGGCGCCCCAGGTGCTCAGACCGCTTCTGGGTGCGGCCTGGTTCTGGATGCTGGCCGCCTCGATCATCACGCTGATGCCGGTCTTCACGGCCTCGGTGCTGGGCGCCGATGCGAGCGTGGTTCTGTTGTTCAGCGCACTGTTCACCATCGGGGCGGCGATCGGCGCCCTCTTGTGTGGAGCCTTGTCGGGCAAGGGCGACGCGCTGTTGTTCTCGATTGTCGGCGCGATCGGGCTTGTCGTGTTCACGACCGATGTGGCCCTGATCACCTGGGCCAACCCGCTGGTGCCCGAGGGCGCTGCGCTGATTTCGGCCGACGCCTTCCTCGCCGACAAGGCCAACTGGCGCATCCTGATTGATCTCGGCCTCGCCGCCGTGTCGGCCGGGCTGTTCGTGGTGCCGCTTCAGGCCATGGCCCAGCGCCGGGCTCCGGCGGAGCTGCGCGGGCGCCTGCTCGCTGCAGGCGGGATCATGAATGCCGCGACCGCGACGATGGGCCAGTTCACGCTCGCCGGTATCGCCCTTCTGCAGCTGCCGATCCAGATGGCCTTCCTGATGATTGCGTTCATCTCGGCTCTGGCCGTGCTGTTCATCCTGTGGCGTCTCAACCTGCGCCGCGGCGCACAGGCCTGACCGAGAAGGCCCCGGGGCCTGAGCCCTGATCGCATCGGTCAGCCCGGAAAGCGTGTCCGGGCTGGCCGAAACGATAGCCAAACCATCCGGTCCGCGCTAAAGGGCCGTTTCATGAACATGATTACCACGACGAAGGCCCTCGAAGCGGCCTGTGACGCCCTCCTCCAACATCCCTATGTGGCCGTTGATACCGAATTCATGCGCGAGACGGTCTACTGGCCCCAGCTCTGCCTGATCCAGGCGGCGGCCGGCGAGACCGAGGTCATCATCGACCCGCTCGCTGACGGTCTCGATCTGGAGCCCTTCTGGGAGTTGATGGCCGATGAGCGGATCATCAAGGTCTTCCACGCCGCGCGCCAGGATCTGGAAATCTTCTTCCACCAGGGCGGTGACAATCTCATCCCGCGTCCGATGTTCGACAGCCAGGTCGCGGCGATGGCGCTCGGCCTCGGCGATTCCATCGCCTATGACGCGCTCGTCCGGACTTTGCTCAACAGACCGATCGACAAGGGTCCGCGCTTTACCGACTGGTCGCGCCGGCCGCTCTCCGAGGCGCAGACAACCTACGCCATCGCCGATGTCACCCATCTGCGCGATCTTTATCCGATCATGGTCGAGCGGCTGGAGAAAAAAGGCCGGACGGAATGGCTGGCCGAGGAAATGAAAACCCTCACCAGCCCGTCCACCTATCGCCTCGACCCGGAAGAGAGCTGGCGCCGCATGAAGCTGCGCAAGACGACACCGAAATGGGTCGCCGCCCTGCGTGCCGCCGCAGCCTGGCGCGAGACCGAGGCCCAGACCCGGGATATGCCGCGCCAGCGCGTCATGAAGGATGACGCCATCTACGAGATCGCCGGCGTCGCCCCGACCGCCGCCGAACAACTGACCGGCCTGCGCGCCGTGCCCAAGGGGTTTGAACGCTCCAGCGCCGCGCGCCGCCTGTTTGAGAAAATGACCGAAGCGCTCGCCGATCCCGAGGCCTATGCCCCCAAGGTCGAAAAGCCGGCCCCGCCGCCGCAGGGTCTCGGACCGACGGTGGAATTGCTGAAAGTCTTTTTGAAGCTGGTCGCCGATGACCGCGATGTCGCGCCTCGCCTGATTGCCACCGCGCCCGATCTCGAAAAGATCGCCGCCGATGACAAGGCCGATGTGGCGGCGATGACCGGCTGGCGCCGGGACGTCTTCGGAGAACCCGCCCTCAAGCTCAAGCGCGGTGAAATGGCGCTGGCGCTGAAAGACGGCAAGGTCGTGGTGGTGGACACGAAGGGTTAGCCGCGCGCGCCCAGCCCGGTCACATAAACCACCTCACCTGTCCGGCCGACGACTGTCGCGAGATTGTCGAGCAGGGAGACCGAGCGCTCGACATAGAGGTCGCGAACACTTTCATCGACTTCCAGCCGGATCACGTCTGGACCGACGGTGAGTGAGTAGCGGTCCAGCAGCGCCGGTGAGCGGCCGGACAGCTTGGCGCCAAGGCGCAGGGACAGGCCCAGCATCTGGGCCAGATTGTGCTGATCCTCATCGATGAGATGGAAGATCGGATTGTCCTCCAGCACAGCGCGCTTGCCGGCATAGCGATAGTGGATGGCCGCGGCGAGGAAGACCCGCTCGGCATGGGTCACACCGGCGAAGGGCGCATAGAGCACACTGCCGCGCGCGAGATCGGCCCGATGGTCAGGATGGTGACGCGCGCCGAGATCGGTCAGGCGTGTCGCGGCTTCGTGCAAGACCCTGTCGCGCGCGGGGCCAAACGCGGTTTCCAGCGCTCCGAAAGCCGGTACCAGCCAACGGGCCAGCGCCCGGCCGAAATCCGGCGTCGGGGCGTTCGGCAGCGCCATCGCCTCTGCGCCGGCAATCAGCGGATCCTGGGCCAGCAAGGCCGGAGGCAGACCCGATGCCAGCACGCCCTCGCGCACGCCATAGGCCGAGAAGACGAGGCGGTCGAACGCACCGAGCTGCATGATCCGGCGCAGCAGGAGGGCGGCATACGGCAAGGTAGCCACACGGCGAGACGAGACCCCCGGCGTGCCCCGCAAGGAGGCCGGGCTGAGCCGGGTCGCCAGCCGAACAAGCTCATCGGTCTGGCGCGCGCCCAGCGAAAACTCATGGACCACATTGAGCGGGTAGCCGAAGCGCGCAAAGGCGAGCTGACCCAGCGCACGCCAGGCACCGCCGACCGCATAGAACGCCCCACCCTGCCCGGTCAGCTGGCCGGTCGCGCCCAACACCCGGTCGAGCGCCGCAACAAGCGCCGCCTCGTCCATGACGTCATCGCCAAGCATTTCCTGTGGACCCAGGGCGGTCGTGACGCCACGCCCGGGCAGGCCGTCATTCATCGCCGTCAGTTCGAGACTGGATCCCCCCAGATCGCCCATCATGCCCTGGGCATCGGGGATGCCGGCACCGACCCCCATGGCCGACAGACGCGCTTCATCCTCACCGGACAGGACACGGACGGCCAACCCGGTTCGCGCGGCGACCGCCGCGATGAAGTCGGGGCCGTCACTGGCATTGCGCACGGCAGCGGTCGCGACCACATGGCGGTCGCTGACACCCTTTGCGTCCAGCAGGCGCTGGAAGCGCTTGAGGGCCCGCAGGGCAATGTCCCGGCCCTCCGGATGCAGCTTGCCGGTGTCATGAACGCCGCGCCCCAGACCGGCCATGACCTTTTCGTTGAAGATCGGCCAGAGCGAGCGCCCCTCGACCCGGAAATGGACAAGACGCACGGAGTTGGAGCCGACATCGATGACCGCGATATCGCGATGAATGGCCTGCTCGGCCACGAAGTCGGAGGGCATTGGCGCGCGGGTCAAATCCGGTCAGCCATTATGGTCGGTCAGGACGGGCGGCTGGTCATGCTTGAGCGCGTGACCGCGTCCGGAGAGGGAAGGATTGGTCATGAAATAGGCGTGCGCGCTGAAAGGTTTGTCCACATTGGCCGTATCCACCCGCCGATAGTCGCCCTGGCCATCCATATACCAGGACTGATCGGTGTCATTGAGATTGGCGACCATGATCTGATCGAGCACCTGGCGATGCACGGTCGGGTTCTGGATCGGACAGAGATGTTCGACCCGGCGATCCAGATTGCGGGGCATCCAGTCGGCCGAGGAGATGTAGAGTTTCGCCGCCGGCGATGGCATCGCCTTGCCATTGGCAAAACAGACAATGCGTGAGTGCTCGAGGAAGCGCCCGACAATGGATTTGACCCGGATATTGTCCGACAGGCCCGGAATGCCCGGGCGCAGGCAGCAAATCCCGCGCACCACGAGCTCCACACGCACACCGGCCTGGCTGGCCCGGTAAAGGGCATCAATGATTTCGGGATGGACCAGAGAGTTCAGCTTCGCCCAGACCGCCGCAGGCAAGCCGTCTCCGGCATTGGCGATTTCCTGCTCGATATGTTCGAGAATGGCCTCTTTCATGCCGATCGGCGAAACCGCCAGGCGCTCCAGATTGTCGGGACGGGCATAGCCGGTGACATAGTTGAACACTCGCCCGGCATCGCGGCCAAAGGCCGGGTCAGCGGTGAAGAGCGACAGATCAGTATAGATGCGTGCCGTGATCGGGTGGTAATTCCCGGTGCCGAAATGGGCATAGGTCCGAAGGTCGGAGCCTTCGCGGCGCACGACCAGCGAGATCTTGGCGTGGGTCTTGTACTCGATGAAGCCATAGACGACCTGCACACCCGCGCGTTCGAGATCGCGGGCCCATTTCAGATTGGCTTCCTCGTCAAAACGGGCCTTCAGCTCGACCAGCGCCGTGACATTCTTTCCGCTCTCCGCCGCCTCGATCAGCGCCGCCACGATCGGACTGTCCTTGGAGGTCCTGTAGAGCGTCTGCTTGATCGCGACCACTTCCGGATCCGCGGCAGCCTGGCGCAGGAATTCCACCACCACATCGAAACTCTCATACGGGTGGTGGACGATGATGTCCTTCTCGCGGATGGCCGAGAAACAATCGCCACCATGATCGCGAATCCGTTCCGGATAGCGCGGCTCATAGGGCTTGAACTTGTGCTCGGCCCGGTCATCCGGGATCAGCTGGGCAACTTGCGACAGGCCGAGAAGGCCGGACACCGGGACAATGTCCTGCGGTCCGGCGTGCAGGTGCTGAACGATAAGATCGCGCAGCGCCGGCGACATGCCTTCATCCAGTGTCAGCCGGACCACCACGCCGCGTCGACGCTGTTTAAGCAGGTTTTCGAACTCCAGCATCAGGTCTTCGGACTCTTCCTCGACCTCGATATCGCTGTCGCGGATAACCCGGAAACTCCCCTTTCCGACCACTTCATGGCCGGGGAAGAGCGTGTCGACGAACATGGTCAGCACGCTTTCCAGCGTCATGAAGCGTCGCGCCGGACGGCCGCCCTCCTTGGCCGGTCGCGTCGGCAGCTCGACAAAGCGCTTCACGCCACTGGGCAGCGGAATGAGCGCATTCATCAGCTTGCCCGAACCCTTCTTGCGTAGCTGCAGGGCCAGCGCGAATCCGAGATTGGGAATGAAGGGGAATGGGTGCGCCGGATCGATCGCCAGCGGCGTGATCACCGGCAGGGTGTGTTTCAGGAAATCGCCGCGCAGCCAGGCCTCATCCGTGCTGGATACCTGACCAGCTTCCAGAACCTTGACGCCGGCCTTGCCGATCTCGATCTTGATCGCCCGCCACAAGACCTGCTGGCGGATCATCAACTCGCCGGCCAGCGTGTGGATCTTCTCCAGCTGCTCGGCCGGTGTCAGACCATCAATACTGGTCGAGGAGACGCCGTTATGAACCTGGGCCCTCAGACCGGCGACACGGACCATGTAGAACTCGTCCAGATTGCTGGCCGAGATCGACAGGAAGCGCAAACGCTCGAAGACGGGATGGTTGGCATCGGCCGCCTCGTCCAGCACCCGCATATTGAAACGCACCCAGGACAGTTCGCGATTCAGGAAGCGCTCGGGCGTTTCCATCAGGCTTTCCGTCTCGGCGAGGTCGCCCACGGGAACATTCATGCCGCGTCTCCAGTTTCGGACCAGCTGTCCAGGATTTCGCGCGCGATGGCGCGGGTGATCGGGGTCTTCTTGACCAGGGCCAGCTTGTCCATGCGTTCGGCCAGCAGGCGCACCGCCGCGACGGAACGTTCCATGCGCGGCAACAGATAGTCTATCACGCCGGGACGCACAGGTGCTCCCCGGTCGGCCAATTGTTTTTCCATCATGCGGGTCAAAAGCGCGTCATCGGCCTCGTGGAGATCCGCGTGGACCAGGGCCCGCAAGCGCGAGACCAGATCCGGCAGGCGCACTGGCCAATGCGCCGGTCGGGTCCTGGCCGTCAGCAGAAGCGCCGGGATTTCGCCCTCTGCAGCACGATTGAAGAGATGGAAGAGCGCATCCTCATCGACGCCGCGATCGACATCCTCGATCACCAGCGACGTGTCCGGCACCAGGGCCTTCATGTGTCCGGCCAGCGCCGCGGCCGGCAAGACCAATGCCTTGTTCTGGATGGCCCAGATGGCGGCGAGATGGGATTTCCCCGCCCCTTCCGGCCCGACCAGTGCCATGAGATTGCGCGGCCACTCGCCCGGGCGGGACAGGACATCACGCGCAGCGGCATTCGACGGGCCCAGCATGAAGGCGGCCTCGGAAAAATCCTCGCGCGCCGGAAGGTCCAGCGCCATTTGCGGTGTCATCGCCATGGCTTCAGCCGTCGCATGCCCTATTGCTGGGACAGGACCACCCAGCCCAGTCCGGGGTGTTCTTCAAGCGTCGCGCCGCGCTCGGCAAGTTCCGACACCAGCTGGTCGAACTGGCCGCGATAATCGACGGTCATGCGCGCGCCATCGCGGGACATGGCATCAAGCTGTGCCCCCTCGACCAGCGAGGCCCGACTGAGCGCTGCCTGCAGGCGTCGCCATTCCGCCAGACCGCCATAAAGCACGGTCACACGCAGTGAGGTGGTCTCGAAATCGCGGACAATCGAGCGCCGTTTCCAGTCATCCTCGCGATCGGTGACGAAGCTGCTCGCGGCATCGCGCCAGCCGCCATAAACGGTCTGCGGACCCCAGGTATCAACAACGAATTCGCCGTCCGCCTCGATCGAGACCAGATAACCACCGAAACGCCGGATCCCGTCCCGCTCACCGGCGCGAAGCACCGCAATCCGGTTAAGACCAAACATGGCCGCGGTATCACGCAGCGCCATCTCGTCCAGCTGCAGGGCCTGACGGGCAGAAATCGGCACTGGCACGGAGCTTCCAGGGCGCTGCGGCACCATGATGGGCGTCAAGGCATGACTGAAATCCTGATCGGTGAAAGCCGCGCGCCAGGGATTGGCATCCCACAGCGAGAACCCGCCCTCACCCTCATGCACCGGCAGTATGAGGAGCGGCCGTGACTGCGATTCGACATAGGGCACACCATAGGCCGCCATGACCCGCCCGACAGCACGCGGATCAAAGGTCACGTCCAGTTCGGCGAGATAGCGGGTCGCACTGCGCTGCTCGTTCGAGATTTCCAGACCGGCGATCATCTCCGCGATGATCGCATCATCCAGCCCGAGACCGGATACCATCTCGCCGGATTCAGAGAGATGCGCCGCGAGCTCGAGCCCGGTTCCGGCACGGTCCTCGGCGAGGGTGAGACGTTCGACCAGCCGACGGGCTGCGGCCAGTTGGCCTTGCCGCATGGCGGCGGTCTGGGCCTGCAGGGCATTGTCTGCGGTGGCGTCGATCGCGACGCCGGTGACGGTATAGGGGTCTTCCGCCCGGGCCGCCGGAAGGCAGGCGAGGCTCAGGCTAAGCACGGCGAGAATGAAACGCACGGTGGCGACTCCTGTAAATTGGGCTTTGAGCGCACTATAACCACCCGCTGTCGGGCGTGAAGCCCGCGGCTTGCGTCCGGGGCGTGTTTCGACATACACCGCGCCTGTTTTTACAGACTGGGGAAACGGCATGTCCGGAACCGGAAACGACGATCGCCCGAATGGGCTGACCTATGCCGATAGCGGCGTCTCCATTGATGCTGGCGACGCGCTGGTCGACCGCATCAAGCCTCTGGCCGCGATGACACGGCGCGCAGGGGCAGCCGCCGACCTTGGCGGATTTGGCGGAGCCTTCGATCTCAAGGCGGCCGGCTTTACCGATCCCATCCTGATCTCCGGCACCGATGGTGTCGGCACCAAACTCAAACTGGCCATCGCCACCGGCAAGGTCGACACGGTCGGGATCGACCTTGTCGCCATGTGCGTCAATGACGTGCTGGCCCAGGGCGCCGAGCCGCTTTTCTTCCTCGACTATCTGGCCTGCTCGAAACTGGACCCCGCCCGGGGCGAAGCGATCGTCTCGGGCATCGCGGCCGGCTGCAAGGAAAGCGGCTGCGCCCTGATCGGCGGCGAGACGGCGGAAATGCCGGGCATGTATGAGGGCGAGGATTTCGACCTCGCCGGCTTTGTCGTCGGCGCGGCCGAACGCGGCCGTCTCCTGCCCGACCATGACACCATGGCTGCCGGCGATGTGCTGATCGGTCTGGCATCCTCCGGCGTCCACTCGAACGGGTTTTCCCTTGTTCGCAAGGTCGTCGAGCTGGCCGGGATGGACTGGACCGACGCGGCACCCTTCGCACCGGGCCAGGCGCTCGGTGAGGCCTTCCTGGCGCCGACACGGCTTTACGTGAAAGCCTGTCTGCCGCTGATCAAGTCCGGCCTGGTGACGGGGCTTGCCCACATTACCGGTGGTGGTCTGGTCGAGAATCCGCCGCGTATGACGCCGGATCATCTCATTCCCCATATCGACTATGACGCCTTCACCCTGCCGCCCGTCTTTCAGTGGCTCGCCGAGACCGGCGGGATTTCCGCGCATGAGATGCACCGCACCTTCAATTGCGGCGTCGGCATGCTGCTCGCGGTCAATCCGCAGGATGTGGATGCGGCGATGGAAGCGCTTGCGCTGACGGGCGAGACCGCCATGATCATCGGCGAACTCAAACCGGCCTGACGCGAGGGGCACACAAATGGCGAAGACCAAGATCGCCGTGCTCATCTCGGGGCGCGGTTCCAATATGCAGGCCCTGATCGAAGCGGCCCGGGACGAGGATTTCCCGGCCGAGATCGTTCTTGTGGCCTCGAACAATCCCGACGCGCCAGGTCTGGACGTCGCCCGTGCGGCCGGGATCGAGACTGATGTCGTCAATCATCGCAACTTTGACGACCGGGAGTCCTTCGAGGAAGCGCTGGACGCCACCATCAAGCTCTATGGCGCGCGCATTGTCTGCCTCGCCGGCTTCATGCGGATCCTTACACCCTGGTTCACCGAGCGCTGGCGCGACCTGCTGATCAATATCCACCCCTCTCTCCTGCCGGCCTTCAAGGGCCTGCACACGCATGAGCGGGCGCTGGAAGCGGGCGTCCGGATCCATGGCTGCACGGTGCATTATGTGCGTCCGGAGATGGATGACGGCCCAATCATCGGCCAGGCCGCCGTACCGGTCCTGCCCGGTGACACGCCGGACACATTGTCCGAGCGCGTCCTGCAGGCCGAACACAAACTCTATGCGCAATGCGTGGCGCTGGCCTGTTCGGGCAAGGCACGTGTTGCGGGCGAACGGGTTCGCCTCCAGGTCCGCGAATTCGGCGCTGAATTGCTGATGAACCCGCACGATTGATTGCCGGGCCCACTGAATTTCGCGCGGACCGTGTTCCGCGCGGATCGGGCTCAATCAGGCTTGACGATCGCCAATCGCGCGACGCGCTTCATTTCGGCGACATAGCTCTCTTGCGTCCAGCCACAGGCCTCTACCAGCTGTTCCCAGTTTCGTATGGATAGCAGCGTCCAGAGCAGGTCCGTCGCCTTGGCAGCATTATGCTGGCCGGACAGGAGACTATCCCTCTTGAGGGCGTTGACCGCCGCCTCGCATCCCTCTCGCATCGCCGTCATGCGATCGTCCCACGCCAAACGCGCAGCCTCGTCACCGGGTGCCATCTCAAGCAGCGCCCGGCACACCGGATGGACCACCGGGATGTAATTGCCCCAGGCCTCGATAAAGGCGTCCAGGCGTTCCAGGCCGGATGCGGCCTGACGGCTGGCAGCCAGTCGCGCATCAATCTCGCTGCGCGCGTCAACATAGCGTGTCACGGCAATCAGCAGCTCGGCCCGGTTGGCGAAATGCAGATAGACAGCCTGTCGGCTCACGCCGGCAGCCTTCGCGACATCACTCATCCGGGTTTGGCCTCCACAACCCTGTTCGAGCAATCGCCAGCAGGCCTGCAGAATGCGATCCCGCGTTGAATTCCTGTCTTCCGGCATGGGCGCATTTCCTCCCTGGCATGACCCGTCCGCCGGGTATTCGTCCATCAGTCTGATGTCACTTGACACTATGTCAAGCGCGTGGCACTTGACGCCATGTAAAGTTTACACAGCGTCAAGCTACGGAGACCCCGATGCCCCACACAATTCCCCCAACCGACACCCTCGTGATCGGCGCGACCGGCAAGACCGGTCGCCATATCCTTCACCAGCTGCAGGCAGCGCAGCATCCGGTCCGGATCGGCTCCCGCCACGCCGAACGGCCATTCAGCTGGCAGGACCGCAGCGGCTGGCCTCATGCGCTGGAAAATGTCCGCGCTGCCTATATCGCCTACGCACCGGACCTCGCCGTTCCGGGCGCACAAGCGGATATCGCCGCATTTGTGGCCACCGCCCGCGAGGCCGGTGTTCAACAACTCGTCCTGCTCTCCGGGCGTGGCGAAGCCGAAGCCCAGGCCAGCGAAGACATCGTCCGGAAAAGCGGGCTTCGCTGGACGATCATCCGGGCCAGCTGGTTCTTCCAGAATTTTTCAGAAGGCGCCTTCCTGCCCATGGTCCTGGCCGGTGAACTTGCCCTCCCTGTCGGCCAGACGCCCGAGCCCTTCATCGATGCGCGGGACATTGCCGATATCGCTGTCGCCGCGCTGACGACACACGAACATGACGGCGCGCTGTATGAAGTGACCGGCCCGCAGGCACTGACCTTCAGCACGATCGCCGACCTGATCTCGGCACGGGTCGGCCGCACGGTTACCCATATCGACATCCCGCACGCAGACTTTCTGCACGGTGCCCGCCAGGCAGGACTGCCCGCAGACCATGTCTGGCTGCTGGACTATCTCTTCAGCACAGTGCTGGACGGGCGCAACAGCGCCACCACGGATGGAGTCGAACGCGCGCTGGGCAGAAAGCCGCGCAGCTTTGACGCCTTTGCGGCCTCACTGCCCGGTAATGCGTGGCAGTCTGCGCCCGTTGAAGCGGTGGCGGCCACATGACCATCCTGACCCTCGCCTCGCTCGGCCTCGGCCTGATGGCCGGTCTTGTCGCCGGCATCTTCCTCGCCTTTTCCGACTTCATCATGCGCGGGCTGGAATCGGCGGGTGCCGATGCCGGGGCCGAGGCCATGCGCGGCCTCAACCGCACGGTCTATGCCTCGAAATTCCTGCTCATGCTGAAAGCCCTGCCCGTGCTGGCCCTGGCCGTGGCTGCAGCGGCCTTCCTGCTGGAGCGACCGGGCATGGCCGCCTGGCTCGGCTTCGGCGCGGTCAGCCATATCGCTCTCGTCATGCTGGCCACATTGATCCGCAATGTGCCGATGAATACACGCCTCGAAAGCCTGACCGGCGAAACACAAGCCAGTGCCGCCTATTGGCCCGGCTATGTCAGCCGCTGGACCGGGTGGAACCATGTTCGAACAATGGGCGCCATGATCAGTTGCGCCTGTTTCCTGATGGCATCGGCTGCCTGATTGACGGCCGGGTCTTGCGAGCGTGCCTGCAAACACGGCAAGAAGGGGCACGCTAGCGAGGCCGGACATGTTGATCGCCGACACCATTCTGATTGACGAGACAGAGATCGAGGAACGCTTCATTCGCGCTTCCGGTCCCGGCGGCCAGCACGTCAACAAGACCGAGAGCGCCGTTCAGCTGCGCTTTGACCTCGCCGGCAATACGTCCCTGCCGGACGCCGCGAAACGGCGCCTGGTGCGCCTTGCCGGCTCACGCATGACCAAGGATGGCAGCCTGGTGCTGAAAGCCGACAGCCATCGCGAACGCGAGCGCAACCGGGCCGAGGCCCGGAACAGGCTTCGCAAGCTGATCGAACA
>NZ_CAJQOO010000017.1 GCF_905480005.1 uncultured Maricaulis sp.
TCTCGTCTTCCATCTTGAAATGGGTGGGCGTGTACATCAGGCGCGTTTCCCGGAGACGAAGACGAGGGCAAGAAGGAAGGCCGCACTGGGCACCAGCAGGGTCAGCCCCATGGGCACCAGCGAGACCAGGCGCAATTGCGCGAACTCGGCCGGATTCTCGCCGCCGAGCAGAAGATGGGCCGGGATGGAAATGAGGATTGGCGCGGTGGCGATCACCCAATAGCCGATCAACGCCGCCAATACGCGCAGCCGCGAGCCGAGCAGAAACGACACCGCCAGTGCAAACAGGGTCGCGATCACCGGCGGCAGGGCCAGACCCAGCCAGTGCGGATAGCTCTCCAGCGCGAAACTCGCCCCGAACCAGATGCCGGAGCCCAGACGGGCCGCCAGCACGGTCCCGGCACCGCCGGCGATGGCGGCGATAACGAGGGTGCGGAAGGAATTGTCGCGGCTGTCAGTCATGGGCGTCAGCCACTTCGCAGCGATAATCGACGGGCGGATAGCCGGAGACACTGTCACCGACCAGTCGTGTGTCGTCCTCAATGATCCAGACCTCGGTCTGGCGGTCGGTCTCATCGCCGGTCTCCGGGTCGCGGCATTCCCAGGTCAGGCGGAAACCACCCGTGTGCGGGTCGCGGATGAGATAGGTGAACTCGCATTGATCGCCATCGGCGCGGGTAAAGCCGGTTGAGGCATAGCTCTGACCCGAGGTGCAGGCCTCTTCGCCCCATTCGCCCGCCAGGCAGGCGTCGAACTGATCTTCCAGCGTGCCCTCGCCGCCATAGCCGATGCACTGGGCTAGGAGTAGCGCTGAAGCAAAAAGGGTCAGCATTACAGAGTTCTCCATCCCGGCAGCAATTTGGCTAGCAACACACCCACGCCAAGAGCTCCTATCATGATGACGCTTTGGACGATCCATTCAGACACGGCACCGTCGCCCGCAAGGTATCGCCAATTGACCAATGCAATCATAGCAGTGGTAATTAGCGTCCACATGCTCCAACCAAGAGCATAGCCCGCGGCAACAGACATCAGGCTGCCAATAAGCAACGGACCCAAAGCGGCCCATTCTTCTGGAAGAAACGCAGCGCCGACCAACTCACCCAAAATCTTGCTAAAGGCGATGGCTCCAAAAGCACAGAAGAAGATTATCCGTCCTGCCTCTCTCGATGAAAGTGAGTTGTCGTCGGCCTCAGTCATCACCCTACAGCGTCCTCGCAATCAGCAGCTTCATGATCTCGTTTGTCCCGCCATAGATCCGCTGGACGCGGCTGTCGGTCCACATTTTGGCGATCGGGTATTCGCGCATGTATCCGTAGCCGCCATGCAGCTGGACGCATTCGTCCATGACTTCATTCTGGGCTTCAGAGACCCAGTATTTGGCCATCGAGGCGGTGGCGGCGTCGAGTTCGCCCTTCATCAGGCGTTCCGAGCAGTGATGGGTGAAGACCTCGGCCAGGGTCGCCTTGGTCTTGCATTCGGCGAGCTTGAACTGGGTGTTCTGGAATTTCAGGATCGGACGACCAAACGCCTCGCGCTCCTTGGTGTAGTTGATCGTCTCGTGCAGGGCACGCTTCATGGCCCCGACACCCTGGACGGCGATCTGCAGGCGTTCCTGGGGCAATTGCTGCATCAGCTGGATGAAGCCCTGGCCCTCTTCGGTACCGAGCAGCGCATCGGCGGGCACCCAGACATCCTCGAAGAAGAGCTCGGCCGTGTCCTGGGCCTTCATGCCGACCTTGTCGAGAAGGCGGCCGCGACGGAAGCCCTCGACCTTGTCGGTCTCGACCATCAGGAGGGAGACGCCGTCATAACCCTTTTCCGGGTCGGTCTTGGCCACCACGATGATGAAATTGGCCGAGCCGCCATTGGTGATGAAAGTCTTCTGGCCATTGATGCGATAGCCATTGCCATCCTTGACCGCCGTTGTCTTGACGCTCTGAAGGTCCGAGCCCGTGCCCGGCTCGGACATGGCGATGGCGCCGATCAGATCGCCGGAAATCATCCGCGGCAGGACCGACTTCTTCTGATCCTCCGAACCGTAATGGGTGACATAGGGCGCGATGATGGAATTGTGCAGACCGACACCCCAGCCGCCGGCGCCGATCTCGGCACCCGCTGTGTGGAAGACGTATTCATGGCCCCAATCACCACCGGCGCCGCCATATTCCTCAGGCACGGACGGGCAGAGAATCCCGGCCTTGCCGGCCTTGGTCCAGATCTCGCGATCGACCATGCCCTGATCTTCCCAGCGTTCGGCATTGGGCACGCATTCCTTGGCCATGAAGCCGCGCACCGAATCCTCGAACATCCGGACATCCTCGCGCTCGAGAAAGTCCGGACGTGGCACATTGAGTGGATCCTGAAACATGAAACGTCCTCCCCAGACGGTTCGTATTGTGACGGGCCTGACCGCTTGTCGATCTTTGCCCCTTATCAACCGGAATAGTGTGGCGGGCCGTTCTCTCTTGCCGGAACGGTCCCGCCGATATGTTGTCAGTTTGCGCCTAGAAGGCGTCGGCTTCCAGCGCCATCATGGAGTCGGCGCCGGCCTCGACCTTGGCCAGGTGCATGGCCGCTTCCGGGACCCAACGGTCGAGGAAGTACTGGCCGGTCTTCAGCTTGGCGGCATAGATCGGGTCGGTCTCGCCGGCGGCAATCTTGGCTGAGGCGACCTTGGCCATTTTCGCCCACATATAGGTCAGGCAGGTCAGGCCGAAGAGACTGAGATAGTCGTGGCTGCCCGCACCGGCATGGTCGAAGTTATTGAGCGCATTATTCATCAGCCAGTCGGTGGCCTGTTTGAGCTTGCCCTTGGTCTCAGCCACCGCGTTCACGAAGGGCTGGGTCTCGTCATTGCCGCCTTCGGCCACGAAGGCGTCGAGCTCGGCAAAGAAGCTGGTGATCGGGCGCATGCCATTCATGGCCAGCTTGCGGCCGACCAGATCGAGGGCCTGGATCCCGTTCGTGCCTTCATAGATCAGGGTGATACGGGCATCGCGCAGGAGCTGGGACGCGCCCCACTCCTCGGTGAAGCCGGACCCGCCGTGGATCTGCAGGCCGGACGAGACCATGTCATAGCCCTTGCCGGTCAGATAACCCTTCACGATCGGGGTCAGCAGCGCCATGTAATCGCCCGCCTTCTCGCGCATGGTCGGGTCGGACGCCTTCTCCTCGAGATCACCCTGAAGGGCGGTCCAGAGGGCAAAGCAACGGGCCGCTTCGACGAAGGACTTCTGGTCCATCAGCATGCGGCGCACATCCGGGTGCACGATGATCGGATCGGCCGGGCCGTCCTGGTTCTTCGGTCCGGTCAGGGAACGGCCCTGCAGGCGGTCTTTCGCGAAGCCGAGCGATTGCTGATAGGCGGCCTCGGCCAGGGCATAGCCCTGCAGGCCAACACCCAGGCGGGCCTCATTCATCATGATAAACATGATTTTGAGACCCTTGTTCTCCTCGCCGACCAGCCAGCCGGTCGCTTCGTCATAGTCCATGACACACGTGGCATTGCCGTGAATGCCCATCTTGTGTTCCAGGCCACCGCACTTGGCCGAATTGCGTGTCCCCGGATTGCCGTCCGCATCGGGAATGTGCTTGGGCACCACGAAGAGCGAGATACCCTTCACGCCTTCCGGAGCACCCTCGATGCGCGCGAGGACGAGGTGGATGATATTCTCCGCCATGTCGTGCTCGCCGGAGGAGATCCAGATCTTCTGGCCGGTGATCTTGTAGGACCCGTCTGCCTGCGGCACGGCTTTCGTGCGCAGGAGACCGAGATCGGTGCCGCAATGCGGCTCGGTCAGATTCATCGTCCCGCCCCACTGGCAGGAAATCATCTTGGGCAGGTAGAGCGCCTTTTGCTCATCCGACCCGCCGGTCGCCAGGGCGGCGGCGGCCCCCAGGGTCAGGCCCGGATACATGCCAAACGCCATATTGGCCGAGGAGACCATCTCGTTGAAGGCGAGATTGAGAACGTGCGGCAGGCCCTGGCCACCATATTCCGGATCGGAGGACAGCGCGGTCCAGCCGCCTTCGGACATCTGCTTGAAGGCATCTTTCCAGCCGGTCGGCGTCTTCACATTGCCGTCCGCGTCACGCGTACAGCCTTCCTCATCGCCGATCTTGGAGATCGGGGCGAGCACGCCCTCACAGAATTTCGCGCCCTCTTCGAGGATCGCGTCAACCGTGTCGGCATCGGCATCAGCGAAGCCGGGCAGATCGCCATACTGGGTGATATTGAGCACGTCATGCAGGACAAAACGCTGGTCACGAACCGGGGCGCGATACGGGGTGGTCATGATGGGTCTCCGGGGAGCGGGGTGTGGATTGTGTGGTTGTGAATTTGAGGTCGGTGCGGCCGCCGGGAATCAACCCGGGGACAGGCCGCTCCAGTCTTCCAGACGGGCACTGGCCAGGGCTTCGAATGCCCGGGCCCTTCGTCGGACATCGTCCGGCGGGGTACGGTCTTCCAGACGCTCGCGCATCCAGTCGAGGCCGGCAGTAAGCTCAGCCAGGGCGCGCTCGACGTCCTCGCGCTGCTGCTGCAGCACGGTGATACGGTGTTCGAAGCGCTTGATCGCCGGCTCGAGGCGCTCGCGGCCACCTCGGTCGATCGCCTGCAGATCAAGGATTTCCTTGATCTCGTCGAGCGCAAAACCGACCCGCTTGCCGCGCAGGATCAACTCGATACGGGCGCGGTCCTCAGCGGAATAGACCCGGGCTGCGCCGCGGCGCAAAGGATGGATCATCCCCTTCTGCTCGTAGAAGCGAAGCGTGCGCGGGGTGATGTCGAACTCCATGGCGAGTTCGCGAATGGTGAATTCGGTATCGGGGGCGACAGGCTTGATCATGGTGTGAAGGGTGTTCACAAAGTTACGCGAACGTCAACGTCAGATATATGACAAGACGGAAATTGCCGTGACACGCCCCGGCACCGGTTTTGCCCCTTTCATTGTCACCGCGGGCGCGGCAAAGTCCGGCTCATGTTGCGATCCCTTGTTCTGCCCGCCCTTGTTCTGGTCCTGCCCGGCCTGCCCGCCCATGCGATGACGCAGGCGGGACAGCCTGATCCCGGCTTCTCCATCCTCGCGCAGCCGGAGCCGACACCGGACCCGACGCCTGACCAGATCGCACCAGACCTGTCGGACGAAACCTATACGGTGATCGGCCCGCATCTGGACCGTGATTCCTATCTCGCCCTGCGCGGCTATCGTGACGATCTTGTCCTGCGGACGCGCTGGCAGATCACGCGTACGGCGCTGGATGGCACGGCTCTGGGCGAGGAACAGCGCGAGATTGTCATCGGCGATGGCTATGTCACGGAGACCGGTGAGGCCGAACGTGTCATCCAGGACTTTGTCACCAGCCGCACCCTGACCCGCGTTCCGGCCCTCGACGGACCGGTGATGCGCAATGAACCCTTCGTCTCCCATGTGCACCGGCAGATGAATACATTCGCCTACTACACCGAGGGCGGCACGCTGGCAGAAGTCACCGGCCCCGGCGGAACCTCTTTCGATCGCTTCTGGATCGAGGCTGCGATGGGTGTCCGTCTGGGCGAAACCGAACTGGTCTCGACGATCACAGGGGACGCGATCACCGGGGACGAGATCACCGGGGCCGCGATCACCGGGGCCGCAATCACCGAGGTCCGCCGCAGCGCCGAGGGCTCGCCGGTCCTGAGCCATCGCGATGACGGGCTGGGCGCTGGCCGGGCCGCGGCCCTGTTCCGGGGCTGGCTGCAGCATGGCGTGCCGATCCATCCCGACGCCCTGGCGACGCTCAATGCCGAGACCGGCATTCCGGAGGAATTCAGCTTCCTGGTCTTCTCACCGTCCAGCCCGGCCGGACGTCGCGAAACCTGGACCCGACTGAGCGAACATGAAGGCGAAGCCGCCTTTCCCTGGCCCGAGGGGCTGATGCCCGCACGCGCTGACAGCTATCAGATCGCGGACCCGGCCGTGCGCCGCCTGTTGCAGGCCGGTCTTGATGCCGCCGCCCAACCGTCGGCCGCCCCGGACGAAGCCGGCTTCCTCGCTGCCGCCGAGGCCGCCCAGCGCCGCGCCGATCCGTCCGGCGCCTATCTCGCGCTTTATCAGATCTCCCACCACCAGGGCCCATGCCGCGCCGACTCCACCTCACGTGTTTGCAGCCGGATGAGCCAGGTGACGGCGTCGGGCATTGGCAATGCCGGTTTCGAATCCCTGATGAGCGGTATCAGTCGCATGCAAAGCGACCGCGCAGCGGCGCTCAATGTGTTGAAAGATCACCTGCATCGCGACGGACTTGAGGGCGCGGCCGCCAATCTGCTGGCAGCCCAGGCCCTGGCCGCCCTGCGCAGCACCGAGCCGGACGCCTTTCCGGAGCTCAATCTGCAGGCCCTGTTTGCCAGCGCCGCGATCGCGGATCCCTACGCACCGCTGGCCTTCTGGCATGCGGGCCGCTTCGCCGCCAGCCAGAGCGATGTCGAGACAGCCTGGCTGCTCTTCGATATCGCCCGGTCCCTGCCAGCCTCCCGCAGCCTGCCGCCATCGCGCGAAGCCGTCGCCATGAGTGAGCAGTTACAAGCGCTTGCACCGGGCTTTTTCGTGAATGTACCGGAGACGGTGCCGGAGGCTGTGCCGGACGACGGGGACGACGAATCCGACACGGATGGGGCCGACCTGCCGCAGTGACATCCCCCGGCTCCGGGCAAGTTCGGCCCGGCTCGGCTGAAAACTGAGTCGAAACGCCGACTTATCCACACATTTTACCCACCATTAACCGAGTCAGAGCCTTGTTCAGACTCAGGATTTCGCGGCTTTGCGCCTCAATCTGAGAATTGGTGTGGAAACACTACATATTGGGTCTCCACCCTCGGTTTACACTATATTAACTGCGGAATAGCCTTCCGCAGGTTTGGCTGGGAGTGCGAATCACATGTCGTCTTTGGGTGGTCCATGGAGCGTTAAGGGGATTGATCCCCGCGCCCGGGCGAGAGCCAAGACGGCTGCGCGCAAGGAGGGCATGACCCTCGGCGAATGGCTCAATCGCGTCATCCTCGAAGACAATGACACCGCCTCCGCTCACTGGGACGACGCCCTGGAAGCCTTTCCGGGTTTTGGTGGCCAGCAATCCCTGACCGAGGACGAAGACAAGCTGCTGCGGGCGATGGTCAACCGCCTGTCCGACCGGATCGACAATTCCGAGCAGATGTCCGCCCGCACGCTTGGCGGCATCGACAAGGCGCTGACCCAGCTCGCCGAGAAGATCACCAAGACCGGCGAGCGCACCAGCGGCGAGCTGAATGCAGCACGCGACAGTCTGACCCGTGTTCAAAAAAGCCAGGACGAACTTGGCGATCGCGTTCGCTCGCTGGAATCCGGTACGGGCAACGGCGCATCACCGGATACGGTGAAGGCGGTCGAGACCACCATCATGAAGCTGGCTCGCCGCCTCTATGAACACGAGAATGATACCGCCGCTCGCGTGCACGCAGTCGATGCCGACACCAAGCACCTCGCCGAGACCCTGGAAGACCGCCTCGCCCGCCTGGAAAACCGGGCCACAGACTTCGCCGACCTGACCAAGAAGCGCGAAGACCGGGCTGCCGAGACCCTGAACGGCCTGCACACTTCGACCGAAATGCTCAAGGCGCGGATCGAAGGCTCCGAGCGGGTCACCAATGATGCCGCCCGCCTTCTTGAGACGTCCTTCTCGCGCCTGGACGACCGCCTGCGCCAGCTGGAAACCCGCAATTCATCCGACACGGCCGATCTGGAACGGCGTTTCGAACGCCTCACCGATGATGTCGCGCGGAGTATCGCCGAGACCCGTGGCCAGGTCAGCCAGGCCCTCAGCAAGGCGACCTCGGAGCCGCGCGTGGACCGGCTCGAGGATACACTGACCAAGGCGCTGGACCGGATTGACCGGGCCGAACGTCGCCAGGGCGACAACATGTCCCGGCTTGGCGAGGAGATCACGAAACTCGCCGTCGCGATTGATCACCGCCTGACCGAAAGCGAACGCCGCTCTGCAAATGCAATGCGCGAAAGCCAGTCGGAACAGAAGCTGGATCGTCGCCTGGATGAGGTTCGCCAGGAACAAAAGGACTCCATGAAGCGCATGGGCGAGGAGGTCACTCGCCTCGGCCGCGCCCTCGGCGATCGTATTGTGAAGTCCGAGGAGCGCTCCGCCGCCCTGGTGGAGACGGCAACCGATCGCATGGGTCAGGTGATGGACCGGCTGGAGCAGTCCGGCCGTGAAGACAATCTGGAAGATCGCCTGCGCCAGTCCGAGGAGCGCACCGCCCAGCGTATCGAGGACGCCATGTCCGGCGTGAAGGATCGCATGAGCGCGGTCCGTGCCGAGACCGAGCAGGCCCTGTCGCCGGTCCAGCGTGCCATGTCAGCGCTCGCCGACCGGCTGGAAGCGATTGAAACGCGCGGCAAGCCTGCCGAGCCCGAGCCATCGGACACCGCCGACGAAAGCCAGGTCACGGCTGAGAGTGACGCGGTCGAGATCGATTTTGACACGCCGCTCGCGCCGCCGCCGCAGGCTGAAACACCTGCGGGCGGCTTCGATGTCGATGGCGATGACCCATTCCTGGCCGAGGCCGCTCAGGCAAACCCGGCACCTCAGGCGGCGCCGCTGGCAACCAAGCCCGCCGCACCAGCGGCCGCCCCGGTTCTGCGCGAAACGACCGCAAGTGCCGCCCCGACGCCAGCACCCGCGCAACCGACACCGGGCCCCGCCCCTCATGCGCGCGGGCCTGTCCAGCCGCCGGCCCGACCGGCCCAGCCCCAGCGCATGGGCGCCACCGCCGATGCCGATTTCCTCGCCGCGGCCCGGGAACGCACGCGCGCCGGCATGCCGGGCCAGTCACTTGAAGGCGGCGAGCGCCGCGCGCCGCAGACCAAATTTGGTCGCACCCTGCTCTACGCCCTGCCTGTTGTCGCACTGGTCATGTTGTCCGGCGCTGGCGCCCTGCTGATCTGGGAAGCCTGGCAGGGAGATGGGGAACGCGTGGCGGCAGAGGCCGAGGCCGAACGCAGCTTCATTGCCCAGGTCGAAGCCGACCTTTCCGGCTCCGAACAAACACCCCTCACCTCGGCTGGCCCGACCCAGCTTGCCGCGGTCGAAACCACGCCCGGGCCCGCACGCGAAACGCCGGTGCCACAAAACGCCGACCCGGTCCCTGCCGAAGCGCGCCCGCCGACGGCCGCCAGCGACCCGGCTCGCCCGCCTGCCAACCAGGTCGCAGACGCAACCGGGACCAGCCTGCCCGCGACTGCCGCAGTTGAGCCAGCTCCTGCCCCCGTCCGCACACCGGCTGACACCCAGGCCGAAACCCAGGCGAACGGTCCCGGCCGCGTAACACTGGAAAGCGCAGCCGCCGATGGAAATCCCGTCGCCCGCTACCAGCTCGGCATCCGTGCGCTGGACAATGGAGACGCGCAAACCGCGGCCATCCTTCTGCGCCGCGCCGCGGAACAGGGCGTTCCGGCCGCTCAATACCGCTATGGCAAACTTCTGGAGACCGGCGAGGGCGTCGAGATCAATCTCGAAGACGCCCGCCGCTGGACAGAACGCGCCGCGAATGCCGGTCACCGCCGGGCCATGCACAATCTCGGTGTGATGTACTACTATGGCACCGGTGCCGCGCAGAACATGGATACCGCGGCACGCTGGTTCCAGGAGGCTGCCTTGCTCGGTCTGCGTGATTCCCAGTTCAATCTGGCGCTGCTCTACGAGACCGGCGACGGCGTTCCCCTGAGTCTGCCGGATGCCTATGCCTGGTTCACGATTGCCGCCAGCGACAGCGATCCGACAGCGTCCGAACGCGCGTCCACTCTGGCCGAGATGATCGAGCCGGAGGCGCTTCAGGCCGCGCGCGCAACCGCCGCCGGTTTCACGCCGCGACCGCTCGATGGCGAGGCCAATGGCATATATGCCGACCTGCCCTGGGAGCGCGTGGCCACTACGGACATGGTGATGGTTCGCCGGGCCCAGGGCTTCCTTTCGGTGCTCGGCTACGGCCCCGGCCCGCTGGACGGCCAGATCGGCGACCGCACGCGCGATGCCATCATGTCATTCGAGGCCGATCAGGGCCTGCCCCGCACCGGACGTGTCGATCCCGTTCTCGTTGAACGGCTCGAGCGCGCGGCGGCGGGTTGATCCGCGGTGCAGATCTACCTCCCGATCGCAGAAATCTCAGTCAACATCTTCCTATTGCTCGGACTGGGTCTGGGCGTCGGCTTTCTCTCGGGCATGTTCGGGGTCGGTGGCGGCTTCCTGATGACCCCGCTCCTGATCTTCATCGGTGTCCCGCCAGCCGTCGCCGTGTCGACCGGCGCCAATCAGATCGTGGCCTCTTCAGCTTCGGGCGTCTTCCCGCACTGGAAACGAAAAACCCTTGATCTCAAAATGGGGGTCCTGTTGCTGATCGGCGGCTCCGCCGGCTCGATCGCCGGCGTGCAATTATTCGCCCTGCTTCGGGGCATGGGCCAGATCGATCTGATCATCTCTTTGAGTTATGTGGGCTTTCTCGGCGTGGTCGGGGGTTTGATGATGGTCGAGAGCGTGCGCTCCCTAATCCGCGCCGCCAATCCGGACAAGTCCGCCAGCAAGCGTCCGCTGCGCAAGCGCGGCTGGATCGACCGCATGCCGTACAAGATGCGCTTCCCGGCATCGGGGCTGTACATCTCGGTCATCCCGCCCGTCGCCATCGGATTCTTTGTCGGCACATTGGTCGCCATCATGGGGGTGGCGGGCGGCTTCATCATGGTCCCGGCCATGATCTACATGCTGCGCATGCCGACCAATGTCGTGATCGGAACCTCGCTCTTCCAGATCCTCTTCGTCACAGCCCTGACCACTTTACTGCAAGCCGCCCAGAACCAGACCGTGGACATCCTGCTGGCCCTCCTGCTGACGGTTGGCGGGGTGATCGGCGCCCAGTTCGGCGCCCGGGCCGGCCGGAATGTGAAGGCCGAGGAATTGCGCGCCCTGCTGGCGGCTCTTGTCCTGGCCGTCTGCCTGAAAATGGGCTGGGACCTGGTGGTCACGCCCTCTGAGCTTTTCACCATCCTGCCGCGCGGCGGCGGGGAGGGGTTCTGAGATGATTGCCACCCTTCTCCTCGCGCTCGGTCTGCAGGGCCAGCCCCAGATCGCAACCGAGGCACCTGGAATCGTCGCTGCCCTGACCCAGGAAACGGTCGAGATCCGGGAGGATTTCGATGGTGCCGAACTGGTGCTGTACGGGGCGACGCGCGGCCTCACAATCCAGGACGAGATCGTTGTCGTGCTGCGGGGTCCGGGGCGGGATTTGCGGGTGATGCAGAAGGCCCGCAGCTTCGGCATATGGGTCAATTCGGCGCCACTCGAATTCGATGATGTGCCGAGCTATTACGCGATCGCCACATCGCTGCCGCTGGAAACCATAGCAGGCCCGGAGGAACTCGAGCGCAGCGGCATTGGCCTGCAGGCCATGCTGGAGGCCAATGCCGCAGCCATGGAGCCAAGCTGGCTGCTGGGCGCTTCAACGGCCGTCGACGCCGCGGCGCCCGATGCCCAACCGCGCAACCTGCCCGATGGCGCGAGCCTGGCCGAGCCTCCCGCGATGATCCGCCAGGACCGGGTGAGCGAGTATCTTGATGCCATCGCCCGGGACGGACGCCGCGACAATGTTTTTGCCGAAGCTCAACGCGGCGTCGAAATCCTGGATGGAGGCTTGTTCCGGGCCACCATTGCCCTGCCACCGCTCACCCCTGTCGGCGATTACGTTGCCGAGGTCTATCTCTTCCGCGATGGTCGCCCGATCGCCAGCCGATCGGCCAGCCTTCGCGTCGAAAAGGCCGGTATCGAGCGCTTCTTCTTTGAATTCGCTCATGACCTGCCCATCCTCTACGGCCTGTTCTGCGTGCTGCTGGCTATGCTGGCCGGCTATATCGCCAATCTGGCCTTCAATCGCCGCTAGGCCTTTTCGCCGGCGACCGCGCGCCTAGATTGGGCGTATGGACAGACAATCTTCCCTCCCCGCAACGCCCCTCTGGCTCGGCCTGACCGGCTGGATCCCGTTCTGGCTTCCTGTGCTGTCGACGGCCCATGCCGTTGTCACCGACCGGTCAGCCGCCGCTGAAGGGGCCCTCTTCGTTATCTATGCCGCGATCATTCTCGGTTTTCTGGGCGGCGTTCGATGGGGGCGGGCACTGGCTCAAGGCGAAGAGCAGACGCTCGACAGCCCGACCTTCGTCCTGTCGATCGTGCCGAGCCTGGCCGGTCTGGCCGCAGCGCTTCTCCTCTGGGCTGGCCTGCCACTGATCGCTTTCGCGCTGATCCTGGTCGCCCTCATCATCCATTGGCGCTGGGACCTGACTGCCTGTCGGCGCGGCGATCTGCCCGCCTGGTATGGCCAGCTGCGCGCCATCCTGACGGCTGGCGCGGTTGGCGCGACCCTTGCGATGCTTGCCCTTTATCCGCTGACCGGCTGATCGCTCCTCCCGCCATTCAACCGGGACAGGTTACCGGTTGAATGCTGGCATGGCCTTCATCCGCGACAATTCAGCCAGCGTGCTCGACCGGGCCAGAAAACGGCAGTCCGGGCCCGTCAGCGGCCAGGCCACAGACTAGTAGCGATCCGGCACGCACGTCTTCGCGGCGACCGGATAGACCCGCGTCCGCCCCATGACGAGCGCACCCGGCGTTTTGCCGAAACAGCGTACAAAAGCCGGATCGCAAACATTCAGCCCGCCGGTATAGGCCCCGAAGGCCGGCATGACGAGCCGCTGGCCGTCGGTCGCGAAGCAGCGCGCCCGCACCGATCGCCCCTGCCCGCGCACCTTGGCACAGGGATGGAGATGGCCGGCGATTTCGCCCGGCGCTACACCCTCAGTCGGCTCATGCCGCAGAACCAGATTTCCAATCTCGAGCGTGTGCCGCACCTCCCCGCCGAATTGCGGCGGGGGTGCGGGGTCGTGATTGCCCTCGATCCAGACCCAGCGCGAAACGCTGGCGACCAGGTCGGCGAGACGTTCAACGTCTGCGCCATCCATGCGCCGGTCGGCCAGCTGGTCGTGGAAACTATCCCCCAGCGCGATCAGAGTTTGAGGGCGATGGCGGCTGATGGCGGCGGCCAGACGGCGCAGCGTCGTGCGTGTATCATAAGGTGGCAGCATCTGGCCGCCCATGCCGAAAGACGACCCCTTCTCGAAGTGCAAATCCGAGACAATCAGGGTCGCGCTGTCCGGCAGGAGCAAAACACCGTCCGGATCGGCGATCGCACGTGCGTCGGCGAGGCTGAATTCATGGTCGGTGAGCGTGTCAGTCAAGCCGGACGGCCTCCGCAATCAGGTCCTCGGCAGCGTCTTCCAGAATGCTGTCATGACCCTCGCCATAGACCGGTTCCTTGCCGATCTCCAGCATGACCGGCACGGCCAGGGGCGAGATCCGATCCAACGGCATATGGGTCACCCGGCCACGAATTCGCGCGAGGGCTTCGCCCAGGCGGCGAATGTCCAGCAAGCCGGCCGCCGCATCCTGCCAGGCTGCCCGCAGCAGGATGTGATCCGGCTCGTGCTCGCGCAGGACGTCATAGATGAGGTCAGTCGAAAAAGTGACCTGACGCCCGGTCTTCTCCTGCCCCGGAAAGCGGCGCTCGATCAGACCGGCAATGACCGCGCAATTGCGGAAGGTGCGTTTCATCAACTGGCTCTCCGCCAGCCAGGCATCAAGATCATCGCCCATCATGTCCTCATCGAAGAGGGCATCGAAATCGAGACCAGACAGGTCACGCAAGCCCCAGACCGAGACGGCATACTCATTGGCGACAAAGCCCATCGGCCTCATCCCCAGCCGCTCCAGGCGCCGGGTCAGCAACATGCCGAGGGTCTGATGCGCCAGTCGTCCCTCGAACGGGTAGCAGACCAGATAGTGGCGCGCAGAACGCGGGAAGGTTTCGACCAGAAGTCCATCGGCTGCCGGCAGACGGGAACGCACGGCCTGGAGTCGCAGCCAGTCACCAACCTGGTCCGGCAGGCCATCCCATTGTTCCCGGTCCTGGACCATGTCGCGCACGCGGGCTGCCAGATAGGTGGAGAGTGGAAACTTGCCGCCCTGATAGGAGGGGATTTTCGGATCGGCCTCCGCCGCCCGCACGACCCGGGCGGTCATTTCCTCGATACCGACAAAGCGCAGGACCTGGCCGGCGAAGATGAAGGTATCGCCGGGCGTGAGTTGTTCGACGAACCATTCCTCGATCTGGCCGAGCCGGTGGCCACCCCGCCCGCGCGCTGACACCACGACATCAAGCATGGGCGCCTCGACAATGGTGCCGACATTCATGCGGTAGCGCTGGGCGATCTGCGGCGTTCGCGCGAGCCAGCGCCCGTCCTTGCGCTGAACCAGCCGTCGGAAACGCTCATAGGTATTGAGCGCATAGCCCCCCGTCGCGGTAAAATCGAGCACGCGATCAAAGGTCTCGCGGTCGAGATGCGAATAGGGTGTGGCGCTGCGCACCTCGTCGAACAGCGCGTCAGCGAGGAAACCATCCCCGCATCCCCGCCCCATGATGTGCTGGGCGAGGACATCGAACGCCCCCGCGCCCAGGGGTTCCCCGTCCAGGGCATTCTCGGCCACGGCGTCGCGCGCAGCCTGGCATTCGAGATGCTCGAACCGATTGGTTGGCGCCAGCAAAGCCTTCGAAGGCGCGTCGAGCCGGTGATTGGAGCGGCCCAGACGCTGGATGAGGCGGGAGGAGCCCTTTGGCGCGCCCATCTGCACCACCAGGTCGACATCGCCCCAATCGATGCCGAGATCGAGCGTGGAGGTGCACACCACCGCCTTCAGCCGCCCTTCAGCCATCGCCTTTTCCACCTTGCGCCGCTGTTCCGGCGACAGCGAGCCATGATGCAGGGCGATCGGCAGATTGTCGGAGTTATGGGACCATAATTCCTGGAAGGTGAGCTCGGCCTGGGAGCGTGTATTGACGAAAACGAGCGCCATCTTCGCGCGCTTGATCCGCGCGTAGACATCCGCCAGCGCGTGTCGACCGGAATGGCCGGCCCAGGGGATACGGTCCGTGGGGTCGAGGATTTCGACCTCCGGTCGCGCCCCGGGCGATCCGCGAATGATGCGCGCGAACCGGTCTTCACAAGGCGCCTGGGCCACCAGCCAGCGCGCGAGGCCGCCCTCGTCGGCGACAGTCGCGGAGAGGCCCGCCCGCGTCGCCCGGGGTGCCCATTGGCGGATGGTCGCCAGGTCGAGCGAGAGCAGGTCGCCACGCTTTTGCGGCGCGATCGCATGGGCTTCGTCGATGATGATGCGTCTGAGGTCGCGAAAGAAGGCCTCCGCGTTCGCCGTGGCGCAAAAGAGGGCCAGTTGTTCCGGAGTGGTCAGGAGAATGTCCGGCGGATGCGCGCGTTGACGCTGGCGCTTGCTGGTCGACGTGTCGCCGGTTCGGGTCTCGATACGCAGATCCAGCCCCATCTCCTCGACCGGCATCATCAGATTGCGCGCGACATCCACGGAAAGCGCCTTGAGCGGCGAGATATAGAGTGTGTGAAGCGCATGAGGCCGGTCGCGTCCGGCCTGCGAGGCTGCCGGCGCCAGGTCAATCAGACTGGGCAGGAATCCACCCAGCGTCTTGCCGCCCCCGGTGGGCGCAATCAGCAGCGCGTCCTCTCCGGCCTCCGCCGCGGCGATCATCTCGAGCTGGTGGGACCGGGCTGCCCAGCCCCGTGTGGCGAACCAGTCGGCAAAGCGGGGCGGTAGACTGGCGGTGGCTGGCACTGACGGCATCGACTCTCTTTAGCGGCCTCGCAAGGAGGGACCCCATCTCCATGGGGGGAAGGCTGCCCTTAGCGTCCCCCTGCCGTTTATGCCCCGTTTTCGCCATGCTCGCAGGCAAGACTGGCATTAGCGAGGGAAACTGGGTCATGGTCAACGCCGTCATTGAACGGTTTCAACGGCTTGATGCCGCGTTCAGTGAGCGCGCCAGCAAGGGTGAGCGCCTGTATGGCCGCTTCTCGGCCCTTGCCAGCATTTCGTCGTCCGAGACCGCTGACATCCTCGCCGCCCGCAGCTTCCAGATCCGCGACAGGCTCAATGAAGGCTTGGGCACGTGGAAGTCCCCGGGCCGCGCCATGCGACTTGTCTTCGCCGCCGCACTCGCGGCCTCGAACAGGTCTGCCGATAATTTCTTCACCGTCCGCACCGCCCTGAATGACCGTCGCCGTGACCGCGGCACGCGGGCTCTCAGTCATGGTGGTTCCTGCGCCGCGCTCGCGCTTGTTGTCGCCGGTGGCGAGTCCGGCCAGGTCGACAATTTCTTCGATATTCTGGACGAGATTTCGCTGCCCTGGTGGCGCCGCGTCCCGGCCCGTGAGGATGTACTCGCCGCAGCCTTTGCCGCGCTCGGTGATACGCCGGAACATGCACGCACCAAACTCGACACGGCCCGTCTGGCGCTGCGTTCGGCAGGGGTGCCCGGGCATCATGTCGAGGGCGCTGCTCAGGAAATTTGCCTCGGGCCAGTCGACCCGGGCGAACTCGCTGCGGCCTGGACCAGTTTGAACACCGCCGTCCGCGGCCGCCCCATATTGCGCAATGGCGTCGGCAAGACGGGGCTGGCCGTGCTCGCTTCACGCGGTCGCGGGCCGGACATTGCCGACAGGCTGGTGACCAGTTTCGAGGCCGTCCGCGCGTTGCGACCACGGCCATCGGGCCAGGTCGCCGCACGCCTCGCCATGCGTTTGGCCCAGGCCCAGACCGGTACCAGCGAACCGCATGCCGCCGCCCGAGACCTCGCGGCCATCCTGGCCGCCCAGGCCGCTGTGATCGCCGCCGTGGCCGGCTCGACCGCGGCTGTCGCCGCCGCGACATGACCCCGGCCGGAGCTTCCGGCGTGACAGGCTTCGGGATAAAGCGCTAAGACAGAGCACGCCTGTTTCGAGGCTCAACCGTGTCCGGGGGGTAGCGGTGCCATTCAGACAACTGAGTTCAGACCACATTGTCCAAACGCTGGAACGCCTCGGTGCACGCACGCGCGACCGTTTCCCGGCAGCCAGTTTCAACAATGTTGTTGTCGAGCTGATCGACCTCGCCAAGCGCGACCGACGCCGCAGCCAGCGCCTGGCTCGGCCTTACCTTTTCCTGCGCGCCGGGATTATTCTCGCGATCCTGCTTGCCCTTGCCGGCCTGGCTTATGTCGGCGAACGCGTCTTCAACTGGGCCCAGGATACCGGGGCAACGGCCGATGTCTTCACCATCTTTGAAGGCGTCGAGGCCGGCCTCAATATTGTCATCCTGGCTGCAGTCGCGATTTTCACACTGACACGTGTGGAAGAGCGCCTGAAACGCTCGCTGGCGCTTGATGACCTGCACGAGCTGCGGTCAATCGCGCACGTCATCGACATGCATCAGCTGACCAAGGATCCCACCGCCCTCCTGCGACTCGGCCCGCGCACGACCGCATCGCCGGAGCGGGCAATGAGCGAGTTCGAACTCGGCCGTTATCTCGATTATTGCGCCGAGGCGCTCAGCCTCGCCGGGAAAATTGCGGCCCTTTATGCCCAGAGCTCTCGAGATCCGGTGGTGATTGCCTCGGTCAATGATATCGAGACCCTGACCTCGAACATGTCTGCGAAAATCTGGCAGAAGATCAATATCGTCCGGGATGCCGCGCCGGGTGAGGTCGAGACACCGGCAGAATAGGCGGTTCGGCCCTCCCCTTGCACAATGAAGGGTGGTAGGAGCTTTTTCAGGATCGAATACCCAAGGGGGAAGCCATGAATCCCGAAGACCTCATGAATCCGGAAACACTCGCCACACTCGTGGAGACCGGAATCGCCGCTGGTACCAATGTCGTCCTGGCCGCCATCATCCTGATCATCGGCCTGATGATTGCCGGATCCGTGCGCAAGGCTATCCACAGTGCCGTGTACAAGAGCGAGCGGATGGACGACACGCTCGGCGCCTTCTTCGGCTCGCTGGCCTATTACGGCATCATGGCGATGGTCGTCATTGCCATGCTCGGCACGTTCGGCATTCCCACGACAAGCTTTGTCGCGACGCTCGGCGCTGCCTCCCTGGCCATTGGCCTTGCCCTGCAGGGCACACTCTCCAATCTGGCCGCCGGGGTCATGTTGATCCTGTTCCGCCCCTACCGCCTCGGCGACTGGGTCGAGCTGGCCGGCACGTCGGGGGCGGTCAAGGAGATCACCCTCTTCACCACGGTTCTGGCCACCGGCGACAACAAGAAGATCATTGTCCCCAACGGCAAGTCCTGGGGCGACACGATCACCAACTACTCGGCCAACCCGACCCGCCGCGTCGATCTGGTTTTCTCGATCGATTACGGGGATGACATCACCAAGGCGCAGGACGTGATCGCCCAGGTTCTCTCCGGCGATGCGCGCGTGCACGCGGATCCGGCCGTCTTTACGGCGGTCACGGCGCATGGCGAATCCTCGGTCGATATCGTTGCGCGGGCCTGGTGCGATACCGGTGATTACTGGGGTGTGCATTTCGACGCGATGAAGAACGTCAAGGAAGCGTTCGACAAGAACAGCATTTCCATCCCCTACCCGCACCGCGTCAATATCGCCCGCAAGGGCTGACCGGAAGGACATCGGGGCTGCGGCCCCGATTGCGCCTCATTTGAAGGTAAGCTGGCCCGATGACAGATCGAGACACATCCGCGGAGCGTGCGCCTGAGCGCACGACCTTCGTCCAGCGCCTGATCCGTATCGGCTCGACCGATATCATTCGGGTCGTCGTCCTGTGCGTGCTGGCCGGCTTCGTGCTGGCGGCCTTTCACGTCAATCCGCGCCGCCTTTGGGTCGACTTCTTTGGCACCATTGCCGAATCCTGGGGTCGCTTCATTGAATTCCTGACCCATTCGGTTGGCTGGGCGATCGAGTATTTTCTGCTCGGCGCCATCCTGGTCATCCCGATCTGGATCGTGGTTCGTGTCCTCGGAGCCTTGCGTAACCGCTGAAGATTTCCGGCAATTCGGTTTTGTTAACCATCTTCCTTTGCCGGTTGGCAAGAAAGCCTTGCTAGACGTTCGGCATGAACGCGCGCGCCTCAACCCTTCCCGTCGCCCGGACGGTTTCGACGCCCGAGGCGGCATCCACATGCAATGCGGCGCCTCTGCTGCTGGAATCCAACGGCTATCTTCGCAACATGCTGATCAGGCTGCTGCGCGACGCAGGCGCGGACCATGTCATGGTTGCCCGGCGCAGCGGGGCGGTGATCGAGCAGATCAGCGAACACCCGCCCAGCGTCATCATCGCGGACTGGCACGACCATGAGAATCCCGATGACGACCGGCTGAAGCTCGTGCGGGAAATCCGCGAGACCGAGAATGCCGCCTTTCGCGATACGCCGATCGTCTTCATCTCACAGCCGCGTTCGCGGCGCGAGATTGAGCGCGCCCGCGACGCCGGCGTGTCCGAATTCCTGATCACGCCCATCGCGCCGGTCACCCTGCAAGACCGTTTGCGCTCGCTTGATACGAGCCCACGCACCTTCGTCAATGCCGCCCGCTTCACCGGACCGGACCGGCGGCGCCGGCCACGCCGGGCTCACGGCCCCGCCTACAAGCGAACCGCCGATGTCGACGCCGAGCTGACAACGCCGATGGCTGCCGCCCGCGCGGCGGCCAGCGCGCTCGTCAGTGAGACCCAGTTGACCGGCGATCGTCTGGCCATCCGGGTTGGCCGCTCGCTCCAGCGCTTCCTGACAACCGTCAGCGACTACACACCGGTCGAGGCCGAGGTTGTGGCAATGCATCGAGCGGCTCTGGCCCAGCTGGTTCGGATGGTCGAGGACGGCAATCCGCTGCGCGAGCCGGTGGTTACCGGCCTTGAACAGGTCGTCGCCAAGCGCATGGGTCGCGGCTAAGCCCCCTTCCGGCAAGGGACGGGCTGCCCTATCAAAGGCGGGAGACCTGTTCAGGACCGCCATGACCGACGACATTCAATCCCGCCTCGATTCCATCGCCCCGCTCATCGTGACCGGCTCACCGCACGCTGTCGCCCTGGGCCTGTCCCTCGTCTCCTTGACGCCGGGAAAGGCTGTGATGCGCGCTCGCTATGATGAAAGCCTTATCGGGGACCCGGATGCCGGGACCCTGCATGGCGGTGTCATCACGGCGCTGCTGGACCATGCCTGCGGCATGGCGGCCTTCGCCGGTTTCGGCGCACGGGACACACCGTCGACGCTCGACCTGCGGATTGATTATCTGAGGTCGGCAAAGCCGGGGCTGGATGTCACCGCCGAGGCTCGCTCGCTGAAATCGCACGGCCTGGTCGCCTTTGTCCGGGCGACGGCGCATGACGGTGATCCCGAAGACCCGGTCGCCATCGCGCAGGCAGCCTTCATGATCACCAAGGCCTCCAAGGCAGCCCAGGAACGCGCGCGCCGCGACTATACCGAAGGGCGCATGTCATGAGCCGCGCGCTGATCGAGACTCTGATGTCAGCCCCCTATGTCGCCCGCTTCGGCGTGCGCCTGGACCAGCGCGGCAATGAACTGACCGGTGTCCTGCCTTTCGAGGACCATCTGGTCGGCAATCCCCTCATTCCGGCCCTGCACGGCGGAGCGGTCGGTGCATTCCTTGAGATTGTCGCCTCGGCCTCGCTTCTGGCCAGCCAGCCGCTGGACCGTTTGCCCAAGCCGATCGATGTCGCCATTGACTATCTGCGCCCGGCCCGGGCCCAGGACGTTTATGCCCGCGCCGTGGTTGCCCGCTCGGGACGGCGTGTTGCCAATGTCCGTGTCGAGGCCTGGCAGAACCGGATCGATGCGCCGGTTGCGACCCTGCACGGACATTTTCTCATTACACCGGCGCGAAGCGACAGCGAGGCGGACTCCGCCTGAGCGGGGTCGTTCGTCGCCGTTTTGCTCCCATTGGTCGCACTTTCCTGAACCGGGCTTACACCGGACTTACAAAGCGGACAGTTTCTAAACGCCAGCTCTCAAAGGTTTAGGCTGGCGGTCAGGGCGCAGAGAGGTTGCACCGGGCAATCTTCCAATCGTGGTGACGGGTCACAGAGGGGTGACCGGCCACATTGAGGAGACAAGCCCCATGCTTATTACATCACTTGCCGCGCTCACCACGAGCCTGACCCTGACGCCGCTGGCAGTTGCCGCCGATGAATCGGTGCCGACCCAGATCGTCCACTTTCACACCGATGAGCTCAGCAGCGAGGCCGGCTGGGATGAGATCGAGAGCCGCATCCGCGTCGCGACCTCGCGTGTGTGCCGCCCGCACGGACTGCGTGGCCTTGTGGCACAGCGTATCCGCCAGGAATGCTTCAACTCGACCTATGCGGATGCCATCCGGCAGCTCAACCGTGAATATGCCGAAGCCAACAGCCGAAGCGTGGCTGTGGTCGTTTCCGCGCAATAGACGCAAACCCGGTGATCCGGGCGACCGCCCTAGGGGCTGGTGCGGTCGCCTGTGACGCCTTGCCCCATCGCCGAACCCGGTGATGGGTGCCAGACTCTCCCCCATGACACACGCCAATGCCATCACCGCCTACTATGATGATCTCTGCCCGATCTGCCGGCACGAGATGGGTGCCTATGTGAACAAGGCGCCGGACCTGATCCGGTTGCACGACTGCAATGGCGAGCTGCCTGCCGATATTGATCGCGACGCGGCCCTCGCCAGCTTGCATGTCCGCATGCCCGACGGTCGGGTCGAGACCGGTTGGTCCGCTTTCCTGGCAATCTGGGAACGGATGCCGGAAGAGAGCCGCGGTCTGCGCTGGCTGGCAAGGCTGACCCGACCGGCTCCGATCCGGATCGTGCTGAACCAGCTCTATCTCTGGCTCGCCCCGCTCCGGCCGCGCGACCGTTGTCGCGACGGGGTTTGCGAGCGCCCGAACTAGCCCATACAAATATGAATGATTGCCAGACTCAGGATCGAGCAATCATTCCATAGGATACTCAGAAAAGCTTCTTAAATAGGCCTCTCGACTCCATGCAATATCGCATGAAGCCTTGATCAAGCCTTGGAGCTTTCCATGACCACCCTTGTCAAAACCCTCTTCACCAGCCTCGCCCTGGCCGGGATCACTGCGATCTGCCTCGGCCCTTCCGCCGATGCCCAGGCCACACACAGTCCGGCATCCGCGGCCCGTACCGACATTCCCTTCGAGCGCGAAGACCTGGTCGACCCTGCGCGACTTGCCCATTTGCAGGACCAGATCGAGGCGGCCGCCATCCGCGTTTGTCGCGAAGACCTGCAGGGTGACCCGCTGCGATTGCTGATGCTGCGCGCCTGCATACGCGACGCGACACGCCGCGCGATGGAGACGCTGGAACACCATCAGGGCAATACCCGAACCCTCGCCCGCAGCGAGCCGCGAAATCAGCGCTGACCCGGATCGCCGGCGGCGCCCCCTCATGGCGGGGGCGTCGCTATTGCACGGCATGCCCGACCGGGCTAGGTGCGGACCATGTCTATTCCGTCCCTGACCCGGCTCGACGTCATCAAGCGGGCCTGGCCGCTGGTCTTTGCCAATGCGGCCGTGCCGCTCGCCGGCGTCGCCGACACATTCGTGCTCGGCCTGTCCGGCGACAAGGCGGATCTGGGCGGCGTCGCGCTGGGCGGTGCGCTCTTCTCGGTCTTCTATTGGAGCTTCTACTTCCTGCGCATGGGCACGACCGGACTGACCGCCCAGGCAGACGGCGCAGGCGATCTTGCCGAGACCCAGCGCATATTGCTGCGCGCGCTCGCCATTGCCGGGACTCTCGGCCTGCTCGTCTTCCTGTTGCGCGACCTCATCGCCCTGGCCGGTTTTGCCATCCTGCAGGGTGAGGCCCGGGTTGAGGACAAGGGCGCCGACTATCTGCTCGCCCGCGCCTGGGGCACTCCGGCCGCGCTGGCCTGCTTTGCCCTCTCGGGCTGGCTTATCGGCCTGGGACGCAATGCCTCGACCCTGGCCATCTATGTCGCCTTCAGCATCATCAATATCGCGCTCGACCTCTGGTTCGTGCTGGGTCTCGGTTATGGCCCGGGCGGCGTCGGCGCCGCGACTGCAATCGCCGAATGGGTCGCCCTCGTGATCGGCCTGGGCTTCATGGCCTTCGTCCTGAGAGGCCAGTCCGGCTGGGCTCATGGCGTGCTGGACCGGGTCAAACTGCTCGACCCCGCGGCCATTCGCGAGCTCTTCCAGGTCAATGTGAACCTGATGATCCGGACCTGGTCGCTGGTCATCGGTTTCACCTGGTTCGCCAATGCCGGCGCACGACAGGGCACGGCGGCGCTCGCCGGCAATCATGTCCTTTTGCAGGTGATCTCGGTCTGGGCCTTCGTGCTCGATGCCTTCGCTTTTGTCGCCGAGACCGAGGCCGGCCGCGCCTATGGGCGTCGATCCGTGCGCGATCTGCGGCGCTCGGTCCAGCTGACCGGTGAGCCAATGCTGATCGCGGGCGGGATGTTCGCCATTGCGACATGGCTGTTCGGCGAAGCCGCGCTGACAGCCCTGATCGAGGACCCGGAGGCGCGCGCTGCGGCGATCACCTATCTGCCCTGGTGCGCCGTCGTGCCCTTCCTGGGGGCACCGGCCTGGCTGATGGACGGTATCTTCATCGGCACGACCAGCGGCAAGATATTGCGCAATGCCGGTATCGCGGCCGTTGTGGTCTATCTGATCGCGGATGCCATGCTGGCGCCCGCTTTCGGCAATCACGGTGTCTGGGCCGCTTTCCTGGTCTTCTACCTGGCCCGCGCCGGCGCTCTCATGAGCGCCTATCCGGCCCTGGAGCGCCGACTTCACTCGGCGCCGACAGCCTCGGAAATCGACGCGAACCCGTCGGCCTGAAGCCGCTCAACCAGCCCGGTCTTGATGCGCTGGATCAGGCCGGGCCCTTCATAGATCAGCCCCGTATAGAGCTGAATTGCATTGGCCCCGGCGCGGATCTTGGCGTAGGCAGTCTCGGCGCAGGACACGCCGCCAACCCCGATAATGGCCATGTCCGGACCGGCAGCCTTGCGGAATACCCGCACCAGCTCGGTCGAACGCGAAAAGACCGGGGGACCGGACAGGCCACCCCCCTCGCCCATCTTGTCGCTGACCAGGCTTTCCGGCCGCGTGATCGTGGTGTTGGCGATAATGATGCCATCCAGTCCATGACGCCGGATGGCCTCAACCATGACCTCCGCCTCGCTGTCCGCGATATCCGGCGCGATCTTGAGGAAGACAGGCGCCTTCGCCCCGACAGCCGCCACGGCGGCCAGCAGGTCATCCAGAGCACCCGATGATTGCAAAGTGCGCAGGCCGGGCGTGTTGGGCGAGGAGATATTGACGGTGAAGAATTGCGCGAGGTCCTGCAGCTCGCGCAGACAGGCGACATAATCCGCGACCCGGTCCTCACTATCCAGATTGGCACCCAGATTGACCCCGACCACGCCCTTGCGGCCGGACCGGCGGGCGAGACGCGCCTTGAACAGGTCGAGGCCCTGATTGGGAAAGCCCATGCGATTGATCACCGCGCGGTCTTCCTCGAGCCGGAAAATGCGCGGCTTGGGCTTGCCGTCCTGCGCGCGGGGCGTCACCGCACCGCATTCGACAAAGCCGAAACCGGCAGCCAGAAGCGCGTCCGGGGTTTCGGCATTCTTGTCGAAGCCGGCCGCGAGCCCGACCGGATTGGGCAGGTCGAGACCGGCCAGTCGGGTGTGCAGGATGTCCGGATCGCGGCTGAACTGGCGCGGCCCGAGGCCAAGCTTGAGCCCCTGGATGCCCAGTCGATGCGCGGTTTCCGGATCCAAACCATGCAGAAGGCGTGTGGCCAGATCATGGATCATGAGCGGCTCTCCAGTTCGGAAGGCAGGATCCAGTCCCCCTCCTCATTGCGGCGGACATGGCGCAGACCGCGCACAGCGCTGGCCGGGATCTCGCCATAGACATGCGGAAACAGCGCTCCGCCACGTGATTTTTCCCACTTCACCGTTTCGCCGAGGGCGGTGAGGTCGATCTCAACCAGCAGCAGACGCTCATGGTCATTATAATGCTTGATCAGCGTGCCTTCGACCTGGTCGGCCGCGGACAGATGGATAAAGCCATCGGCGACATCATGCGGGTCACCGGTGAAGCGGCCTTCGGCCATCACCTGTGACCAGCGGTCCGGCGTGGCGAGGCGGAATGCGGTTTTCGTGGTCATGGTGAGGGCCTAGCGCCCGGCGCGGATTCGGGCAAGCGCGACTCGCGCATGGGACAATTTTCCTATAGCGTTCCGCCCTCATGCTGACCCATGACGATATCTGGCGCGGGATTGATCGCCTGGCCCGGCATGCCCAGACAAGCCCGTCCGGACTCGCCCGACGGGCCGGTCTGGACTCGACCACATTCAACCCGTCCAAACGCGTCTCCGCCGACGGCAAGAAACCCCGCTGGCCGTCGACTGAGAGCATTGCCAAGGCACTCGCCGCAGCCCATCTGGATTTCGATGATTTCGCCGGTCTGATTTCCGGAAAACCCGCCGCTGGCGCGCTGCCCTCTCGTGGCCTCGCCGATGGCGAAGCCGAGTCGCCCTTTGATGCGGCCGGCCTGCCGGCAGGACCCGACTGGGACGCCATTCCATTTCCGGGACTGACACCGGACGAGGCCTTCGCCCTGACCGTCGAGGACGACCGCATGCTGCCGGTTTACCGGCGCGGCGATCGCCTGGTCATTTCGCACAACGCCCCGACGCGTGTCGGTGACCGGGTTGTGGTGCAGCGCCGCGACGGGACCCGCTCGGCCTGGACCTTGTCGGAAAAGCTGGTCCAGTCCGTGCGCCTGACTCCCCTTGATCCAATGGCGGCCAGTATCACCCTGCCACTGTCGCAAATCGCCTGGTTGTCACGGATTGTCTGGGTCAGTCAGTAGACAGTTTCAGCGCTCAAGCCGGGCATCCGCCCAGGCCGCTGCCCCACGGCGGTCGTCGAGCCGCGGTGCAAATTCCTCCAGCTCACCCAGTATGGCAGCGTCGAAAGCATCCCGGGCCGGCAATTGCCGCGCGCTGTCCACCAACTCCCGAATGCGACCCGCATAGGCAGGCTCGTCGAGTGCAGCGAGCCCGAGGGCGAGGAAATAGCGCGGCGCCGGGCTGTCCGGGTCAAGCGCAATGGCCTGGGAGTACAAGCCCATGCCGGCCTCGACCGAGGCATCGAGCGCGCGCAAACCACGCGTCCCGCCACGCCGGGCGACTTCCAGATGCCAAGCCCCCAACATGCCCAGCGCCCAGGCATTGTCCGGCTGGCTCGACACCACCTCTTCCAGGAGGTCGCGCCCGCGCTGGGGCAGGCGTGTCAGATAGGCCCGCCACCCGCTCATATATCGGCCGCGAAAACCAAGCGCGCTGGCCAGGCGCAGCCGGGCCTCGAGATGGTCTTCATCCAGGTGCAAGGCATATTCCGCCAGATCGATCGCTCGCTCCGCCAGCGCTTCGCGGCCCGCACCGACATCCTCGACCATCAGTCTTGCCACCAGCGCCCCGGCCGCAAAGGCATAACCGTCCGCGGTCTCCAGCTGCTGAGCCTCATAGGCGGCCAACTCCCAGGCGCCCTGCTCATAGGCCGCTTCCGCATCCGCTTGGTCGGCATGCGCAGCGGTCGTGGCAATCGAGACGAGCAATAGAGGGGCGAGAAGAAAGCGGATCATGGCATCAGGTTAGTGCAGGTCTGGCGCGAGGAAAACTGGTAAGCGCGACCATTCGCGCTCTGGCCCCGAAACCGGATCGGGCTAGGCTAGGAAGGATATGGAAGACCTTGCCCGCACTGCCTTCACCCCGCCCAAGCCGCCCTACGCCACCTATAGCGGCGTCGGCAAGCTCGAACTGTCTGATTACTGGACCTATTTCCGGGCGATGCAGCGAAACCCGCTGGAGATCTGGGGCGAGCATCATTTTTCTATCCGGCTCGCCCCGTTCCGCTTTCTGGGCCGTTCCAGCCTGATCGTCAGCGACCCTGCGGCGATCCATCACTGTTTCGTCTCCAATGCCGGCAATTACGGCATGAACCCTCTGCGCCAGGCGGTGTTGCGCCCCTTTTTGCGTGACGGCCTGCTGACGGCGGAGGGAGATGTCTGGAAAACGGCCCGCAAGGCAGTTTCCCCGGTCTTCACACCGCGCAAGGTCAATGGCTTCGCGCCCCAGATCCGGACGGTGTGTGACATCACCATGGACGGCCTCGCCGCGCGAGACGGCGAAACGATCAGCGTCTCCGACCTGATGGTCGAGCTGACGCTGGACGTGCTGATGGAGACGCTCTTCTCCGGCGATGAGGCGCTGGACAAGGCCCGCTTCACGCGCGGCATCTGCGAATTGCTGGAGATTTCCGGCCTGCCGCACCCGTTCGACCTGATGCACCTGCCCGGCTGGCTGCCGCGGATCGGTCAGGGGCGGTCGCGCACGGTGATCAAGGATTTGCGCGATCAGGTCGGAGCCGTTGCGGCGGCCCGGCGCGCGGCGCCCTCACCAGACCAAAGCGGACGCAGCGCCGACTTCCTCGACCTGCTCCTGGGCGCCGGTCTCGACGACACCGCCGTGATCGACAATCTTCTGACTTTCCTCGCCGCGGGCCATGAAACCACGGCGCGCTCCCTGGCCTGGACACTCTATCTTCTGTCGCGCGATCCGGCGTCTCTGGCGCGGCTGGAGGCGGAAGTGGACGCGGCCCCGCTCGACACCACCGAACCGGCGGACTGGTCACGCTGCCTGCCCTTCACCGAAGCCGTTTTGAAAGAGAGCCTGCGCCTCTATCCGTCGGCCCCCATGCTGGCAAGGACCTCGAAGGAATGGGATCTGGTTACCGGCCTGCCGGTTCCGGCCGGGACCGATGTCCTGGTCTCGACCTGGCTCCTGCATCGCCAGCGCGACATCTGGGACCAGCCTGACGCCTTTGTTCCGGACCGCTTCCTGGGTGACGCTGCAAGCGCCATCCCGCGGGACGCCTACCTTCCATTCGGGCTCGGGCCGCGCGTATGTATCGGTGCACGCTTTGCGATGATGGAGATGGTGATCGTCATGGCCAGCCTGGCCCGGCGCCTGCGCCTGGACTTTGCCGGCGAACGCGACCCCGTTCCGGTCATGCGCATCACGCTGCAACCGGATACCGACATGCCGATGACGATCCGCCGACGCTAGCGCTGGAAACGCAGCCGGACATTGAAGGACGGCACATTGTCAGAGCTGCGTGAAAGCTGGTCGCGGAAAACACCCTGGGGCGTGTCGACCCGGCTGGTGCCCGACCGGTCCCGTCCCGACCGCAAGGACAGGCGGATGAAGGTCGACGGCCGCGCCTCCCACTCCGACCACAAATTGACATAGACGCCCTCGGAGCGCTCCAGCGTGTTCACCAGAACCGGACCGACACCGGGCCGTCGCACGCCATCAAAGACATAGATCACATCCGTGCGGGCTTCCTGCCAGCGCGTGGCAAGACCGGTGCGCCATAGTGGCGAATGCCGCCACTCGCCATCCAGATTTACATTCAGACCGTTATCTTCCTTGCGGATTTCCGTGAGCCAGAAATGCATTGCCGGCGCACGCTCTTCGAGCCGGGCCGAGAGGACGTAGCGGCCACCAGCCCATTCCTTGCGCAGGCCGATCCGGTAGAAATAGTCGCGGTGCCCCGACGTCGTCCGGGAAAAGCCCTGCAGCTGGTCCACGCGATCCGACCAACGATGTGTGGCCCGCCCATCAAGGCTCAGCCCCACAAATCCGAAGCGGTCCAGCTCGAGTTCGAAGTCCGCCGTGACACGGGTCACGGTTTCCGCGCTGATATTGGCGGGCCTCACTTCACCATCGGTGTCCAGTATGCTCGAGACCGGATTGTCCGACCGCACTGTCTCGCCCTCGATCCGGACAAGGTCGCGCTCACCAAAGCGACGCTCCAGTGTGATCTGGTGGACCCAGTCGCGCGGCGGTTCCAGCGTGGAGGCGCCCGCAGTGCTGAGCGCATTGTCGAGATCCGTCGACGCCAGGAAGAGACCAAGGTCAAGCTGACCGACACGTCGCTCGGTGCTCAGCCGCAAGGTCCAGTCGTCGGGCAATGCCCAATTGAGATCGGCACGCGGGGCCAAATCGGTCAGGCTGAGAGAGGCACCGCCCTCATTCGAACTGTCGAGCGAGAATTGCTCGACGCGGCCACCGACCGTCGCCGACACGCGTGAATTGGGGGTCCAGGTCGCCGAAGCGAGGATGGCAGAACGGGTTTCCTCGACCTCGGCATCATCACCATCGACACTCTGCACCACCCCGTCGATGGAGGCGGAAGACGAGCCTTCAAGCGTGTTGCTGGCCCAGGTCAGACCGGTTTCAACGGCGAGCGTGTCCATCGGGCGCCAACGCATGTCGGCCCGCGCCGCGGTCTCGCCGGTCTCACGACTGGATGCGGATTCGCTGACAATCCCGCCAGAGATCAGGCTGTCCCTGGACGTCGCTTCGCCCTGACGCTGGGTAACCAGGCCGATCAGGTCGATGCGATCGGTGAAGGCATGCCGCCAACGCACGGATCCGAAGCGTTCGATGGCCTCGTCACGTCCGTCCTCAATGGCCCCGACTTCCGCGGCGGAGGCCGGGGTCGGGCGGCTGAAGTCATCATTGCGCTCGCTGGACACTGTCAGCTCGAGGTCATTGTTTGCATTCACCGCCAGCCGCGCGAGCGCCTGCCAGTCGCGGCGGGTCCGGCCTTCCAATTCATCGACCGAGGCCCGCGCAAAGGGCGAATCCGCTGTCGAGCTACGGATCGCGGCATAATCCGTCAGGGTCTCGTCATAAAGATCGATCCGGGCTTCCAGTTCCAGCGGCCCGCTCGACCAGCCCGTGGTCAGCTCACCCTGATACTCTTCGCCGCCATCTTCGCGCGGTTCGATCTCGATACGACCATCGATCCGGGCCGCACTGGTCGAGCGGGTGACAATGTTGAGCAGCAGCGGGTAGCCCTGCATGTCGACATCCCGGGCGCCGGGCTCGATCAGTTCGAGGCGGATGACGTCTTCAACCCGGATCGCCCGAATGCGCCCCTCAAGCGAGCCGCTGCCACGCGGCGGACGGCGACCATTGATCAACGCATTGCCCTGGGCGCCGGACAGGCCGCGAACATCATCACCGCCATTCAGTCCAAAGCCCGGCAATTGGCGGACAAGATCCAGGGCTGTCCGCGGCAGGAATTCTGCAAAAGTGGCCGGCGTATAGACCTCAACGCCTGGCTCGGCGTCACTCGCTTGAGCCTCGACCGAGACCAGGCTTGCGAGCCAAAGCCCTGTAGCCACAGCCAGAATTTGCGCAACCTTGGTGGTCAATTCATGCCCCTGCCAAACCGTTCGGCGCCAAGATCAGCGCATTTGGTTAGGGAATTGCGATGAATGGACCAAAAATCCAGTGTGAATTGCAATCTTTTACAGCTTCTCATTGCCTTCCAAAACCAGGTGCACCCTAGGCTTCAGGATATTGGAAGACCGCGTCGAGGCCGACCTTGAACACCCGGGCAATCTTGAAGGCGACCTCCAGCGAGGGCGAGTACTTGCCCTGCTCGATGGCGATGATGGTCTGCCGCGTCACGCCGATCTGCCGGGCCAGCTCGGCCTGGGTCATCTCGCCAGCATGAAAGCGCAGGGTGCGGATCTCATTGGTGATGGGGGTGGATTTCGCCATGGTCAGACACTCCCGCGATAGGTCAGCAATTTGACAAGGGAGCTGACCAGGCCGGCCAGCATGGCTCCGACGAACAGGGTGTTCGCCGCCCAGAACGGATCGAATTCGAAGACCAGCAGCATCAAGGCGATAAAAGCCGCGGCATGCATGGCATGCCCGCCCCAGGCGTCACCACGTCGCTCGGCCACATGGTCACGTTCATCATCCACAACCCCCGCCTGGTCGAGCTCGCCTCGATTGGCGATGGCGGCGCGGATAATGTCGGCGATCAGGGTGGCAATGAAGACCACCAGCGAGATGACCATCTCGATCTTCCAGGAGATCTCATCCAGAGGCTGGTTGAAGATCTGGGGGACGACACGGAGCAGATACCAGCCCAGAGCCAGAACAGTGCCGAGCGCGACCGCGCGTGTCGTGCTTTCGAGGAAGCCTGGCATCACACACCCCGCCGATAATCGACCAACTTGGACACACCCTTGACCAGCTCGCTGACGACCAGGCCGGCCAGGACGAGATTGGCGATCAGGTGATAGGGCTGCGCCGTCATCGCCGCGGCCATTGCCGCAAGGGCGAATACAGCCAGAACGAAACCACCGCGCTGGTCGCCTCGCATTTCGACCAGCTTGTCGCGCTCATCAGCCTTGTCACTGGCCTCGGACGGGGCCGCGATCGCAATGGCAATATTGGCGACAATCGACGCGACGATGATGGCACCGACTGTGACCAGCATCTTCGCATTGGTCATGTCGAGCGCCTCTTCCGGGCTGACCGCATTCCCGAACAAAACGCCGGCCGAGCTGGCGAAGTACCAGGCATAGACGCCGCCCGTCAGGACCAGCATCGCGATATTGCTCTTCTCGTGAAAGCTCATGTCAAACACTCCATTCCTGATGTCTGATATTCTTGACATGGCGCTATGTAAGCACAAGCAGACTTGATGTCAAATATTTCTGACATGGAGCTACAAAAAGAAGGCCCGCCGAAGCGAGCCTCCCGTTAAATCAATCGCTTGCGAGCTCGCCGGCGAGGCCGGACTCGATCAGCTTGATGGTCTCTCCAACGCCGTAAATGGCGACGAAGGAACCGAAGCGCGGCCCCTGGGACTGGCCGAGCAGGACTTCATACAGGCCCTGGAACCAGTCGCGCAGATTGTCGAACGCCTGTGTTTTGCCGGCGGCAAAGACCTCGTCCTGGATTTTCACGGCGTCGCGCTCGTCTGCATCCATGCCACGCAGGCGAACCAGCAGGTCCTCCATCGCCGCCCGTTCGATATCGGTGGCGAGCCGGAAGGATTTCGTCGGCTTCACGAAGTCCTGGAAATACTGCACCGCGAAACCGGCGAGCTGGTCGAGCAGGGGATGACTGTCCGGGGTGGCACCGTCGACATATCGCCCGATAAAGCCCCACATCACCTCGGTATTGTGCGCCGACGCGGCCGACGCGAGATTGAGCATGAGCGCAAAGGAAATCGGCGAGGTGTCGCTGGGCGGATTGCCGTCATGAATGTGCCAAGCCGGGTTTTCCAATTGCTTGGCCGTATCCTGACCGGCATAGGCGGCGAGATGCTGCATATACTCGTCGACCGCCTTGGGAATGACGTCGAAATGCAGGCGCTTGGCCGTCTTGGGTTTGACGAAATTATAGTAGGAGAGGCTCTCCGCCGGGGCGTATTTCAGCCAATCCTCGACCGACAGGCCATTGCCCTTGGACTTGGAAATCTTCTCGCCCTTCTGATCAAGGAAGAGCTCGTAGACGAACTGCGTCGGCGGCTCGGCACCCAGGATCTTGCAGATGCGCGAATAGATCGGCGCATTGGTCTGGTGGTCCTTGCCGAACATCTCGAAATCGACCCCCAGGGCCGCCCAGCGCATGCCGAAATCCGGCTTCCACTGCAGTTTCACATGACCGCCGGTCACCGGCAGCGTGGTCTCGCTGCCATCCTCGTCATCAAAGGTGATCGTGCCGGCTTCAGCATCGACTGCCTTCATCGGCACATAAAGGACCCGGCCCGTCTTCGGCGAGATCGGCAGGAAGGGCGAATAGGTCGCCTGGCGTTCCGCCCCCAGCGTCGGCAGCATTACGGCCATGATGTCGTCATAGCGCTCGGCCGCCCGCTTGAGCATGGCGTCGTAAGTGCCTGCCTTGTAGAGCTCGGTCGCCGACTGGAAGGTATAGGTGAAACCGAAGCCGTCGAGAAAGCCGCGCAGGCGGGCATTCATGTGCGCACCGAAACTCTCATGCGTGCCGAACGGATCGGGCACCACGGTCAGCGGCTCCTGCAAGTGCTGGTTCAGCATGTCCTGCTGGGGCAGGTTGTCCGGAACCTTGCGCATGCCGTCCATGTCATCGGAGACACAGATCAGTTGCGGCTCATAAGCCCCGTCGGTCAACGCATCGAAGGCACGCAGCACCATGGTCGTGCGCACAACCTCGCCGAACGTGCCCATGTGCGGAAGCCCCGACGGGCCATAACCGGTCTCGAACACGACCGGCCCGGATTTTCGCCCCAGCTTGTCCAGACGCTTCTTGAGCAGGCGCGCTTGTTCAAACGGCCAGGCTTTCGCGTTTTGGGCAAGATCGGAAACAGACATCCCGGGCAACTTTCTCAGACAGGAGGACAGATGCTCGCGAGGTAGAGGGGAAGCGCCAGATGGTCAAGCAAGCCGGGCTTGGCGGCACCCTGTCTCTCTCCCCCTGGAGCACGCCTCGGCGATGCGAAAATCGCGGTGGCGGCGCGCTGATCCTCCTCATCCCCCCTGCAGGCACCGTCTTGCGCGAGGGAGACGAATTGAGGCGATACTTGATAACCACACGGCGTGGCACAAAAGCCACACACATACCCTATCCAACCCCACCGGGTCGTTTTCGCCTTGCACGCGAAGTCCAGGGGCGTCATAAGCCGCCTCCCGTTAACCCCGCCCCGGACCGGTTCCCCCGGCCCAGCGCACACGAAGAGACGATCATGAACTCAGTTCAGACCCGATATCGCCTCTCCCGCCCGGCCGTCTGGCCGGCAGCGGTTGTGCGCGCGGAGGACAACGCTTTCACCCGGTAGACTGGCCCCACAGTCCCGGTTGTTGGCCCTCCCGAGCGCCCGCTCGAGGAGGGTTTTTTGTATTCTGCGCCGCCCCTCTCCCCCCGAAAGGTGGCCGGAATGCAAATCCCAGGGAGGGAGTGCGACCCCCGACGCACTCCCTCCCGCAAGGGCTCATGAATTCCTTTGCATGATCGAATGAAACGAAAGAAAGGCTCTGCGCCCGGCGCGGAGAGGACACCCATGTCGACCCAGTTTGAAGCCATCGAGACATCATCCGGCCTGATCAAGGCCTGGGTGAAAGGCGTTCCGGTCGAGGATGCCGCGATCGAGCAGCTGCGCAATGTCGCCGGCCTGCCTTTCGTGCACAGCCATGTCGCGGCCATGCCCGATATTCATTTCGGACGCGGCGCGACGGTCGGGTCGGTCATCCCGACCAAGGGCGCAATCATCCCGGCAGCGGTCGGGGTCGATATCGGCTGCGGCATGATGGCGATGCGGACCAGCCTCAAGGCCCACCAGCTACCTGACAGCCTGAAGGCCACACGGGACGCGATCGAGCGGGCCGTGCCGGTCGGCAATGGCAAGGGCGGAGACCACCGGATCAATCCGGCCTCGGTCAATTCACGGCTCAGATCCTCCGGCCTCGTGGAGCGGCTCGCCGTGATCAAGGGCAAGCACAGGAAGATCGGTACGCACAAGGTGGACGGCCAGATCGGAACTCTGGGTGGTGGCAATCACTTCATCGAACTCTGTCTCGACGAGGCCGGCTCGGTGTGGGTGATGCTGCACTCCGGCTCACGCGGTACCGGCAACATGATCGGTACCTATTTCATCGAGCGGGCCCGCGAAGAGCTCGCCCGGCGGGTGCTGGACTTCCATGTGCCGGACAAGGATCTCGCCTTCTTCATCGAAGGCGAGCCCCTGTTCGACGACTATGTGGAAGCCGTTGGCTGGGCCCAGGACTATGCCCGGGAGAACCGTGAGGCGATGATGGAGCGTGTGCTCCACGCCCTGCGGTCGACGCTGGGCCGGTTCAAGACCGACAAGGCCGCGGTGAATTGTCACCACAATTATGTGGAGCAGGAACACCATTTCGGCGCTGATATCTGGCTGACCCGGAAGGGCGCAGTCTCGGCTCGGCTGGGCGAACTCGGCATCATTCCCGGCTCGATGGGGGCGAAATCCTTCATCGTGCGCGGCAAGGGCGCGGCGGACAGCTTCTGCTCCTGCTCGCACGGGGCCGGGCGGACCATGTCGCGGTCCAGGGCCAAGCAGAGCTTCACCCTCGCCGATCACCGCAAGGCGACCGACGGGGTGGAGTGCCGGAAGGATGCCGGCGTCATCGACGAAACGCCGATGGCCTACAAGGACATCGACCATGTCATGGCGGCGCAGTCCGACCTGGTGGACGTGGTCCACACCCTCAAACAGGTCGTGTGTGTGAAAGGCTGAGTGATGCGGGCGGGGCTTCGGCGCCGCCCGCTGCACCAAGGGAGGTGAAGATGCGAGACGACATGTTCAAGGTGATCGTCGAACGCCCCCGATGGGGCTGGCGCAGCCAGAAGCTTCGCCGTGGCAAGCTCAACCGGGCTGGCGACACGCTTCCAAAGAAGCAGGGCCTGAAGCGTCAGCGACAGGAAAACCGGACCCAATCCAAATGGCTGAATGAGAATCTCGCGCCGTTGAAACGCTTTCTCGGCCAACAGGTCGGCCGGCCCTGGGACAAGGTGTATGCCGAGATCTGCGAAAACCTGTCGCCCGACCACACGGTGAAACAGCATGTGCGCGAGCATGTGTTCGATTTCGTCAAACGGCCGCGCATCGGTCGCGATGGCGAATGGATCTGGAACACCCCGCGCTATCTGGGCCTGCATCCGCGCGTCGGCGAGCTCTACATCCACCCGCATGACGGCCTGTTAAAGCGCTGGAAGCTCAAGCGCGGCGAAAGCCCGCGACGCGATGGCAAGCCCGTGCGGCGACGCTAGCTTTCGGGTTCGTCCAGCGACCAGCCGGCCTTGCCGCTGACCTTGCGGGCGAGGAGATGAATGAGCAGGCCGACCGGTCCGAACAGGAAGGTCAGGATGAGGGCCGGCGTCACGATCCATCGACTCAGCCCGATGCGCCGGGCATCCCGCGCAATCCAGGCTCCAACGAAAAGGTCAAAGGCCAGGAAGTGCACCCAACCGGTCATCAGCCCGACCGGGTGCGAGAACAGGGCCTGCACCGCCGCCAGGCTGGACATGCCGGCCTCCGGGTCTGACTGACCAAAACCAATCCCCAGCGTCAGAAAGCTCAGATAAATGGCCGACAGGGCAAGCGGGATCAGCGCCGTGTGCACCAGCCGTTGCGTCCAGGTCCAACCGGGCGCGAGGATGAGCAGGAGCCAGGCCGGTACGACCGAAATATTCAGGACTGTAAACATCGTGTCGTACATGTCTCGACCTCGCTTTCCTCTGCCGAGATCAACCCGATTCGTCGCACTCGCGGAGACATCTTGTTACTGACTGACCAGTCAGTTATATAACAGCCATGACACCACGCCCCGCCCACCGCCGCCGACCGGAAGCCCGCCCGGACGAAATCCTTGATGCCGCCCTCACCGTCTTCTCGACCCAGGGCTTTGCGGCCGCGCGTGTTGAGGACATTGCGCGTCAGGCCGGCCTCTCCAAAGGCGCGGTCTATCTCTACTTCCCGTCCAAGGAAGCGATGCTGAACGGGTTGGTGGAACAGTCAGCCGGCCAGCTCGCCAAGGCGGCAGAGCAATTGGTGGCGATGGGCGCGCCCCAGGATGCCGAAACAGCCCTTCGCAGCCTCCTGCGCATGCTCTTCACCGCCATGGGCGACCCGGACATCAATGCCGCGCCGCGCCTGGTCTTTGCCGAGGCCGGACGCTTTCCCGAGATCGCCGCGCACTACCGCAGCCAGGTCCTGGACGTGGCCCGGCGCGCGCTTCGCGCACTTCTGGCCGCTGGCGTGGAGAGCGGGACATTCCGCGATGTCGATGCCGACGCCTTCATGCGCGCCACCGCCGGTCCCGGCATCGCGCACATGGCGCTGACCTCGATCTTCGGCTTCCCGGCGGACCGGCTGACCGATCCGGCCGAAATGGCCGACGCCCTCGCCGACATTCTCCTCAATGGCCTCAAGCCGCGAGCGAACGCACCATGACCCGCCTCCCCCTGACCGCCCTCCTCCTGGCCCTGCCCCTGTGGGTCAGCGCCTGCAATGGCGAACCGGCGCCCGGCCTGCACGGCTATGTCGAAGGCGACTTCATCCGTATCGCGCCGGAGCAGCCCGGCCTGATCATCAGCACGTCCGCGCAGGAAGGCGAGCCCGTTGAAACGGGTGCAGAACTTCTGCGTCAGGACGCGACCGCGGAAGTCGCGGCACTGGCTGCCGCTTCGGCCCGGATTGATGCCGCAACAGCCCGCTATGACGATGCGCTCGCGGGCGCCCGTGACCCGGAGATCGAAGCTGCACGCGACCAGTTGCGTCAGGCGCTCGCCGCCCAGAATGATGCGGCCCAGGCGCTCGACCGCAACCAGTCCCTCTTCACCGATGGCCATATCTCGCAGGCCCGCCTCGACACGGCCCGAGCGGCGGCCGACACGGCCGATGCCCGCGTCGATGAAATGCGCGAGCGCCTCAACATTGTGCGCCTGCCTGCCCGTGCCGACCAATTACGCGCCCTGCAGGCGGACATTGCCGGGGCGGAGGCAGAGCGGGACGCAGCGCTCTACCGGCTTGATTTGCGGACCGTCAGCGCCCCATCCGGAGGGCGTATCCATCGCCAGCTCCGCTTCGTCGGCGAACAGGCCGGACCAACCGCGCCCGTTTTTGAGATTTTGCCGACCGGCGCCGTGCATGCACTCCTCTTCATCCCCGAGCCGCAACTGGCCCGCCTGCCGGTCGGTACCCGCCTGGCAGTCCGCTGCGATAATTGCCCGGCAGGGATGCGGGTCACCATCGCCACGATCGCGGACGAGGCAGAATTCACGCCACCCATCCTCTATTCCGACAGCGAACGCGCCCGCCTCGTCTTTCGCGCGGAGGCCCGGTTTGACGGCGCGGCGCCGCCGCCCGGGACACCGCTCTTCTTCGAGCCCCTGCCATGAGCGAGCCGCTCGCCATTGATGTGAGCGGGTTGAGCAAATCCTTTGGCGGCACGAAGGTCGTCGATAGGTTCGACATGCAGGTCCCGCCGGGCAGGATATACGGCTTTCTCGGCCCGAACGGATCCGGCAAGACAACCACGATCCGCATGATGTGCGGATTGCTGCGACCGGATGAGGGCGGCGGGACTGCGCTGGGCCTCGACATCATTCGCCAGAGCCGGGAGATCAAGGCGCGCGTGGGCTACATGACCCAGCGCTTCTCGCTCTATGGCGATCTGACGGTGCGCGAAAATCTCACCTTCATGGCGCGACTGCACGCCTTGCCAGGCGTTCGTACCGTCGTGGACACGGCGCTTGAGACCTATGACCTCGCCCCGCGCGCCAGACAGCTGGCCGCCAATCTGTCCGGCGGCTGGAAGCAGCGGCTCGCCCTCGCGGCTGCCTCGCTGCACGAGCCGGGCCTCCTCCTGCTGGATGAGCCCACGGCCGGCGTCGACCCCAAGGCCCGGCGCGATTTCTGGGACCGTATCCGCCGCCTCGCGCGGCAAGGCGTAACCGTGCTCGTCTCGACCCACTACATGGATGAGGCGGTGCAGTGCGACAACATCACCTTCATCGCCTATGGCCGCAAGCTGATCGATGCCCCCGCGAGTGAAATTCCAGGCCGGATAGGCCTGAAGACAATCCGCATTGAGGGTCAGGGCCTGCAACCGGTCTATGACACGCTGGAAAAGGCCGACGGGGTCGAGCAGATCGCCAGGTTTGGTGCGGCGCTGCATGTCTCGGGGCGGGATGAGGCGGGCCTGGACGCTGCCATCGCCCGCTATCGCAATCAGGACGGCCTCACGGTCACCGCAGCAAAGACCGGGCTGGAAGAGGCCTTTATCTGGCTGATGACCGGCGCGGAGGACAATTTCCGATGAATGGCCTCTCGCGCATTCTCGCCATTCTGGGCAAGGAATTCATCCAGATGCTGCGCGACCGCCTGACCTTCGGCATGATGGTCGGCATCCCCGTCATGCAGCTCCTCCTGTTCGGTTATGCCATCAATACAGACCCACGCGATCTGCCGACCCTGGTGGAGATGGGAGATACCGGACCGGCCAGTCGCGCCATCCTGCAGGCGATGGAGACCTCGGAATATTTCGACCTGATCGGGACCGTGGCGCCGGGTGACGCCGTCGAGACCGTGATGCGAGACGGCGAGGCCGCGTTCATTGTGACCATACCGCCCGGCTTCGAACGCGCCCTGGCACGCGGCGAGCGACCGCAGATCCTGCTGGATGTCGATGCCACGGACCCGGTCGCCGCGGGCGCCGGCAGCGGTGCCTTCCCCTCCATTGTCCAGGAAGCGCTGGCACCCATGCTCGGCGAGATGACACCGCCCGTCGAGACGGTGATCCATAGACGGTATAATCCGGCCGGACGCACGGCGCTCAATATCGTGCCCGGCCTGCTCGGCATCATCCTGACCATGACCATGGCGATGATGACCTCGATGGCCCTCACCCGGGAGGCGGAGCGCGGGACGCTGGAAGCGCTCCTTTCCACCCCGACCCGGCCGCATGAAGTGATGATCGGGAAGATCACGCCCTATGTCGTTGTCGGCTTCATCCAGGTGGCCATCATGCTGGCGGGGGCGCGGCTTTTGTTCGGCGTGCCCTTTCTGGGGTCACCGATCGCCTTCCTTGTTGCGGTCTCGCTCTTCATCCTGGTCAATCTGGCACTCGGCTTTTTGTTCTCGACCGTGGCACGCAGCCAGATGCAGGCCATGCAGCTGACCTTCTTTGCCTTCCTGCCATCGATCCTCCTGTCCGGCTTCATGTTCCCCTTCGCCGCCATGCCGCACTGGGCGCAGGCGATCGGCCAGGCGATCCCGGCCACTCATTTCATCCGGGCCGTGCGGGCGATCATGCTGAAAGGGGCCGGGCTGGATCATGTCTGGCCGCAAATCTGGCCGCTAATGGTGATCTTCGCGGTGATCGCGACGGTGGCCATGCTGCGCTATCGGCAGACGCTGGATTGAGGGGGCGGTCTCATCCCGCCCCCTCATCATCGAAAATGCTTTCGATCGGTTCGCCGAACAGACGCCCGAGCTTGAAGGCCAGCGGCAGGGACGGGTCATACTTGCCGGTCTCCAGGGCGTTGACGGTCTGGCGCGAGACGTCGAGGCGGTCTGCCAGCGCCTGCTGGCTCCACCCCTTCTCGCCCCGCAATTCCTTGAGCCGGTTCTTCATCGCACCTGCACCTGCTGGACGGCGGCAGCAAGCGAGTGCACGACCGCGGCCAACGGAAACAGCATGGTCATGTTGAGCGGTTCCAAGATGCCGTAGATCTCGGCCACCCCGAAGATCGCACTGAACAGAAGCATCGCCAGCATCGCTATCGCCGCGGCGCGGACCTGCATGCGCGCCAGCATCTCGTCGATCGAGCGGACATAGCGGACCACCTCATAGCCATAGCCAAGCAAGGGCAGGCAGGTCAGGGCGACCAGCGGCCAGGCGGAGATCGCGTCCCAGCCGTTCAAGGACGGATCCACGATCTTGTCGATCGCAACGAGGATCGCCGTGAAGGCGATCATCGCCACGAAAGTACGCCAGAAATAGCGGCGGGTTACCGACGCCTGTTTTTCCGCCGTGCTCATGACACGTCCTTTTCGCGGCCACCGATCAGCAGTGTGAAGATCCGGGCAATCGCCATCAGACCGAGGATGAAGACGGTCAGGCCGGCGATTTTCATTTCCGTGGACAGGCCACCAATGACATCCCGCACCATCTCGAGCGACGGGCCGACCATGCCGGCCAGAAAGAGCGTTGGCAGGAAAACCACCGCAAACAGCGCCAGAGACGCCAGGCTGGGCGGCTCACCGGCGTCGCCAAAATCCTTGATCCACTCACGCATTGTCATGAAAACCTCCTTCAGGACTGTAAAGTGACCTTGACTATATGGAGTAAAGGAAACTTGTCGTCAAGCACGCTTTACAATCGAACCCAAAAGAAAGGCGCCCGGTTGCCCCGAGCGCCTCTCCATAACCGTGTCGGATGCGCCTACTCGGCGGGCTCATCCACCTTGTTCGGCTGTTTGGTCACCCGCAGATAGGGCTTGATCTTGTTGTAGCCGGCGGGGAAGAGCGCGTCGGCCTCGGCGTCCGAGATGGACGGCACCACGATCACGTCCTGGCCGTCTTCCCAATTGACCGGTGTCGCCACCTTGTAGCCGTCGGTCAGCTGCAGGCTGTCGATCAGGCGCAGAACCTCATTGAAATTCCGGCCCGCGCTGGGCGGGTAGGTGAAGGTGGCGCGGATCTTCTTGTTCGCATCGATGATGTAGACCGAGCGGACCGTCAGCTTGGGGTCGGCATTCGGATGGATCATCGAGTAGAGCTCGGACACGGCACGATCCGTATCGGCGATGATCGGGAAGTTCATGCGGACATTCTGGGTTTCCTCAATGTCCTTGATCCAGCCCTTGTGATCCTCGACGCTGTCGACCGAGAGCGCGATTGCCTTGGCGCCGCGCTTGGCAAATTCGTCCTTAAGCTTGGCGGTGAAGCCCAGCTCGGTCGTGCAGACCGGGGTGTAGTCAGCAGGATGGGAGAAGAAAATCACCCAATCATCACCGATCCAGTCGTGAAAACTGATCGGACCGTCACTTGTCTCGGCTTGAAAATTCGGGGCGATATCGCCCAACAGCAGACCCATGTCTTTCTCCTCGGTTCAAAACGCGATGAAACTGGCCTAGGAGTAGGTGCGCCTTGTCAGCCGGGAGTTCAAGCCCTCCCCGACCGGTGCACCCGAATGTGAACCAGCCGGCCAAGGATCCGGAGAACGGACGCCATGACTGCCACCCTCATTCTGATGCGACATGCCAAGGCCGTGGACCGGCTCGAGGCCGAAGACGATTTCCAGCGTGGCCTGACGGCGCGGGGCCGCAGTGATGCTGCCGACGCTGCCGATGCCCTCTGCGCAGCGGGTCTGAAGGCGGATATCGCCCTGGTTTCCCCGGCATGGCGGACCCGGCAAACCTATGACCAGTTACTGCCGCAACTCGGGGCGCCACAATTGGAGGACCCGATGGTCCTCTATCACGCCTCCACCGACATGCTGGAACGCGCCACGCGCGATGTGCTGTCGCCAAAGCGCACCCTTCTTCTGGTCGGGCATAATCCGGGCATTGGCGGCTTTGCCCACAAGCTCGCCCAATTGTGCGGTGCGACGCGGCAGTTGCCCGCGGGCTATCCGACCGCAACCGCCTGCGTCTTCGAACTGGCCGATTGTGATCTCGGCCAGCCCAGCTTCGTCACCTGCGTCAATCCCAGAGCTTAGACCGATCGGATTCGCCTTATAAGTGCATTTATGCTCTCCTGCCCGGATAACGGGTGAGGGGGAGGTGTGCCATGGCCCTGCTGGACAGCGATATGGGGCCAGTGAGAGAGGCAGACGGCGCGGCAGCCCCACGCTGGCGACCGCGCGGCGGGCAAGTTTTCCGCCCCACACGGGTTGCAAACCCGCCACCGCGTCTTGCAAACCTCTGGAGCGAGACGGCTGCCCTCGGTCTGCCCCGCCGCGCGCCGGAGATGAGCGCCTTCGGGCCGGTCTCCCGCCGGGCTGGACGGATCGGGCTGGTGGCGCTGGCTCTGGCAGTGACGATCGGCGTCCTGCTGCCAGGCCCTGCGCTCGCTCTGGCCAGTCTTGCCAGCTGCAGCCTGTTTGCGGCCCTCATTGCGCTTCGCATCGGTGCAGTCAGCTTTCGCCCGCAATGGATGCGAGGTCCCGACTGTGCGGATCAGGCGCTCCCGACTGCCACCATAATGGTCGCGCTCTATCGGGAAGCTGCTGTCCTGCCGCAACTCGCGGCCTCCCTCGCCGCCATCGACTATCCGCCAGGCCGCATCGCCTTCAAACTGGTCCTGGAGGCGGATGACAGGGCGACCATCGACACGGCGCGCGGTCTGGCGCTGGATGACCGCTTCGAGATTGTCATTGTCCCGCCCGGCGAACCGCGTACCAAGCCGCGCGCCCTCAATTACGCCCTGCGCCTGTGTCGCAGCGAGCTTGTCACCGTGCACGACGCCGAGGATCACCCCCATCCCGACCAATTGCGCCGCGCTGCGGAAGTTTTCCGGATTGCCGATCCCCGCCTCGCCTGCATTCAGGCTCCGCTGAACTGGTATAACCGTCACGAGACCTGGCTGACCCGCCAGTTCGCGCTGGAATATGCCGCCCATTTCCACGCCCTCCTGCCGCTCTATCAGCGCCTGGGCTGGCCGCTGCCGCTGGGCGGTACAAGCAATCATTTCCGCCGGGAGGCCCTGCTGGCCCTGGGCGGCTGGGATGCGTGGAATGTGACCGAAGATGCCGATCTCGGCCTGCGCCTGCATGCAGCGGGCTATCATTGTGGTCTGATCGAGCCGCTGACCGAAGAGGAAGCGCCCTTGCGCCTGTCGCCCTGGGTCAAACAGCGCACACGCTGGATCAAGGGCTATGCCCAGACGATAGCGGTCCTGCTCGCCAATCCGCGCACGCCCTGGCGGCGGGTCTGGCCCGGTGTGCTGGTACTCGGCGGCGCTGCGGTCTCGGCCCTGCTGCATGCGCCGCTCAGCCTGATCTGTCTGACAGCCTTCCTGCTCAACCCGTCCGGCGCCCTGACCGGCCTGCCGGCCCTCGCCTTCATGGCGGCAGGATATGCCAGCGCGATCGCCTGTGCTGCGGTCGCGATGCGCCGCGCCGGCCTGCCTTTGAGGCGGCGCGATCTCATCGCCATGCCCGGCTATTGGCTGCTACAGACACTTGCGGCCCTGCGTGCGCTGCGCCAACTCATCTTCGATCCGCATTACTGGGAGAAGACGGAGCACGGCGTCAGCGCCCTGACCGGACCATCATGTATCTCGGCCTCACCTCGACCCTTGTCGGACTCGCCCTGTGCGTCGGTCTCTTCCTGCTCGCCCGCTGGCGGGCCGGCCAGCCTGTCCGTCCGGAGCGCGGCCCGCGCCTCATCCCCTGGACGCTGATCGCGATCGTCTCGGCCGCTATGTGCGTCGCATTGGTAGTGCATTTGGTGGAGCTCGCCGGTGTCGACCCGGCGGCGTTGCGGCCGCGGCGTATGTAGCGCTGCCGAGATGGGCCGCCCCTCAGAGCCCAGGCCACGTCCAGTCGACAATATACGCTAGCACAACAGCCAGCACGACTCCCAGCGCGGAACGCGACAGCGCAACTGCAAAGCGCATCCGATGGGCGACATGCGCACGGATCGCTGCCTCCGCTTCTTCCGCTGACGCATTGGCCAGGCGCCCGACAAGATGATTGTCACGCGCGCTCAACGCCTCGATCCGTTGATGAATTCGGGCCTGTTCGGCCTCCAGCCGCTCGACATCCTTGCCGAGCGACCGAATTTTGTCCTGCACCTCATCCCAGCTGGACAGGCTGTCTAGAGCAGATCTGAACGCCGGCTCGACAAAGCGGACCGAGCCGCCACCGGACAGCAAACTCAATCCGGCGAGCGCGATACTGCCCAGGGCCTTGCCAGCCTTCTTGGCGCGAGACCAGTTTCGGTCGTCATAGGAGGCCTGCAATTCACTTCTGAAGCTCTTGAGTTCGCTGATCGCTCTGGCCTGCAGGGCCTGCGCCTGCCGCAAGTCCGCGACCCAACTCAGCCGCTGCTTGATAGATGACCTGATCGACTGCTCGGTCCAGACGGCTCGCAGTGCAGGACCTATGGCAAACAACACAAGCGTGCCTATTTCGACCAGCAGAAGAGAGGGGGACCATTCTAGCCACGCCCCCAACAGGGCCGCCAAGGGTGCGACGGCGATCTCGTGCCACGCCTCTACAATCCGGCGGGCAACCTCAACAATCTGGTCAAGCTGGCTGAGCCAGTCCGCGACCACTGACAAGACGGCATTGGAAAAATCGCGCCGAACGACAAGGGTCAGAGCGGTCAGCAATGTCGCCGTGAATGTGAGATAGGCGATGAGGGTACGAAACACGCTGAGCATGATCGACACCAATTGTGAGAGCCGACGGCCTAATCCTGTATTAGTGCGCGCGCCCGACATTGAACTTCCCCCACAACCAGAACACCCTCTTGGCATGTTAAACGCATATTGTGACGGCTCGGCGTCGACGCGCCGCTCGACAAGAACGATGCACTAAAGGGCGTTGAGTGACGAGAACTTGGAGCGGGTGAAGGGAATCGAACCCTCGTCGTAAGCTTGGGAAGCTTCTGCTCTACCATTGAGCTACACCCGC
>NZ_CAJQOO010000018.1 GCF_905480005.1 uncultured Maricaulis sp.
CATTCTCACCCTCAGCCTCGCTCTCAGCGGCGTCAGCGCGCCTGCCCACGCAAACAATTCGCGCTATGCCGCTTTCGTTGTGGAAGAGAATACCGGCGTCGTCCTGCATTCGCGTCGATCCGAAGCCGAGCGCTATCCCGCTTCGCTGACCAAAATGATGACGCTCTACATGCTGTTCGAAGCGATCGAGACGGGCGAAATCGGGCTTCACGACCAAATACGTATTTCGGCCAATGCCGCCAATGCGACGCCATCCCGACTCGGATTGCGCGCCGGACAGACCATTTCCGCGGAAAACGCTATTCGCGCACTGGTGGTCAAGAGCGCCAATGATGTCGCGGTCGCTGTGGGCGAACGCCTTGGCGGCGGTGAATCCCGCTTCGGGGAGTTGATGACCACACGCGCCAGCGAACTTGGCCTGACCGGCACGACTTTCCGCAACGCGTCGGGCCTGCCCAATTCGCGCCAGACCACCACGGCCCGCGACATGGCACGTCTGGCGATCGCCCTGCATCGCGATTACCCGGACTATTTCGAGTATTTCAATGAAGACAGCTTCACCTGGAATGGCCGCACCTATCGCAACCACAATACGCTGGTCGGCCGGGTCCGCGGCGTTGACGGCCTCAAGACCGGTTATATCCGCGCCTCCGGCTTCAATGTCGTCGTGTCGGCCGAACGCGGCGATCATCGTCTGATCACCGTGATCATGGGCGGCCCGACCGCCGCGGCTCGTGATGCTCATGCCGAGGAATTGATCGAGGCCGCCTTCGCGACACTCGAGCAACGCCAGGACACACGCCTGTTCGCCACCCTCTCCTCGCCGCGTATCAACCCGGTCCGCCAGCAGGACCTGATCGCGCGCGATGTCGCCGCGCTCCATCTGGACGAGCCGACTGAAATGGGGTCCGCCGATCAACCCCCGGCCCTGCAGGTCGTCCTGGCCGATGAGGACGCGATGCGCGCCGAACCCCTTCCGCCCGCAACCGCCCCCGCCACGAGACGGGCGGAGCCGAGCCTCATTCACGGTGCCTGGTCGATACAAGTCGGCGCTTACAACACATCGGGTGCAGCCCATGACCGGCTCGCCGAGGTGGCGATTTTCTCGGGCGCTCTCGACTCGGCTCAACCGGCCGCCCGAGCGGTCGATATCAGCGGTGACCGACTCTGGCGTGCCCGGTTCGAAGCCCTGACCGAGGACGAGGCGCGACTCGCCTGCCGCGATCTGTCCGCGCGGAATCACCCCTGCTTCGCGGTGGCTCCGGGACGTTGACCGGCTCGGCGACCGGCTCGCCATCGGCCCTGAATTCCTGCATGAAGCAGACCGTGTGCGCGTCGGACTGGAATCCTCCGGTCGGTTGACACAACCTTTCGGCTCGAACACTTTCGCGCGCCTTGGCCGCTGACCGGCGGTCCCTGCCACATGTCTGGAACCAAGCACCGATGAATGTTGTCGTCGTAGAATCCCCGGCCAAAGCCAAAACCATCAATAAATACCTCGGTTCGGACTACACGGTTCTGGCGAGTTTCGGACATGTCCGTGACCTGCCAGCCAAGGACGGTTCGGTGAAGCCGGACGAAGACTTCGAGATGGCCTGGGAGGTCGATACGGCCTCGGCCAAACGCGTCAAGGCGATCGCCGACGCGGTTCGCGAGTCCGACCGCCTCATCCTTGCCACTGACCCGGATCGCGAAGGTGAAGCGATTTCCTGGCACTTGCTGGAAGCGCTGCAAAAGCGCCGCGTGCTGAAAGATGTGACCATCGAGCGCGTCGCCTTCAACGCCATCACCAAGCCGGCCATCCTGGAAGCGATGGCGCACCCCCGTGCGGTCGACATGGAATTGGTGAATGCCTATCTGGCCCGCCGCGCGCTCGATTATCTGGTCGGCTTCACGCTGTCGCCGGTCCTGTGGCGCAAACTGCCCGGCTCGCGGTCTGCCGGCCGTGTCCAGTCGGTGGCCCTGCGCCTGATCTGCGATCGCGAACTGGCCATCGAGAAATTCCGCGCCGAGGAATATTGGTCGGTCGACGCCGAGATCACCGCCAATTCCGATCCCTTCCGCGCCAAACTCGTCACGCTGGACGGCAAGAAGCTGCAGAAGCTGTCGATCAAGGACCGCGCCAGCGCCAATGCCGCCGTCGAGGCGATCAATTCGGCCGACCTGTCGATCACCGGCGTCGAGGCCAAGCCGGCCAAGCGCAACCCGCCGCCCCCCTTCACCACTTCGACCCTGCAGCAGGAAGCGGCGCGCAAGCTGGGCTTCTCCGCCACCCGCACCATGCAGACCGCGCAGAAGCTTTATGAAGGCGTGACGCTGGGCGGTGAGACCACCGGTCTCATTACCTATATGCGGACCGATGGCGTCTCCATGGCGCCGGAGGCCATAAGCCAGGCCCGCGATGTGATCGGCAAGGAGCATGGCTCGCTTTATGTGCCCGGCGCGCCGCGCATGTATTCGACCAAGGCCAAGAATGCCCAGGAAGCGCACGAGGCGATCCGCCCGACCAGCTTCTCGCGCCTGCCCGAAAAGCTGTCGCTGGACCCGGACATGGCCCGCCTCTACCAGCTCATCTGGCGCCGCGCCGTGGCCAGCCAGATGGAAAGCGCCCGCTTCGAGCGCACCACCGTTGATATCGCCACGCCCGACAGCAAGACCGCCCTGCGCGCGGTCGGCACGGTCCAGCTCTTCGACGGCTTCCTCGCCCTCTACCAGGAAGGCCGCGATGATGAAGAGGATGAGGGCGAGAACCGTCTGCCCAAGCTGAGCCAGGGTGCTAGCGCCCAGGTCGGCAAGACCTGGGCCGACCAGCATTTCACCCAGCCGCCACCGCGCTTTACCGAAGCCTCTCTGGTCAAGCGGATGGAAGAGCTCGGCATTGGCCGCCCCTCAACCTACGCCTCGACGCTGCAAGTCCTGCGCGATCGCGATTACGTGCAGATGGAGAAGAATCGTTTCCATCCGCTCGACAAGGGGCGTGTGGTCATCGCCTTCCTGGAGAATTTTTTCGCCCGCTATGTGGAATATGATTTCACCGCGGCGCTGGAGACCCAGCTCGACAAGGTGTCGGCCGGCGAACTCGACTGGAAACAATTGCTGCGCGATTTCTGGACCGATTTCCGCGCCGCTGTGGACGAAATCGGTGAGCTGCGCATCACTCACGTGCTTGACGCCCTCAACGAGGCCCTGGCCCCGCACATCTTCCCGGAAAAGGAAGACGGCTCGGATCCGCGCCTCTGCCCGTCCTGTGGTGAAGGCACGCTCAGCCTGCGCTTGGGCAAGTTCGGCGCATTCCTGGGCTGTTCCAACCATCCGGATTGTTCCTTCACCCGCCAGATGAGCCCTCCGGGCGATGATGATGTCCAGGGCGACCGGGTGATCTGCGTCCATCCGGAAACCGGCAAGGATGTTGAGCTCAAGAATGGCCGCTTTGGCTGGTATCTGCAGATGCAGCTCGACGGCGAGGACAAGCCCAAGCGCTCGTCCATTCCCAAGGGCTGGGATGCGGCCACCCTGACCGAAGAACAGGCGATCAAGCTCATTGATCTGCCGCGTACGGTTGGCGAGCACCCCGATGACGGCCAGCCGATCACGGCCAATATCGGTCGCTATGGCCCCTATGTTCATCACGACAAGACTTACGCCAATATCGGCTCGGTCGAGGATGTCTTCGAGATCGGCGTCAATCGCGCCATTTCAGTGATCGCCGACAAGCGTGCCAATGGCGGTCGCCGCGGCGGGACGGCCTCGGCGCTCAAGGATCTGGGCGAGCATGACGGCAAGCCGGTCAAGATCATGTCGGGTCGCTACGGTCCCTATGTGAAGTACGAGAAGATCAACGCCACCCTGCCCAAGGATACCGATCCGGAAAGCGTGACCCTGGAACAGGCCATGGAATGGGTCGAGGCCAAGGCCGCAAAGGGCGGCAAGAAGAAAGCCCCGGCCAAGAAAAAGGCGCCTGCCAAGAAGAAGGCCACGGCGAAGAAGACCACGACAAAGAAAGCCCCGGCGAAAAAGCCGGCGGCCAAGAAGACGGCCGCCAGTAAAGCCAAGGCGGAGTAGCGCGCATGGCCGGCAAGACAGAGTTTGATGCCGGCCTCACCCGCGAGGCGGTCATCGAGGCCGTCAAGCTGGGCGGCGGCGAATTTACCAAGCGTGAACTGGCACGGGCCCTGGCCCTGAAGGGCATGGATGCCAAGCGGGCACTGAAAGATGCCCTCGCCATCCTCGTCGAAGACGGCACCATCACGCGCTCCAACAGCAAGACCTATCGCCTGCCGGGCGCCCTGCCCGCTGTGAGCGTGGTCGAGATCAGTGGCCGCGACAATGACGGTGAATTGCTCGCCGAACCGGCCCGCCGCGATGGCGGCCCCATACCGACCATCCGCCTCGCTCCCGGCGAAGGCGCGGGCGGCAAGGGCACACCGGCGATCGGGGTTGGCGACAAGGCCCTGGTTCGCCTCGCCCTGCAGGAGGACGGCAGTTACGAAGCCCGCCTGATCAAGAAGCTCGGCCAGAGCGCTCACAAACTCCTCTGCGTCCTGCGCAAGCCGCAATCGGGCCCCTTCCGGCTGCAGCCGGTGGACCGGCGCTCACGCCATGAACTGGTCCCGGCCAAGGGCGAGGCAGAGAAGGCGAAGGACGGCGAGCTGGTCTTGTGCCAGATCGCCCGTGAACGTCGCCATGGGCTCAAGACGGCTGAAATCGTCGAAGTGATCGGCGATGTCTCGGCCCCGGGTGCCGGCAGCCTCATCGCGCTCTATTCGCACGGCGTTCCGCAGGGCTTTTCAGAAGCCGAATTGCGCGAAGCCGAGACGGCGCCGGTCGCCAAACAGGGGCAGCGCGAGGATTTGCGTCCCCTGCCCCTGATCACGATCGACCCGGACGACGCCAAGGATCATGATGATGCGATCTGGGCCAAGGCTGACGATGACCCGAAAAACCCGGGCGGCTGGCAGGTCATTGTCGCGATCGCCGATGTCGCCGCCTATGTGAAATCCGACGGCGCCCTGGATCGCGGCGCCTTCAAGCGCGGCAATTCAGTCTATCTGCCCGACCGGGTCGTGCCGATGCTGCCCGAACGCCTCTCCAATGATCTGTGTTCCTTGCGCGAGAAGGAAGACCGGCCCTGTCTCGCCGTGCGCATGGTCTTCGACAAGGACGGCACCAAGCGCTCCCACCGGTTCCTGAGGGGCTGGATGCGCTCGGCGGCGAAACTCTCCTACACCCAGGCACAAACCGCGATTGATGGCGGTGATGGCGGGCCGGCGAACGTCCTGCTCGACGATGTCCTGAAACCGCTCTGGGGGGCCTATTTCGCCTGTCGCGAGGCCCGCAATCGCCGCGAGCCGCTCGAAATCGACTCACCGGAACGCCGCGTCCGGGTCGGCGAGGACGGCACGGTCATCGGCGTGGAGACCCGCCAGCGCTTTGATGCCCACAAGCTGGTCGAAGAGTTCATGATCCAGGCCAATGTCTGCGCCGCAGAGAGCCTGGAACAGAAGAATGCCCCGCTCATCTATCGCGTCCACGAACCGCCCTCGCGCGAAAAGATCGATGCCCTCGCCGACTTTCTGCCAACTGTCGGCATGAAATGGGCGCGCGGCAATTCGGTCGAGACCGGACGCTTCAACCAATTACTCAAACAGGCGGTCACCTCCGAGCATTATGCGACGATCAATGAGGTCGTCCTGCGCAGCCAGTCCCAGGCAGTCTATGACACCGATAATCGCGGCCATTTCGGGCTCAATCTGCGCCGATACGGGCATTTCACCTCGCCGATCCGCCGCTATGCCGACCTCACCGTTCACCGGGCCCTGATCCGGGCCCTCAATCTGGGTGATGACGGACAGACCGATGCCGAACGCAGTCGTCTGACCGTGATCGCCGAGGACATCACCCATGCCGAGCGCCGCGCCATGGCCGCCGAGCGGGACGCGGTGGATCGCTTCATTGCCGCCTATCTCGCCGACAAGGTGGGGGCGGAATTCCCCGGCCGGATCACCGGCGTGACCCGCTTTGGCTGTTTCGTCCGTCTCGACGAAACCGGCGCGGACGGGCTGGTCCCGATCTCCCGCCTGGGTGAGGAACGCTTCGAGCATGACGAGAGCGCCCATGCGCTGATCGGTCTGCAGACAGGCTCGCGCTACCGGCTCGGCATGGCTGTGAATGTCCGCATTGACGAAGCCCAGCCCGTCACCGGCGGCTTGCTGCTCGATCTGCTGACAGAGCCTGAAAAGGGCGAAAAGCCGAAGGGCCGCCATCGTGGTCGCACCGGCGGACCGCCCAATGGCCGCCGCTCCGGCAAACCCTGGAAGAAGGGGCGCCGCCGGTGAGTGACGAACGACATCGCAAGGACGTCAAACCGATACGGCCTCGCCTGGCCGCCTCGCTGATCCTCACCCGACGCGACGGCGACCGGGTTGATGTCCTGATGGGACGGCGCTCGTCAAAGCATGTTTTCATGCCCAACAAATATGTCTTTCCCGGTGGTCGGGTGGACCGGGCCGACAGCACAGCCCCGCTGGCGCGTGATCTGGACGGCCGCGTCCTTGATCTTATGGCCCGCACGCTGGATCCGCGCCGCGCGCGTGCAGCCGCGACAGCCGCCATTCGTGAAACCGCCGAGGAGACCGGCCTGCTGATTGCCCGTCAGGCTCCGATGCGCAGTCGTCACGCCAACTGGTCGCCCTTCCGCGACGCCGGCGCGGCGCCCGATCTCGGCTCGCTCAAACTGATCACGCGGGCCATCACCCCGCCCGGTCGGACGCGCCGCTTCGATACCTGGTTTTTCACTGCCGACGCCTCGGCCCTTCTTGACGACCGGGCACCCGAGCCAAGTGACGAGCTGGAGGATGTTCAATGGGTGACACTGGCCGAATCCCGGGATCTCGACCTTCCCATGGTCACCCATTTCGTCCTGGATGAGCTCAAGCGCGTCCTGCCCCCGGCACCGGAACATCCGCGCTGCATGCGGGCCGTGCGTGGCAAGATGATTTTGGAACCGCTGTAGGCAAGCGAGACGATTGCGGTTCGCGCCGCTATAGCTCGCTGCATGACCAATCCGCTCACCGATCCCCGTTTTGCCAATAACCGCTCGCTGATCGCGGCGATCTGTTGTGCGGCGGTGTGCGGGATCGTGTTCGGGCTTTCCATGCCGCTGATCTCGCTAAGGCTGGAGGGCATGACCTCGTCGGGCCTGATCGTCGGCCTCAACGGGGCCGCTGCGGCCGCCTCAACGCTTGTGATGGCCCCGATCGTGCCGCGCTTGCTCTCCATCATTCCCGGACGGGTGCTGATCGTGATCAGCCTCGTTCTGGCCGGCGCGCTGCACGCCCTCTTCCCCGTCTTCGACAATGTGCCCGCCTGGTTTGTTCTTCGCTTTGTCATGGGCAGTTTCATGACCGTGATCTTCGTGGTCTCGGAGACCTGGATCAACCAGATCGCCACCCCGCTACGCCGTGCGACAATCCTCGGTATCTACGGGACCGTGCTGTCCGGCGGTTTCGGAATCGGCGCCTTCCTGTTCGGTCAGCTCGGCGCGGTCAGCGATGCCGGCTTCTACGCCGGTGGTCTGATCTTCATGATCGGCGCTCTTCCCATTATCCTGCTGCAAGGCCCTGCCGCGCAGGCGCCGGGCCGGGATGAAGCCTCGCCGCGCGCGATACTGGGCGCCTCCAAGGCGGCTCCGGCGGCGATCGGGGCAGCCCTGGCCTTCGGCGCACTGGAAACCGTCCTCTTCTCCCTGACCCCGGTCTATGGCGACCGGCTCGACCTCAACGCGCACGGCATCTCCATGGTGGCGATGGCGGCGGCGGCCGGTGCCCTCGCCTTCCAGATCCCGCTTGGCTGGATAGCGGACCGGACCGATCGCCGGGAAACGCTCAAATGGATCGCCACCACGGCCGCACTGACCCCGCTCGCCATCTGGGCCGTCGGTGACTTCCTGCCAGGCATGATGCTGCTCTTCTTCATCCAGGCCGGCGTCGCTTCCGGGCTCTACACGGTCGGCCTGGCCCTGCTCGGTGAACGCTTCTCCGGCGGCGGTATCGCGGCGGCCAATGCGGCCTTCATCTTCGCCTATGGGGCGGGCTCTCTGTTCGGGCCGCCCGCGTCCGGCATCACCATGGACGGGCTGGGACCGCACGGGCTGATGATCGTGATGGCCGGGATCGCCGCAGTCTATGCAGTACTGGTCTGGAGACGTGCATCACAAACAGCCGGGAAGAGTTGACAGCGGCGCTGCCGTGCGTATGTTCGCGCGCTCTCGCGTCGGCATGGGGCCGAATGCGCGCACACTCAAAGCACCAGGACATTTAGAGCCATGGCGAAGCCGACAACCATCAAGATCCGCCTGAACTCCACGGCTGGTACGGGTTATTTCTACGTGACGAAGAAGAATGCGCGCACCATGACCGAGAAGCTCGTGCTGAAAAAGTACGACCCGGTCGCACGCAAGCACGTCGATTTCAAGGAAGCGAAAATCAAGTAAGACGGGTTTCCCGTCCGAACGGTTTTTTCCCGCTCGACCAACGAGTTTTGTCAGGCCGCGGCGTTGTCCGCGGCCTGAACTTGATTCCGGCCGGCATTCTTCGCCACATAGAGCGCCTCATCGGCCCGACGCAGCAGGCTGTCGATGGCTTCCCCGCGCCTGGCCTGCGCCACGCCGATACTGACCGTGACCGGAACTTTCGTACCGTCACCCAGCTTGAAGTCGCTACCCGCGACGCTGGACCGCAGGCGTTCCGCCGCGATCTCTGCCTCGGCCATGCCGGCGCCCGGCATCACCACGACAAATTCCTCACCGCCAAAGCGCGCGGCCAGATCAAGCGCGCGCAGCCCGGTCAACAGGCGGCTCGAGAAGTCGCGCAGAACCTGGTCACCCGCCTCGTGGCCATGGGTGTCGTTTATCGTCTTGAAGTGATCGATATCGGCCAGCAGAAGAGAGACCGGCGCGCCGCCATTGCTGGCACTATCCATCGCCTGGCGCAGGCGTGAGGAGATATAGCGGCGATTGTGGAGCCCGGTCAGCGTATCGGTAACGGCCAGCTCCATGCCCTCGTCGAGATGCGAGCGGAGGCGGTCGGCATAACGCTTTCGACGCAATTGCGTTCGCGCCCTCGCCGCCAGCTCACCGGCATCGACAGGCCGGTGGACAATGTCGTTCACACCCAGGTCCAGCGCGCGGACGGCGTCCTGGACATCATCGGGCCGCACAATGGCGAGAATCGGCAATTGCCGGGTTGCCGCATCGGAGCGAACGCGGGCGCAAAGGCGCAACCCGTCATAATCATTGGCCGTCAGATCGACGATCAGCAAGTCCGCGGCATCGCGGGCCGCCGCGATCGCGGCACTGGGCTCATGGACTTCCAGGACCCGGGCCTGAACCGGCATGGCTGCGGCATAGCGCGCCGTGGATCGGGGATCGGTGCTGACAATGACGACCCGCGATGTGCTGTCGACATCATCATGAACATCACCGGACAGGCCGGACATGGCCGAGCTCGATTCGCGAAAGCGCAATTCATCCAGGACCGCCTTCAATCGTAGCAGGCTGCGCACGCGGGCGAACATGGTGACATCGTCGATCGGCTTGGTCAGGAAGTCATCGGCGCCGGCTTCAAGGCCGCGGATCCGGTCTTCGCGCTGATCGAGCGCGGTGACCATGACGACCGGGATATGGCGCGTGCTCGGATCATCCTTGAGGCGGGCGCAGGTCTCATACCCGTCCATCACCGGCATCATGACATCGAGCAGAATGAGATCAGGTTGTTCGGCCCTGGCAACCGTGATCGCCTGTTCGCCACTGGTGGCGGTACAGACATCGAAATATTCGGCCTGAAGACGCGCTTCGAGCAACCGCACATTGGAGGCCTGATCATCCACGACGAGAATACGCGCACTCATCGACGACCACCCCTAGTCGAGAAACCGACGAACTGTCTCAATAAATGTCGCGACCGTGATTGGCTTCGACAAATAGGCTTCGCATCCGCCTTCGCGGATACGTTCTTCATCGCCCTTCATCGCGAAGGCGGTCACCGCAACGACCGGAATGGCTGACAGGCTGTCATCATCCTTGAGCCATTTGGTGACTTCCAGGCCGGAGACCTCGGGAAGCTGAATATCCATGAGGATAAGATCAGGCGTGTGTTCACGCGCCATTTCGAGCGCCTTGAAGCCATCCTTGGTCTGCAGGGTCTCATAGCCATGAGCCTCCAGCAGATCGTTGAAGAGCTTCATGTTGAGCTCGTTGTCTTCGACAATCAGGACCTTTTTCGGCATGACCTGCAGCATGTCGGTGACGCGCTTCCCGTTGTTTGCACGTATTTTATCGTGCTTGTTGAACCCCACCTGTAATAAACCCGACTTTCCTTAACCAACCATGAGTCAGAGGCCACTTTCCGGGCTTTCCGGAACAAGATAAGAACAAAAAGAGCCGGAAAACCATATCCCAGGCGGCAAGGAAGAACAGAATGAATCGAATCGGTATCGACCTCGGCGGCACCAAGATCGAAGCCCGCCTCTTCGACCGCGAAGGGCGCGAACTCGCCCGCGAGCGCGTGGCGACGCCAAGGGCCTATGATTCAACGCTCGAGACCCTCCACGCGCTTGTTGCAGGTCTGGAGACCGCCCACGGCGAGGCCTGTGTCGGGATTGCCCACCCCGGCTCGACCAGCCCGGCCAGCGGGCTGATGCGCAATGCAAATTCGGTCTGGCTCAATGATCGCCCCTTCGGCGCCGATCTGTCCGCTTCCCTCGACCGCGAGATTCGGCTCGCCAATGACGCCAACTGCTTTGCCCTCTCCGAAGCCGTGGACGGGGCCGGTCGCGAGGGCGAGGTGGTTTTCGGCGTCATCCTGGGGACCGGCGTCGGCGGCGGTGTCGTCATCAACGGGCATTTGCTGGAGGGCTGCCAGGGCATTGCCGGCGAATGGGGGCATAACCCCCTGCCCTGGCCGCAGGATGATGAGCTCGACCCGCCGACTTGCTGGTGCGGCAAGACCGGTTGCCTCGAAACCTGGCTTTCGGGTCCCGGATTTGCCACCGCTCATGCCCGCCAGCATGGCGGCGAGCTGAGCGCGCGCGAGATCTTTGCCGCCGCTGAACACGGCGATTCCGCGGCGGCCGAGAGCATGGCTCGGCATGCGGACAGGCTGGCCCGCGGCTTGGCGAGTGTCGCCAATATCCTCGACCCGGATATCATTGTCCTTGGCGGTGGCGTGTCCAACGCGCCCGGCCTGCCAGAGCGCGTCGCCGACCGTCTGCCCAACTGGCTCTTCTCCGATATTTGCCGGACCCGCATCGTCCGCCACCAGCATGGCGATGCTTCCGGTGTGCGCGGGGCCGCGTGGCTCTGGAATGATCTGCCCGAGCCTGCGCTGTGAACGAAGCGGGCTATTGCCGAGCGTGCCTTGCCGCGCTGCCCGACGCGACCACAGCCTGCCCGGCCTGCGGCAGTCACAGACTTCTGCGCCATGCCGAACTGAACACCCTCTCCATCGCCCATATCGATTGCGATGCCTTTTTCGCGGCGGTGGAGAAGCGCGACAATCCGGCGCTGGAAGACAAGCCGGTCATCATCGGCGGCCAGCAGCGCGGTGTGGTGTCGACCTGTTGCTATGTCGCGCGCCTGTACGGCGTGCACTCGGCCATGCCCATGTTCCAGGCCCTGAAAGCATGCCCGGACGCGGTCGTGATCCGACCCGAGCACGGCAAATACACCCGCGAGGGCTATCGCATCCGCGACATGATGAAGACCATCACTCCGCTGGTGGAGCCGCTCTCGATCGACGAGGCCTTTCTTGATCTCACCGGTACAACACGGCTGCACGGTGCACCGCCCGCGCTCACCCTGCTGCGCCTGCAAAGACAGATCGAGGACGAGGTCGGCATCACGGTCTCCGTCGGCCTCTCCTTCAACAAATTCCTCGCCAAGACCGCGTCAGATCTCGACAAGCCGAACGGGTTCGCGGTGATCGGCGAGGCCGAGGCGCTGGACTTCCTGGCACCGCGGCCGGTGCGTTCAATTTACGGTGTCGGACCTGCCTTCGCCGCCAAGCTGGAACGCGACGGCATCCGCACCCTGTCCGATATCCGTCGGCAGGGCGACAAACGCATGGCTGATCGTTATGGCGATATGGGCTACCATCTCTCGCGACTGTCCCGCGGCGAAGACCGGCGCCGGGTCGCCCCCGAACGCGAACGAAAAAGCGTATCGTCCGAAACCACATTCAATGCCGATCATGATGACCGTGACACGCTGGAAAAACATCTCTGGCGGCTGAGTGTGAAAGTGGCGGACCAGATGAAGGCCAAGGCTGTTTCCGGTCAGGTCGTCACGCTCAAGCTCAAGACAGCGCAATTCAAGACCCGCACCCGCCGCCGCACGCTGAGCGAACCCAGCCAGCTCGCCGACACTCTGTTCCGGGTCGGACGGGACCTGCTCGACAAGGAGGTCGACGGAACCCGGTACCGCCTGATCGGGATCGGGTTTTCCGGCCTGCGCGACGCCGTCGGCGATGCCGGTGACCTGCTTGACCCGCAAGCCATCCGCCGGGCCACAGCGGAACGCGCCATGGACAAGGCGCGTGAACGATTCGGCAGCGATGCGGTCGTGAAGGGCCGTGGCCTCAGCGCGAAACCGACCCCGAAACCTGATCAAACCAGTTGAAGATCATCGGCCAGAAGGCGGCAGACTCTTTCTTGAAGGCGCCATGATGATCCACCCGCCCGGCGCCGATATCGGCCGGATCGAGGCGCACATGCTCGGACGGAGCCTTCGGGTAGAGTTTCAGCAAGTCCTCGGCCGAGCGGCGGGCGCACAGCCGGTCATCGGAGAAGGTCCAGGACCGGATCGGCGCCGTCACCGCATCGAAATTATGCGGGGTCAGCTGATCGAGATAATGGCCGAAATAGTCCGGCTTGGAGGCCCATTGCCGCCACTGCAGGAAGACATCGCGCGGCAAGGCTGTCCCGCCCCAGATACCCCCCGCCGGGATATGATCTGTCAGCGCCAGGCAGGCTGGCCCGTAAAGCAGCCAGAACAACAGCGCGGACGGTCGGTAGGACGCATCATGGGCGCCCCAATAGCCCGTCCCCACTGTGATGAAGGCATGGGCGAGCGGCGCCGTGGCATTGTCGGCAAAGCCGACCAGATGCCCGCCGACCGAATGACCGATCGCAAAAAGCGGTTGGCCTGGGGCCAGGTCAGCAGCGCGCTCGAGCGCGGCGGCATAGTCGAGCCGGCCCCAATCGACGATATCGGCCTTGAAGCCACGCATCTGCCTGGGCGCAGACCCGCCAATGCCGCGATAATCATAGATCAGACAGGCAAAGCCAGCCTCGGCCCCGGCCAGGGCGAGGCGCCGGTAAAGCCCTTTGGGAAACCCGGTCCCGGACGAGATCAGCACAGCGCCACGCGGCGTGTCCGGTGTGATGATCCGGCCGGACAGCGAATAGCCGTCACGGGCGTCGAATCGGATTTCGTCTTCCTGGATCATCGTCATCATGGACACAGCATGCCGGATGACGTGCGCGTCAAGTCAAGCACGCAGATTGCATGGGGCCGATACGGCGCTAATCTCCGCCGCGAACACACAGTCCGGAGCCTGCCATGTCTGCCATTGATACCCGTCTCGCCGATCTTGGAATCACCCTGCCGGAACCGGTCGCGCCGGTCGCCAATTACGTGCCCTTCGTGCAAAGCGGCAGCCAGGTCTTCATATCCGGCCAGGTCTCGATCAGTGCAGACGGTCTGGTGAAGGGGACATTGGGCAGCGATATGGATGTGGCTGCCGGACAAGCCGCCGCCCGGTTGTGCGCGATCAATCTGATTGCCCAGCTGAAATCTGCCTGCGGGGGCGATCTCTCGCGTGTCAAACGTGTGGTGAAACTGGGTGGTTTCGTCGCTGCCGTGCCGGGTTTCACCGACATCCCGCTGGTCATCAATGGCTGTTCCGACCTGATGGTCGAGGTCTTCGGCGATGCCGGGCGCCATGCACGCTCGGCCGTGTCCTGTCCGGTCCTGCCGCTCGGCGCAGCGGTCGAGGTGGATGGCGTGTTCGAGATCGCTTGATCTAGCCGCGCGGCGCAGGCCAGAGCCGGCCCGCGGTCGCGAAGACAAACAAGCCGAATATCCACTGCAAGACGAATTGGTAGCTGCCCGGGGCCATAGCCGGGAGGGTCCCGGCATAGGTGTTGATGGCAAGATCCGCGACCATGACCATGCCCCCCAGCACGATCCCGGCCCGACGGACCAGAAGCAGCAAAGCGACCACCAGCGGATCAAGCAGGGTGAGGCTTGTCCAGAAGGCATTCATCCAGAACGGGGCATAGGTGTAGGCGAAGATACCGCGGGAAAAAATATCCATCAGATGCGTGCTGGTCCCGACCGCAAATCCCAGGCACCAGAGTGACAGGACAAACCGATCGGGCAGCGACAGCTGGCCCATCACCCTATCCGCCCGCGACATGGCTGATGAAGATCGAAACCCCGATCGCAATCAATACGATCCCGCCGGCGACTTCAGCGCCGCCGCCAAGGCGTTCGGCGACCCGCGGTCCGATCCGGTAGCCCAGGCCTGCCATCGCAAAGGAGGTCAGGCCAATCACAAGGGCTGACCAGACCGGCGCCCCGGCCAGGGCCAGGGCCAGGGCGATGCCCACGGCCGCAGCATCAATGCTGGTGCCAAGCGCGGTTACCAGGGTTGCAGCCAGCCCCGGCGATGCGGCCACAGCCTCGTCATCCCCGCCTGCCGCGAGTCCGTTGCGGATCATCAGGCCGCCGATTGTGACCAGCAGCACCAAGGCGATCCAATGATCCACGGCCATGATGAAGTCGGCCATCACCAGCGCAAGACTCCAGCCAAGCAGGCACATCAAACCTTCCGCCAGACCGAATACAGCGCCGACCCGCAAAGCGGCGAGCGTTCGGGTCTCACGGGCGGCGCTGCCACGCGCGAGGGCTGCGGCGAAAGCGTCGGTCGACAGGGAGAGGCTGGTGGCCAGAAGGGCGAACGCATTCATGCGCGCTGCTTAGCGAGCGCCGGCGAGGCGAGCAAGCCACGCGGCCACACGCGGATTTTACACTGCCTGCCCTCGCCCCACTTCAAAGGCTGGGCTAGATAGAGGTCAAACACGGGAGGGTTCTGCCCCATGCATCGCTTGTTCGCCATTTTC
>NZ_CAJQOO010000019.1 GCF_905480005.1 uncultured Maricaulis sp.
TTCATGCGCGACCGCGCCGCCACCCGAATCCGGGAGTATACGGGCTATGCGCCGGGCGCATTTTGTGACGCCGAGGCGGCGGCGGATGACCTCGCGCGCTCCTTGCGCGGGATCGCGACAGTCGATGATGCGGTCGACATCACCCTGGCGCGAAATCCGGATCTCGCCGCCCAGGCGGAAGCGGTGCGCGTGCTGGATGCCCAGCGTGAGCGGGCCCGGCGCAGTCGGCTGCCCGTGGTCGAGGCGGTTGGAATAGCCTCCTACGTGTATGATGATTTCAGCGAAACCTGGGACGCGCGCGACCGGATCGGTGTCGACCTTTCCATGCCGCTCTATACCGGCGAGGCGCTGCAGGCACGCAATGAGCGCGCGATAGCCCGGATGGAGCAGGAAGAAAGTGGCCTTCGCAGCATGCAGCGCGAACTGCGCGAGCAGTCCGAGATCGTGTTTCGTCGGACGATTTCGCTGCAGGCCCAACTCATTCGTCGCGAAGCTGTCGCTCGGTCGCAATATGAATATTTTGACGCCATTTCGGGCGAGTTTGAATTCGGCCTGGGCACGCTGCCGGATCTGATCGACGCTCGCCTCGGCTATGAGCGTGCAGAGCTGGACGTTATCGGCGCGCGCTTCTCGCTGCTGCGCCAGCGGCTGGAATTGATGAGCCTGACCGACCGTATGCCACGCCCGCGTGATCGCGTGGAAGGCGAGGTGCCTTGACCCCCACGGGGTGTCAACGTTAGGAAGTTACCTTTTGGGTGCCAATTGGGAATTTTTGTGATGCTTCGCCGGTGCGCCGGGCACAAACCGAAGATTTCGGTTCTGAAGCTTGGGTGCCAGGCCGCTCGGCCTTGGTGAAAGACTGTCGTGATCGGCCCTGATGCAGCGCTGTGTGTTGTTCAAGGGGTCGGGCTGCCAAACGCTAGATCGTCGGGAGAGATCGCTATGCCTGCCATGAAAGAGACGAGCCGGGGCAATTTTGCCCGAAATGCATTGCTGACGACGGCGATGGCAACCGGTGGTGCGGTGCTGCTCGCGGGTGGATCTCAGGCGCAGGATAGTGTGGCCAGCCCTCCGGATGGCTATACGCCGGTGTCCGGTGTCGATGGCGTGTCGCGGGTCGCTATGGGGGCTGACGGTTCGGTAGAACTCTTCATGGCAGACGGGCGGACCATCCTGATTGCGGCGCAAGATGTGAGCGTTGTGGACGGCGTGGTGTATCTCGCCGATGCGGCGCTTGAAGCCAATGCCCTTCTTGGGGCAGGTGCCGCTGCGACGGCCGGTGGTGGCGGCGGTGCCATTTTGGCTGTCCTCGGCGGCGCGGGCCTGCTCGGCGCGGCCGCGGGTGGTGGTGGCGGCGGCGGCGGTAGTACGCCCACCCCTCCGCCTACCAATACCAACCCGCCGGTTTTCAGCTCCGCGGCGACGGCTGATGCTGACGAAAACACGACTGGAACAGTCTACACTGCGACCGCGACAGACGCTGACGGAAATACAATAAGTTTCTCCATATCCGGCGGTGCTGATGCGAGCCTTTTTTCCATCAACAGCACTACGGGCGCCGTAACCTTCAATGCGCCACCTGACTTCGAGAATCCGGCCGATTCCGGAGCCGACAATGCGTATGAAATCACGATCCGCGCATCGGATGGCGTCAATACAACTGATCAGGCGGTGACGATCACGGTCGGTGATGTGAATGAAACGCCCGAAATCACATCGGCAGACAATGTGGCCGTCGACGAGAATAGTGTCGGCACCGTCTACACTGCCGCGGCGAGCGATCCTGAGGGAGATACGATCACCTATAGCCTGAGCGGCACGGATGCGGCGCTGTTCGCGATCGATGCCAGCACAGGAGTCGTCACCTTCCTCGCAGCGCCGGATCATGAGAACCCGGCTGATGACGATGGCGACAATGTCTATGACATCATTATTACGGCCTCGGACGGAACCAATAGTACGACCCAGGCTGTTGCGATCACGGTTAACGCTGTCGATGAAGGCCCGGCGTCTTTTACCTCCGGAACGACCGCCAGTTTCGATGAGAATGGTATCGGGGTGGTCTACACGGCGACCACGACGGACCCGGACAATGATACAATCACCTACTCGCTCGCGTCGGGCGCCGACAGCGCATTGTTCGCGATTGATTCGGCCACCGGTGACTTGACCTTTGTCGCGTCTCCGGATTTCGAAGCGCCTGCTGACGGCAATGGCAACAATGTCTATGAGGTCACGGTCCGCGCGAGCGATGGCACGACGGTTACCAGCCAAGTCGTCGAAGTGACCGTCAATGATGTCAATGAGGCCCCTGTTGTGACGTCGGCCGCCACTGCGACCACGGCAGAGAACAACGCAGGCGTTGTCTACACAGCATCCGCGACCGACCCGGAAGGGGCCGCTCTGGCATACTCGCTGACCGGCGCCGATGCAGCGCTGTTCTCGATTGACGCTTCTACAGGTGAGGTCAGCTTCCTTGCGGCGCCCGACTTCGAGACGCCGCTCGATGCAGACGGCGACAATGTTTACGAGATCACCGTCACGGCGTCTGACGGCAGCAACTCCGATCTCCAGGCCGTCTCGATCACGGTCACCAACCAGAATGAGTTCGCGCCGGTTTTCACTTCGGCGACAACCGATGCGGTCGATGAGGATTCGACCGGTACATTCTACACCGCTACGGCGACTGATGCGGATGGTGACGCGCTCACCTATTCGATCGGCGCGGGCGGCGACGGTGCCTTGTTCCAGATTGACAGCACCACGGGCGAGCTGAGCTTCATCTCGTCGCCGGACTTCGAGAACCCCGCTGATGCCGATACCGACAATGTCTATGAGCTGACCCTGCAGGTCAGTGACGGCTCGACCAATGTCACCCAGGCGCTGTCGGTCACGGTCAACAATGTGAATTCGGCACCAGTTATCACTTCGGCGAACTCGGCGACTTACACCGAGAATGACACAAGCGCGGCCTATACCATCGCCGCGACAGATGGCGATGGCGACGCCGTGGTCTATTCGATCACGGGCGCGGATTCGGCACTGTTCACGGTCGATGCCTCGACCGGCGCCGTCAGCTTTGTTGCCTCACCGGACTTCGAGTCGCCCGCCGACGCTGATGGCGACAATGTCTATGAGATCAATGTCCGTGCATCCGACAGTGTCCTGACTACGACGCAAGCCGTCAGCATCACGGTCGAGAACGAAAATGATGTGGCACCGGTGATAACGTCTGGCGCTACCGCGTCGATCGCAGAGAACAGCGCCGGCATTGTCTATACCGCGACCGCTACTGACGCGGACAGCGCCAGCTTGACCTACTCGCTGTCCGGGACAGATTCGGCCTTGTTCCAGATCAACAGCTCGACCGGTGCTGTGTCATTCATCACGCCGGCCGACTTTGAAACCCCGGGCGATGTTGGCGGTGACAATGTCTATGACATCACTGTCACGGCGTCTGATGGCGCCCTATCCGACTCTCAAGCTGTCGCCGTTACGGTCACCGATGTGGACGAGTCCAGCGGTAATGCGCCGGTCTTCTCGTCTGGTGCGAGCCAGACGGTCTCCGAAAACCAAACATCTGCCTATGTTGCCCGTGCGACCGATGCCGACGGTGATACGATCAGCTACTCGATTTCCGGTGCCGATGCGGCGCTATTTACGATCGACTCTGCGTCCGGTGAAGTCCGCTTTCTGACGACCCCCAACTTCGAGAGTCCAAGCGATAGTGGGGGCGACAATGTTTACGACATTGTTGTCACGGCGTCTGATGGCAGCAATACCAACGACCAGGCTGTGGCGATCACGGTTGGGGATGTTACCGGCGAGTCGGCCGACATTCCCGAAGGTGACACCACCCAAATCCAGATGGTTTCGGGCGGTGACTTCACCGGCACCCTCGAAGTGGCCGGCGACCGCGACTGGGTAGCCATCACGCTGGAAGCCGGGCAGCGTTATCAGTTCGACGCATTCGGATCAGGCGGCGCGGGCGTGGAGCTCGATGACACCTATATCCGCCTGTATGATGCATCCGGCACGTTGATCGCCGAGAATGACGACATCACCCTTGGCGTAAACACGGATTCACGCCTCGGCTTCACGGCGACCACGTCCGGAACCTATTACGTGTCAGTTGGAGCCTGGGAGCCGGACAGTGGGGCAACTCTGTCCGGGCAGTACACGCTGCAGGTTCGCCACACGGACCCTCTGAGCGCTTGGAACTACCAGGAAATCGCTGACTACCTCGATTCAAATGGCTTCGGTGGCCTGCAATGGGACCGGTCAGCTGGCGACTCAATTACCGTCAACATCACCGCCCTGACCACGGCTGGGCAGACGCTCGCACGCGCCGCCCTGCAATTGTGGCAAGACATTACCGGGATCAGCTTCACTGAAGTCGCAACGGGCGGTGAGATCACGTTCGACGATGATGAGGAGGGCGCCTTTGCGGGGCCGGATGCGACATCAGGCGGTTTCATCACGGCCGCGAGTGTGAATGTTGGAACAGAGTGGCTCGACACCTATGGCACCAACATCGATGGCTACTCCTTCCAGACCTACATCCATGAAATCGGCCACGCGCTTGGCCTGGGCCACGGCGGCCCTTACGACGGGTCCGCGGACTATGCCGTTGATGCCATCTACCTGAATGATTCCTGGCAAGGGTCGGTAATGTCGTATTTCTCGCAGAACGAGAACACCTTCATCAATGCAGATTTCGGCTATGTCATCGGGCCACAGGTTGCTGACATCATTGCCGTTCTGGACATGTATGGAGGTTCCACGTCAACGCGCGGTGGCGACACGACCTATGGCTTCAATTCGACGGCCGGGAACGTGATCTTTGATGCCACCGCGCATGCCAACGCCGTCAGCTTCACGATCTTCGACACCGGCGGAACCGACACGATGGATTATTCCGGCTCCGCTGCGGATCAGACCCTCGACCTGCGCGAGCAGGCTTATTCAAGCGTTTTGGGTCGGGATGGCAATGTCGGCATTGCCCGCGGAACCGTAATCGAGAACGCCATTGGCGGCTCGGGTGATGACATCTTCATCGGCAATGACGCGAACAATGTCCTGACGGGTGCAGGCGGAGCCGATCGCTTCTATGCATCCGGGGGTACTGATGTTTTCAGTGGCGGGAGTGGCTCGGACACCGCCGTGTTCTCTGGGGCGTCAACCGACTACACCCTGTCGACCAACGGTTCCGGCAATACGGTGGTCACCGACAATCGCGCCGGAGCGCCGGACGGTGTGGTCGAGCTCATTAGCGTTGAAAATATTGTCTATGACGGCGGAACCAGCAATCCGGAGTATTTCGGAGATCCAAACTTTGCCGGTCGGGAGGGCCTTGATCCTAATGACATGCCCCCGACCGAGGCTTTCGACCCTGACGCACTCGGACATGGACAGGGGTGTCCATGCGCTGGTTGCCACGCCGGACACGGAGATGGTGAAAAAGAAGGCCATCATGACCATGTCTATCCCCACCTCAGCGATGGCGACCTGGCCCTGCTGCTGAACCTGTCGGACACCATCGGCGATTTCCGTGGCGAAGTCGGCACGAACATCTGGCGCAATGGTGAAGATGCCCGCGGGGACATCCGCGACGCCTTGCTCGAATGGCCTGTCGAACTGGAAGGGGCTATTCAGGCAGACAAGGGGCATCCAGTTTTCGAGCCGCTCACCATACCGTCCGCGGCTGACACGCCAGTCAGCCTGGTCGCAAGTGCAAGCGCCTACGGGCTCGAATTCTTCCCGGCGGACGCCTTCACCGATGCGTTCGACGCGCGGGACGACCAAATGTTGACGCTGTCGGATGATGCATCTGACGGCTGGGTCTGAGCCTGACGGGGAGGGGCAACCCCTCCCCTTCGACGCTGGCCTCCGGGCTTTCTAGCAATTTTATGTGCGACGGGGGCTGTTGTGTGGCGTGGCCTTGGGGCAAAACGGTGCCGCACACGGCATTTTGTCCATGTCGATAAGATGTTGCGAAAGCGAACGAATTGACGACAGGCGATCAGGATCGGGTCGGGGAGGCCAGGGTTTGACGAGTTTCGTTACAGGAGTGGCGGGCTTTATCGGGTTTCACGCGGCGAAGGCGCAGCTTGAAGCCGGTGAAGACGTCGTCGGTATCGACAATCTCAACCCGTACTACGACCCGGCGTTGAAGCAGGCTCGCTTGGCGGAGCTCGCTCGCTTTTCCGGGTTTCGTTTCGAGGCTCTTGATCTCGCGGATCATGACGGCGTTGCCCGTCTTGTGACCGATGTGCGCCCCCAACGCCTGCTGCACCTGGGTGCGCAAGCCGGAGTGCGATACTCCCTCGAGGCACCGTTCGCCTACGCCAGCTCGAACCTGATCGGCCATCTCTCGGTGCTTGAGGCCGCACGCGCCCTGGGTGATCGCCTGGACCATCTTGTCTACGCTTCGTCAAGCTCGGTTTATGGCGAGCGCTCTTCGGTCCCGTTCAAGGAGAGCGACGCCGCTGAAGCCCCGGCGTCGCTCTATGCTGCGACCAAGCGATCCGATGAATTGATGTCGGCGTCCTATTGCAGCTTGTATGGAATACCGGCTACCGGCCTGCGATTCTTCACGGTTTATGGTCCCTGGGGCCGACCTGACATGGCCTATTGGCTGTTCGCCGACGCGATGCTGGAAGGCCGTCCTATCGAGGTGTTCAACAATGGCAATATGGAGCGGGACTTCACCTATATCGACGACATCGTTGATGCCCTGTCGCGTATCCTGGCGGACTCGCCCGCCCGCGGGCGCCATGCGGTCTACAATATCGGTGGATCTGCCCCCGTCCGATTGATGGATATGATCCAGACGCTCGAAACTGAACTCGGCGTTGTCGCCGAAAAAGTGATGAGGCCGATGCAGCCCGGGGATGTTTCGCGCACCTACGCTGACACGAGTCGGCTTGAAGCCGACTACGGCTTTGCGCCGACTGTCGGGATCAAAGCTGGCCTGGCCCGTTTTTCCGCATGGTTCAAGGTTTGGCGGGTTCGCTAGAGCCTCTTTTATGGTGTCGACGAACTTACACTGATTACACCGGAAGCCGGGCCGCGGAAAACGTGTCGATCAGGTCTTGGGCGTCATCGCCAAGCGCTGGGTGGGATCGGGCATAAGCCATGGTCGCCCTCAGATATCCAAGCTTGCTTCCGCAATCATAGGACTGGCCGTCATACTCGACCGCATGGAAGTCCTGGCTTTCCATCTGCCGAGCCATGGCATCGGTGAGCTGGATCTCGCCTCCAGCCCCAACCGCCTGGTCGGCGAGGAAGTCGAAGATCGATCCCTGCAGGATATAGCGTCCCGTAATCGAGAGATTGGAGGGTGCGGTCTCGACCGGTGGCTTCTCGACCATGCCCCGCATGCGAATGCGATTGCCGTCGCGCGACACCGGATCGATGATCCCGTACTTGTTGACCTCGTCCTCCGGGACTTGTTCGACCGCGATGACATTGCCGCCGGTCTCGTCATAGACCTCGATCATCTGCGCCAGGCAGCTCGGTTCGGCCTGGACAAGGACATCGGGCAGGAGGATTGCAAACGGCTCGCTGCCTATAATGTCACGCGCGCACCAGATCGCATGACCCAGACCCAGCGGGGCCTGTTGGCGCACGAAGCTCATCGAGCCGGGAGTGGGTTTGGTCCTGGTGACCTCGGCGAGAATATCGCTCTTGCCCTTGGTCTGGAGGCTGGTCTCCAGCTCGTAGGCGGTGTCGAAATAATCCTCGATCGCGCCCTTATTGCGTCCGGTCACGAAGATGAAATGCTCGATGCCAGCGGCCAGCGCCTCATCCACCACATACTGGATTGCCGGCCGGTCGAAGACGGGCAGCATTTCCTTCGGGATTGTCTTGGTGGCGGGCAGAACCCGGGTTCCAAAGCCGGCAACCGGCAACACAGCCTTGCGAACACGCGTCATTCAGTTTCCCCTCCACATAGAGACATCAACGCCTACCCGATCACTCCGCGACCGTCCAGCTCATCCATTCACTTCGGTTTAGCAGATAGGTTCTATATACCGGACGGAACACGCAAATCGGGTGACGCCATGGGCAAGAAATACTTCGGAACCGACGGGGTGAGGGGACTCACCAATAGCTTCCCCATGACGGCTGAGACCGCATTGAGACTGGGCTTGGCTGCGGGCAAGTATTTCGTCCGCCACACCGGTCGGCACTCCGTGGTGATCGGCAAGGATACGCGCCTGTCCGGTTACATGATCGAGAGCGCGCTTGTGGCCGGCTTCACCTCGGTCGGCATGGATGTGTTCCAGTTCGGGCCGCTGCCAACGCCGGCCGTTGCGCTGATGACGCGCTCCTTGCGGGCTGATCTCGGAGTCATGATCACGGCCTCGCACAACCCCTATCACGACAACGGCATGAAGCTGTTCGGCCCCGATGGTCGCAAGCTGGATGACAAGGCGGAACTGGAAATCGAGGCGCTGATGGATGGCTCGCTTTCCGAGGAGCTGGCGGCGCCCTCGGATCTCGGGCGGGCCAAGCGCGTGGATGACGCCCAGGCGCGCTATGTCGAGATCGTCAAATCCTCCTTCCCGCGCGCCAAGCGCCTGTCGAACCTTCGCCTGGTCGTCGATTGCGCCAATGGTGCTGGCTACAAGGTCGCGCCGAAGGCTCTCTGGGAGCTCGGCGCGGACGTGATCCCGATCGGCGTCGAGCCGAATGGCTTCAACGTCAATGAGGAGTGCGG